>JALSLM010000038.1 GCA_026988295.1 Thiotrichaceae bacterium
GTTTGAATCTATTACAGAAAGAAGCTTCAAAACTAAGCATTAAAAAGAAAAGACTTAAAGCAGCTTGGAATGACAAATTCCGCTATAAAGTGTTATTCGGCTTATGATTTTAATGCGTTTGCCCTGCATCCCCCCCCCCTTTTTTTGCATTTTTTATAATGTTGGCTTATATATGGGTTTATTTGTTACCTGAATCCATGAGGTCAATGCGGATAGCAGGGCGTAAGATATTGGCTTAGCACGGGATTTAAAAAATCTTAGCTTCACCCATAGGTTAAGCGGGTATTTTTTTAACCCGTGATGAATCAATGGCTTGTGTCCTGTGCCGTAGTGGCCTCACGGATTCAGGTGTTAGATTACACTATCGCTAATTTAACCTGTACCAATTATTTTATTTTACTTATCTCTTAATTAGCACCAAAAAAACGGGCTATAATAGATATTCTCAATTATTTATCACATAGCTATGAACCCTGATTTAGCAAGCCTACAACCCTACCCTTTTCAAAGAATTTCTGTATTAAAAGCGGGGGTAGAACCTGCCAATAAACCTCTACTTTCTCTCTCTATTGGTGAACCCAAACATGCAACACCACAGATCATATTAGATGCCCTGCAAGATAATCTTTTAGGTCTTGCTAATTATCCATTAACTAAGGGAACTCTTGAATTGCGACTGGCTATTGCTAAATGGTTAAGCCAACGCTTTAATATTGCTGAGCATAATATTGATGCTGAAAAACATATATTGCCCGTAAACGGTACGCGAGAAGCTTTGTTTGCCTTTGCTCAAACGGTGATTGACCGTAGTAAGAAAAATCCTAAGGTTTTAATGCCCAATCCTTTTTATCAAATTTATGAAGGGGCAGCTTTTTTAGCGGGAGCTGAGCCTGTTTATATGCCTTGCACTGCTGAAAATAATTTTATTCCTGATTTTGCAGTGATAGATGCTAAAACTTGGGATGATTGCCAGCTTATTTACCTTTGTAGTCCTGGTAATCCTACTGGTGCTGTGGTTGATGAGGAGCAGATTAAGTTATTATTAAGTCTTGCTGAGAAGCATGATTTTATTATTGCTAGTGACGAATGTTATTCAGAGATTTATTTTGATGAGAAAAGGCCGCCTGTTGGCTTACTTGAAGTAGCAGCGAAGATTGGGAATACTGACTTTAAGCGTTGTATGGTTTTTCATAGTTTATCGAAACGCTCCAATGCGCCTGGTTTACGCTCAGGGTTTGTCGCTGGTGATGCTGAAGTTATAGAAAAATTTTTACTCTATCGAACCTATCATGGTGGCGCAATGCCTCCACCAAGTCAGGCAGCTAGTATTGTTGCGTGGGGTGATGAAGCCCATGTTCAAGATAATCGTAAGTTATACTGTGAGAAATTTGATGCTGTACTAGATATTTTATCTCCCATTATGAATGTGCAAAAACCTCAGGCTAGTTTTTACCTCTGGGCGGATGTTGATATGGATGATGAAGTATTTACCCGCGAAATCTATGCAAAAGAGAATCTCAATGTTGTCCCTGGTAGTTATTTATCGCGTAAAGTTGATGGCATAAACCCTGGCAAGAATCGTATTAGAATGGCTCTTGTAGCAACATTAGATGAATGTATTGAAGCTGCAGAGAGAATTAAGAATTTTAAATCAAATTATTAATGTAAGCCACTGTAATAAAACAATAATTACTAATAATCTTATAGATTCGTACTCTTATCTATAAATTCCTTGAGGTAGAAGTAATAGAGGTATAATTATCTATTCAAAAATATATCTCTAGTTTATATTTATTATGAATATCCTTAATAAGTTCTTATTGCTAATTACTCTCTGTATACCTTTTTTTATATTTAGTTGTGCTTATACTGAAAAAACCACTTCGCATAACTGGGTTAGAACTAATCCTGGTGGAGGTGGTGCTATTTCAATGGTTGGCGCTACAGCTTCAGGGGTGATATTAGCTGCATCTGACTTGAGTGGCGTTTATCGTAGCACTGATAAAGGCAAAAGCTGGGATGTTCTTGGTGCTAAAAATGGCTTGCTTGATACACATATCAATAGCTTAGGTTTTCACACTAAAGATGGTGATATATTTTTAATCGGTACGGGGCATGGTCTTTATAAAACTAAAGATGGTGGCAAGCTAATTTATAAAACCAAGCTAGAGACTCATAGCCCTATAACAGAAACAAGCAAGCCAGAAGGTTATATCGAGAGTATCGCAATGGCTTTTGATAAGCCTTCCATTGCTTATTTAGCCCATTATGAATATTGGTTACCTCAGCTAACCTTTATGAAAAGTACAGATGCTGGTGATCACTGGAAAATCATCAGAACCAAGGGTCTACCTAAAAAAGCAGTGGTCGTTAAAATAAAAATAAACCGACAAAATAGTGAACTGATCTATGCCGTTACGGGCAAAGCACGTTTTCGTTGTGGTCCGGCTCAGCTATATAAATCTGAGGATGGCGGGCAGAGCTGGCAAAGAATCGCGAAAGATTTAGGTGATATTTTAGATGTAGACCTACATCCTTCTGACCCAAATAAAATCTATGTCAGTACCTTTCATGCTAATCCCTGTGGCACAGACAAATCTGGAAAACCCATTGAATATGTTGACGGAGATAGTAGTTTTGATGGTTATATTGCTGATGCTAAAACGATGGGTTCTTTTTATGCAAGTGATAATGGCGGAAAAAGCTTTAATAAACTAACAGATAAAACAGGGATTATCAGTGTTGACACTCAAAGCCCACAAACCATTCGCTTGGTAGACATTCTTTCCCCCTATGATTGGAACGATAATGCTGGCACTTGGGAGACTAAAAATGCAGGAAAAACTTGGTCACACACGGGTAAACCATCTGATTGGTCTGTTGGCTATTCTGAAAATCAATATTTTACTTTTACACCAAGTTTTCATGGCTTATCTAAAACACTGACAAAAGATATTTTCAATTCTAATAACTTCTTTGGATCTTTTGGTCAATGGGCTTGGGCGAGCTTTGATGCAGGAAAAACATTAAATAATATATCAACCAAAAAAGTGGCTGAAGATGAATGGTTGTCAACAGGGCTAGATAACATTAATGGACATGCTTTGGATGTAAATAATAAAAACTCAAATATTGTCTATATAGGTGGCTATGATATTGGTTTTTGGTATAGCAAAAATCATGGTGCATCGTGGACAAGATCACTACCAAACTATAATAAATATCCAAAATTCTCATGGAATGTGGGTAAAGTGCCTGTTAAACCCAAAGTAGCCATTCGAGGCGGCGGGGGAAATGTAAATACTCTTATCAGTGATCCAAAACGAGAAGCAACTGTTTGGGCATCCTTCAGTCAAGCTCAATTTGATGGAGAAACAGCTCTATTCAAAAGTGAAACCTATGGAGAAAACTGGGTAAAAGTAGGTAAAGGTCTGCCAACAGGCTCTAAAGCGGTAAGAATGTATGGGCTTTCTATGGATGAAAATAGCCTTGTGAAGAAAAGAACCCTATATATAACAGTTAATGGTAGTGTTTATAAATCTACAGATGATGGGCTAAACTGGCATATCGTTTTAAATGCAAAGAAAACAGGCGGCTTAAAATTCACACAGGTTGATAAATTTAATGGCAATCTTGTTTTTGCTGGAGGCGAAGGTGGTTTATGGCGATCACCTGATGCTGGCAAACACTGGAAAGAAATTGGTGGAAAGTTTATTCCTGAATTTAGAAAATCCCAAAAAAATATACGTAATGACATTATTCCAACCTTTAGCGATGACTCACTGCAAGCATGGGAGGGAGTCTTTGATATAAGAACCGATCCCAATAAAAAATTTAGAGTCTATGTAACTGCCTATGGAAAAAATAAAGGCTTATATCGCTCAGACAATGCAGGGCAAAGCTTTAAAAAACTTATTAAAGATAACAATATGCGAGGCGTAGCAATTTCTCCGAGTAATCCTGATTTGATCTATGCATCATCATCACTAAGCTACCACTCTGGTGGTCAGGGAAACTCAGCTGGTATAGTATTTTCCAAAGATGGTGGCAAAACGTGGCAAGATGCTAATGCTAATATGCCTTGGAAATATGCAGGCATGATTGATATAGAAACAGGAACAAATCCAAATGTGTGGTTGTGGTCACCTGGTACGGGTGTCCAGTACTCACCTATTCCCATGCAGTAGCGGGGCAAATATGTGTTTTGTGGCTTGATCAG
>JALSLM010000039.1 GCA_026988295.1 Thiotrichaceae bacterium
TAATCAAACCTTGTATGGCAACAACCATTTCACGAGTAATACTCGGCATATCAAAAGCAAGCTCTGCACCACCTTGGTATAAAGCACCAAATAATAAACTGGCAATCACTATACCAAAGGGATGATTGCGCCCCATGAGAGCAACTGCGATCCCTGTAAAGCCATAGCCAGCAACAAAATTAAGCAATAGTTTGTGATGTACTCCCATGATTTCATTAAGACCAACCATACCTGCTAATGCCCCAGAAATACCCATCGCCATCATGATTGTTTTCTTTGAGTTAATTCCTGCATAAGCAGCAGCTGATTCACTAAATCCTACGGTACGTATGGCATAACCCCATCGGGTATGCCAAATAAACAGCCAAACTAAAACACAACAAATTAAGGCTATAAAGATGCTGATATTTAAAGGAGTATGAGTAATTTGTAAGCCAAACCAGCCAAGTACGTCATGCATAAATGGTAACTGTGCATTTTCAGAAAAAACACGGCTTTCAGGTGACATGCTTCCTGGTACGATAAATATATTCACCAATAAATAAACCATTAAATTAGCAGCAATAAAGTTAAACATAATAGTGGTAATAACAATATGGCTACCCCGATAAGCTTGTAGATAAGCAGGAATTGCAACCCACAGAGCACCGAAAGCAGCGGCTGCCAAAATTGCCAATGGCAACAATATCCAGAATGGCAAATATTTATCCAAGGTCAGTAATACAATGGCGACACCTAAACCACCTAGATAAGCCTGACCTTCTCCACCGATATTAAATAGATTAGCATGAAAGGCAACAGCTACCGCCAACCCTGTAAAGATAAAGTTTGTGGTGTAATAAAGCGTATAACCAATACCTTCGTCATAACCGAAAGCACCATTAAGCATTATTTTCAATGCTTCAAAAGGGTTTTCACCAATTAAGAAGATAATAATGCCAGCGACAAACAGAGCCAACAGTATATTTATTAGAGGAATTAAAAAAACATCAGCCCAAACTGGTAAGGGTCTTTTAATTTGACTCATCTGCTTGCCTCCAGTTCTGGTTCTGGAATTTTTGAAAGTGAATTTGCCATCATTAAACCCAATGTTGTCTCATCTGCCTCATCGGCATTAAGCTCTCCCACAATTCGCCCCTCAAACATGACCAATATACGATCTGCTAATGACATTAATTCATCCAGTTCACCAGAAACTAATAAAATAGCACTGCCAGCATCGCGCATATTAATAATTTGTTTATGAATAAATTCAATCGCGCCAATATCAACACCTCTAGTGGGCTGTCCAACTAATAACACTTTAGGTTTAAGATCTATTTCTCGCGCTAAAATAAGCTTTTGCTGATTCCCACCTGAGAAGTTAGCTGATTTTAAAGATGGGTCTTTTGGGCGCACATCAAACTCATCCATCAACTGCGTACAATGTGTCTTGATTGCCCCAGAATGTGTTAAAATTGCCCCATTAAATAAGTGACGCTTATGATAGCCAAGCAGAGAGGATTCGCTTGCAGAAAAAGGAGGAACAAGACCGCGTTTTATACGATCCTCTGGCACATGGGCAATTTTAGATGCCCTGATTTGCTCAGGATTTCGATGTATTTTGGGAGTGATAAGCTCACCGTTGATGACAACCTTACCATGATTAAAAATGCGTATACCTGACAGAGCCTCAAGCAACTCGCTTTGACCGTTACCTGATACGCCTGCTATACCAACAATCTCACCTGCGCGTACTTCAAATGAAATATTGTCAACACGATTAATGCCATATTCATCTGTGACTGTTAAGTTATTGACCTGTAATAGAGTTTCTTGCGGACTGGCAAGTGCCTTATCAAGATCCATGCGCACCTTGCGACCAACCATGAGTTCTGCAAGTTCTTCTCGGTTAGTTTCTGATGTTTTTACATTAGCGACAATTTCACCTTGCCGCATAATGGATACATTATCCGTTAAATCCATTATTTCACGTAGTTTATGCGTAATAATGATAATTGTTACACCACGTTGTTTAAGAGAATTAAGTATTTCAAATAACTGATCAGCTTCTTGGGGTGTTAAAACGCCAGTGGGCTCATCTAAAATAAGAATTTCAGCCCCACGATAAAGTGCCTTTAGGATTTCAACACGCTGTTGTTGACCCACAGGCAACTTACCTGTTTCGGCATTTTTGTCAATATACAAACCAAATTCAGATTCTAGTCGCTCAAGCTCTTTCGCTGCTACTTTAATGCTATTAGAAAGCATAGCTCCAGATTCAGCTCCCAGCATAATATTTTCTAAGGCAGTAAAATTATCGACCAACATAAAATGTTGATGAACCATACCAATGCCAGCTGCGATAGCATCCGTTGAATTTCGAATCTTGGTTTTTTCCCCTGCTATATAAATTTCACCACTATCTGCTTCATAAAATCCGTAGAGAATACTCATGAGGGTAGATTTTCCGGCACCATTTTCACCCACAATGCCGTGAATAGTCCCTTTAGGAACAGCAAAGTTGACATTTTTATTTGCTTGCACAGTGCCAAAGGCTTTTGAAATACCTCTGAGATCAATTGCCATTGGTGAAGCTGAAGCCGAGGAGCTGGCTAGATTAGTAGAATCAGAATTTACCATCTTGATTAACCCTTATTGCTCTAAGAATAGTTGGCAGTAACCTGAATCCGTGAGGTCACTACGGCACAGGATTCAGGGTATAGATTGACCCAACAAATTATCGAAATCTGTCAGATTACGCTATCACGAATCCGACCTACAAAAAAACAGATTTAATTCTCTACCAAATAATGAAGAACAATTTCCTTGAGGAAATCCTGATTAAGTCGATTAGAATTTAGCGCAGAAAAATCTGTCGCTATTTTTCATGAAGTGAGACGTAATAGTTATTCTATTGCGTTGATCTTCAGGGGAAAAAACGGCAGATTTGGCAAGCTAAAAATAATTGGACTTGATCAGGGTTTCCTTAATATTTACAGCTATTATCTGACATATAATCATGCACCTTGATTTTACCCGCAATAATATCTGCTTTAGCCTGATCAACCGCTTTTTTCATTTCATCTGTGATTAAATCTTTATTATTTTCATCTAGTGCCCATCCAACACCATCTTCAGCAAGACCAAGTGATTTAATTCCTGCTTTAAAGGTTCCTTCTTTGGCAGATTTAAAAACATTGTATGCCGCAATATCAACACGCTTAACCATTGAAGTCAGCATAGTTCCTGGATGTAAATGATTTTGATTGGAATCTACACCAATTGCCAGTTTGCCAGCATCCTTAGCCGCTTGATAAACACCAACGCCTGTACCACCTGCTGCGGCAAAAACAACATCAACACCACGGTCAAATTGGCTCTTAGTTAATTCACCACCACGACTAGGATCATTCCACGCAGATGGTGTGCTCCCTGTCATATTTTGCAATACTTCTATTTTAGGGTTGGAATACTTAGCACCCTGTTCATAACCACAGGCAAAACGACGAATAAGCGGAATATCCATACCACCAACAAAACCAACTTTAGCTGATTTAGAAGCCATTGCCGCGAGCATCCCTACTAAGAAAGAACCTTCTTGCTCCTTAAACACAATAGACTGCACATTAGGCTTATCAACCACCATATCTATAATTGCAAAACGGGTTTTAGGGAATTCGTTTGAAACTTTTTCAACCGCAGGTCCTTGAGCAAAACCTATACCTAGCACAGGATCACTGCCACGCTGTGCCATTTTGCGAATCGCTTGTTCACGCTGGGTTTCATTAGTTACTTCAAAGCTACGATATTTGATGCCAGATTCTTCTTTAAACTTTTCTGCGCCACGATAAACACCCTGATTAAATGACTTGTCAAATTTCCCTCCCATATCAAAAACCACGGCTGGTTTAAAGTCAGTAGCATTACTCGTAGTAGTAATAGCAAGTACAGCTACCGCAACCGCAAATTTTAAGTTTGTCATAGAAACTCCTTTATTAATAAACATATTCATTATTCAGATTTTAGGTTAATACTATTTGAAAAACAGGATTATTTTTAGCGAGGCTACCCTAGGAGGCTGTCTGAGAACAATCACTTCTGCAATCATCAAAAGCCCTTTATTTTCTTAAAAAACAAATGATTATTTTTTAATCACAAAATGGCGTGTTTTTAGCTTGTTTTCGTCGTTTTTACGG
>JALSLM010000040.1 GCA_026988295.1 Thiotrichaceae bacterium
GAGACTTAAAGCCACTGTGTTGTTTGCGATACTCAATAATATCTTGTGCTTTTTTATTGCCAATACCTTTGAGATAGTGTTGTAGTGTAGCGGCATTTGCCTTGTTCAAATTAACCGTTTCAGCGAAAGCAGAAATAGAGCAAACAGAAAATATAACAGCAAGAATAATAGATTGAAATGTCATCATTGGGGACTCCTATAATTGTTATTAATGAGAGATAATAATCTTACAGAAAAAATGAAGAAACAGTGGGTAGGTTTGATGAATAGTAATTCAAAAACCTGAAGTATTGTTAAATATAATCTGAATCCGTGAGTTCACTACGGCACAGTGAACATGCTATCCACATTGGATTCATGGATTCAGGTATAAAGCTATGGCGTTGTGAGTTTTGATGGAGAACCGAATAAAACTAAAGCAGAATACTGCTAAATTAACCTTGAATTATAGGGCTAATGGCGTATTCTTACGACTTGTTGTTATGCGCTGTTGTTGATTTGAGTAGTGAGTTAAATCTATAAGTTACACTATTTAATTTGTAATTTGTAATTTGTAATTTGTAATTTGTAATTTGTAATTTGTAATTTGTAATTTGTAATTTGTGGCTGAAGTATGAAGTATGAAGTTTGCATCTTTGTAGTGTTAGATTTTGCACCTCAGTCACAAGCTCCTAAAGGAAACCTGATCAAGTCTAATTATTCTTGGCTTGCTAAGTTCTAATCAACTTGATCAGATTTTACTTAAAAGATACTAGATTATGTCCCTGGTAGGGCGGTAGCGTGCTTTTAAGTCTCTATCCATAATCACGTAGAATCTGATACCTATACCTCATCCCTTTAGAGTAACCCAAAGCATTATCCTGAATCCGCATTGATCTCACGGATTTAGGTATAATTTTTATTTCTGATCCAATGATCTCAAGAGAAGCATGGTTATTCTACGCGACGATTGAGATCATTCGGTCAGGAGCAAAAAGGCAAGTCAGAATGATCAAGTTATTTCATGCACGTTCCTTAGTGAGTTCATAACACATTTATCAAGCTTGGATATTGATATAGCCCGTTATGATGAAACAGCCTAAAATGAAGTAAAAGATGTATTTGCATGGCTATCGTCAAAAGTGATGCGGGGTCACTCATTGTACTGGCGTAGATAGAATCAATGCAATTAGCACTAAACCATCATTCCTCACTACTTATCATTGATGATCAACATCGCTTGATGTTATGTCGTAAAACTAAAGCTTAATTTTATAGGAGTACTAGAAAGTACTAATGCTAGCTGAAAAAATGGATATATTAAAAGTGCAGAAAAATTTCTGCAAGCTATGATCGAAAACTAAGGTATATGACCCTGCTTAGATTTCTGGCGTTACTTTATAATTTGAGGTAAGCAAGGCTTCATGCTGTTCTTTGCAAGCTTATTAGGCTCAGGAAAATCAACGGCAAAGTACGATAAAGTTTTTGTAGCTTGTTGAGTTTTAATCTCCTGAGAGGGTGTGTATGTATGGCTGATCTAAAGGAAATATCAGACAAAGAAATAATCTTAGAAATATACAAGTGTATCAAAGGTGACGATGAAATAAGTCAGTTTAAGAATTACTGCTACCGTGCAGCATTACGACCTGTGTTTAATATATTTGACAAAATAAATGCCGACGAAGTCAATATACGCGGCTATCAGCTCCCTGATTGGGAAAAGATAGAAGCTGAACGGGACAATGCCTTGGCTTATTTTCTAGAGCAATAACATTCACCTATATAGGCACGATAGACTGAATGAAAGTAAAACAAGTTAAAATGGACTTTAAACATCCTAAAAACAGTGTAAAATGGAGTTTTCACATCCGTTTCATCAGGTTGTTATGTATCAAAGGCTATTTGAACCACCTAAAAATAAAAGCTTTTTCCTGTTCGGCTCTCGCGGTACAGGCAAAACGACTTGGCTTAAAACACATTTCTCAGAGGCTATTTATCTAGACTTTCTTCGACCTGAATTATTACGACGCTTATTAGGTTCAGAAAACCGTCTGGAAGAATATATCCCCTCAGATTATACTGGCTGGGTTGTTATGGATGAAGTGCAAAAAATCCCTAATCTCTTAGATGAGGTCCATCGCCTTATTGAGGAAAGAAAAGACCTGTTCTTTGTTTTAACAGGATCTAGCGCGCGAAAACTTAGAAACACCCAAGTAAACCTATTAGCTGGACGAGCACTACAATACCAATTCTTTCCTTTAACCTGTGCTGAAGTAGGTGATGATTTTGACCTAATACACGCACTAAAATACGGCATGCTACCCTCCGTATTTAATGAAGTGAACCCCAAAAAATATTTGCAAGCTTATATTCAAACCTATCTAGAGCAAGAGGTACAACAAGAGGGGTTGACTCGTAACATCGGTGCTTTCAGCCGCTTTATGGAAATCGCTAGCTTCTCCCAAGGAGAGTCATTAAATGTGACAGAAATTGCAAGAGAAGCAGGCATACACCGAAAAGTTGCAGAAAACTATTTCTCTATTCTTGAAGATTTGTTAATCGCTTTTCGTTTACCAGTATTTAGTAAAAGAGCCAAACGCCGGCTAACACAACATCGAAAGTTTTACTTTTTTGATACTGGTATTTTTTATCATCTACGCCCAAAAGGGGTTTTAGATAGCCCCGAAGAACTTGAAGGCATTTGTCTTGAATCACTTATATTGCAAGAAATTAAAGCAATGAATGAATATATGGAATGGGGCTACAAACTTTCATTCTGGCGAACTACAACAGGTGCTGAAGTAGACATTATTTGCTACGGAGACCATGGATTTTATGCGATTGAAGTAAAACGTAGTCACAACATAAGCAGAAAACAACTAAGTGGTTTAAAAAAATTCAGAAAAGACTATCCAGAAGTCGTCCCTTATCTAATTTATGGTGGCAAAGATAAGTTAGAAATTGATGGAGTTAAAATCATCCCCGTTATTGTTTTTTTAAGAAATATAGAGGAATACCTACATTAGTTTGATGAATATTAGCTTGATGGATAAAGTAGCTTAATCAGGTCTTCCTTAGCCCAACTAACTATCGCACTTTGTCGGATTACGCTATCGCTAATCCGACCTACAAAAACACAGATTTAACCCACTATCAGCTAAGCAATCTCTCTCAAGCCTGGAAACGATTAAAAACTCTGTGGCTCTCTGTGTTGTAAAAAATGTAAAAATAGGGGGGGTGGGTATCTATGAATTTGTCCTGCATCCATCAAACCCAATTTGTTGGAGTGCTAGGAGGCTGTCCGAGAATAGAGAGTCTACTGCGGAAAAGCTGAATTTGGCTATATTTTCCTCCAATTTTCGGTGAATAGAACAACTATTCCCCTCAAATTGGTGAAAAATCTAGCTCAAATCAGCTTTCCCTCGCTACGACTCCTATTCTCAGACAGCCTCCTAGGAGGCTGTCTGAGAACTCGGATTGAAACGAAAATTTCAGAAATATTATAAGGTGAGCTTATCAAAAGAGGCGAATAGTTGTTCTATTTAACGAATTTGATAAACTCAGATTATGATGTTTATGGGATTTGCAGTCAATTCTTAGTTCTCGGACAGCCTCCTAGCTTATTTTCTAGAGCAATAACGCCCATCTGTTCAAATAGTCTCATTTCATCACAAGGCAATCTCATCCAGCTATGAGAAAGATGGATAGTATGTAAATATTATTTGAGTTTGGGTATGATTAAGCTTTCATGTTCTTATGGATTTAATGCATAAGAATAAATTCAACGGTCTTAATTTAACAATAGATGAGGAAAAACAAATCAAAGCAATATTTCTAGATACCAGTAAGCACAAGTTTGATAGAGATAAAGCAAATGCTCGATAGTATTTTCATCGATACAACATATACTGGTATAAACTGCTTATGCAATCATATCAATCGAGTCTGACCCCTTTGATTCTTTTCAAGTACGTCGCTTCAGTTTTCTCTTTAATCCATGTATATTGAAAGGTATACTTCAAATATGCATGGGTATATTAACCGAAACATAACGCAATTAATAAAGAAACGCCTCAATAGCAATCCTGCTGTTGCATTGCTTGGAGCAAGACAAGTAGGGAAATCAACGCTTGCTGAAAAAATTTTAGAGCAATATCCAG
>JALSLM010000041.1 GCA_026988295.1 Thiotrichaceae bacterium
TTACAGAAAGAAGCTTCAAAACTAAGCATTAAAAAGAAAAGACTTAAAGCAGCTTGGAATGACAAATTCCGCTATAAAGTGTTATTCGGCTTATGATTTTAATGCGTTTGCCCTGCCCATCCCCCCCTGTTTTTGCATTTTGTTATAACACAGAGAGCCACAGAGTTTTGAATTATACCCAAGCCTGAGAGAGGTTGCTTGGCTGGTAGTGGATTAAATCTTTGTTTTTGTAGGTCGGATTAGTGGCTATCAACTTAAAACGGGATGATACTTTAATTAAATTGTAGGTTGGGTTAGATTATTGAGCGTAGCGAAATAACGTAACCCAACAATTCAGATTAAATTTTGTTGGGTTACGTTACCTCGCTATGCTCGGCAAGCTAACCCAACCTACGAAGAGTTTGTCCCGCCTTAAGTTGTTAGTCATCAATCCTATATTGATGGAGTAAAGGAAATAAGGTATTAATTACTAGATTGACTGGTTATACTTTAGTGCATGTATAAGTTACTTAGAAATCTAATCTTTTTATTACCGCCTGAAATGGCTCATGGTTTGTCTCTTAAAGCTCTGTCGATTGCCAACAACTTAGGGTTGCTCAATAATACCAATACAAGCAATTTAAAGGCACACGATGCTACTATTGACAGTTGCATCAATGTGATGGGTATAGAGTTTCCCAACCGTATTGGTTTGGCAGCAGGTCTTGATAAAAATGGTGAATATATTGAAGCCTTGTCTGCACTGGGTTTTGGCTTTATTGAAATCGGTACAGTAACGCCTCGCCCACAGCCTGGAAATACAAAGCCACGTTTATTCCGCCTGCCAAAAGCAAAGGCCATTATCAATCGTATGGGCTTTAATAATAAAGGCATTGATTATCTAACAGATCAGGTTGCCGAAGCACGACGAGAGGGCTTTAGAGGAATTATAGGGATCAATATCGGCAAGAATATTAAGACTTATGTTGAAAATGCTACTGAAGATTATTTGATTTGTCTGCGGGTGGCTTATCCCTATGCTGATTATATCACTGTGAATATTTCATCACCAAATACTCCGGGTTTACGAAGTTTGCAATATGGTGATGAGCTAAATAGTTTGCTAGCAGCATTGAAGCTTGAGCAGGTAAAATTAGCCGCACAATATGAAAAATATATACCGATTGTGGTTAAAGTTGCACCTGATTTAAGCAAACAAGAAATAGCTGGTATCGCTGAAGCATTACTCGATAATAATATGGATGGCTTGATTGCAACTAATACCACACTCTCGCGTGAGGCTGTTTGTTGTATGCCTTATGGCGATGAAGCAGGGGGCTTGAGTGGTGCACCTGTGCGAGAAATGTCAACAGCAGTTATTCGCCAGTTTCATGCGCATCTTAAAGACCAAATTCCCATTATTGGTGTGGGTGGTATTGCATCAGCAAAAGATGCTCAAGAAAAGCTAGATGCAGGTGCATCTTTGGTGCAGATATATACAGGTTTGATATATGAAGGGCCAGGATTGGTAAAAAACTGTGTAAGAGTAACCTGATTAAGTCCGATTTGGTGAGCTAAAAATAATTGGACTTGATTAGGCTTTCCTTAAGGAAATCCTGTTATGCTTATTGCAGAGAAGAATATGCGCTTAGGAGCTTAGGAACATGCATGAAATAACTTGATCATTCTGGCTTGCTTTTTTGCTCCTGATTTTATTAAAAGGTCTCAGTTTTAAAGAGATTCCACAGCGATTTAAGAAATACCCGCTTAACCTATGGGTAAGCTAAGATTTAGTGAGCTTCCCATCTGCGCTAGCAGATGGTGAACTCAATTATGCAGAGCTTTTTAATTCCACTGTGAAACCAATACCTTATCCCTCATATCCGCATTAGCCTCACGGATTCAGGTAATAATTTTTGTAATTACTCAGGTGAGCTCAGGCAAGAACCGAACTATCAAAAAAATATTGTGTTAAGTTCTGCATATTACCCTAATCCTGAGTTAATATACCCATCCCCCCCTTTTTTTACACTTTTTATTGTGATGGATATGATGATAATGAAACATTCGATTCGATATGGCTTGATAACGACTTGCATGGCTCTAGTGTTGAGTGCTTGTTCTAGTAATGATAATGACTATGTATATCAAAGGTCTCAAACGCGTAATTTACCTGATATTCCTGAAATAGCGAGTGTCAGAGTTGCTCCGCCAGCTCTTCAGTATACGCCGCCAGTTAAGCCTAAAGTGCAAGCCTATAAACCTAAGGTGCATAAGTATAAACCTAACCAAACCACTAATACGGTTATTACCCAAAAGGAAGTTGCGGCAGTCTCTCAGGAAAAAAAGTGGGAGGAAGAGATTAAACAAAAGTCAGTTGTTGAAACTGACCCTTATGCGAATATTCCTGATGATAGTAGTGGGAATATTAAGGCTAAGCCAAAAGTGGTTGATGGTTCTGCAAATAGTTCTACAAAAAAAACAGCTACTCCAGTTTTAGGCACTGTCAAATCAGTAAAACCTTCCAAGCCTCAAATTCCGCTTGAAAGTTCTTCTGCGGTTAAAGCTTTGTTACTTAAAGCGCGTACAGATTTATCGATTGGGCGCACTTCTTCAGCAATTGATAAGTTGGAAAGAGGTTTGCGCATAGAGCCACGAAATCCACTTTTATGGTATCAACTAGCTAGAGCAAACTATGATAAAAGAAAGTATAGTCAAACAATCAGCATGGCAAAAAAATCAATTCAGAATACTGATAGAGATTATATCATTGCAAAAAACTGGATGCTGATAAAAAAGGCGGGTCTAAAATCCAGCAATACTATTGCGGTTAAAGAAGCTATTGATTATTTTAAAATAAACCCTTAGTAGGCT
>JALSLM010000042.1 GCA_026988295.1 Thiotrichaceae bacterium
TTACTGCTATCAGAAATTTTAAGCTCGATGAAGTTGTCACCTAGTTTTACGATTTTTCCCAAAATTCCACCACTGGTAACAATTTCATCCCCTTTGCTTAGTGAATCTAGCAAGCTAGCATGTTCTTTTGCTCTCTTAGATTGAGGGCGAATAATCATAAAGTACATGATGCCGAAGAATAGGGCGATCATAATGACAAGCTGTAGACCACCGCCCTGTGGTGCTGCTTCGCCTGCTGCCATTGCATCTGAGATAAAAAAGTTCATGGTAAAACTCCAAGTATTGATATGTTTAAAATTTAGCCGTGCATTATGCCTTATCCCATGGAAAGTTAATAACTTTCTGTATGGTTTTTTGGCCTGTAATACACATTAAAACTCGATCTAGTCCTATTGCTACTCCTGCTGATCTAGGTATTCCTGATTTGCAGGCGGCTAAAAAAAGTTCGTCTTGTGTAACTGTTTCTTGTTTATGCTGTATTCGTGTCGTGTTTTCAGTATGTAATATCTGTTTGTTTCGTTCATGGCTGGTTTCTTCTTGGTAGCCATTGCCTAGTTCTATTTTACCGAGGTAAACTTCAAAGCGCTCTGCAATAGAGTAACTTTTGAATGCAAACCCATCCCCCCCTGTTTTACTATATTTTTCTTCACGAAGCTGCGCTAATGCAGATTGTGAAGCAGGGTAGTCGTAGATGAATGTCAGCCTGTCTTTCTTAAAAGTTGGCTCGATGCAATGCGTTAATAAAGCATCAAGCATAGCTTGTCGACTCAATTCTTCACAGGATAATCCACTGATATTTTCTGTCACACAATGAATTAAATCTCTGTGGCTAGCGATATGGGGGTTAATATCAAGGTTTTCAAGAAATACTTGTTGGTAAGTATAAAGTTGATTATCTTCAGTGAGAATTTTAGCAAGGTGAAGATGCAATAGTTCACTGACTTCTTGTATGAGTTGTTGATAGCTAAAGTCCACGCGATACCATTCTAATAGGCTAAATTCAGGGTTATGGTTACGACCTGATTCTGCTTTACGCCAAACTTTGCAGATTTGATAAATATCTCCACTGCCTGCGGCGAGTAAACGCTTCATTGGGTATTCGGGAGATGTGTGTAGATAGCGTTGATCTAAATGAAAAGATTCGATAAAGGGATCAGTATTGCCAGCTTGAGATAGTGCGGGTGTTTCGACTTCGAGTACATTGCGTTGTTGGAAGAAACTGCGAGTATCTGCAAGCATTTGAGCGCGTTGCTGACGTGTTTTATGATTGGTTTCTGGTTGCCAGTTCATTCTTTTTTAAAAAAGTATCAAAAAAGGGGGGGATGGGTATTAATGTATCGTGTTTTAAGAGAAATTTGATTAAGTCGATTAGAATTTAGCACAGATTTGACAAGCTAAAAATAATTGGACTTGATCACGATTTCCTTTAATACTGCTACCCATCCCCCCCTATTTTTTGATGTTTTTAACTTTCTTTTACACGAGAAAGGTATTCGCCCGTGCGTGTGTCTATTTTGACCATTTCACCTTCTTCTACAAAGAGGGGGACTTTAATTTGTGCACCAGTTTCAACAGTGGCAGGTTTGGTTGCACCTTGTGCAGTATTGCCTTGAACGCCTGGATCACATTGAGTGATTTTCAAATCAACAAAGTTTGGTGGTGTGGCACTAAGTGGTACGCCATTCCAGAGTGTAATGATGTAGCTTTCTTGTGGTTTGAGCCAGTGTTTAACATCAGCTACGGCTGTTTCAGATGCTGCATGTTGCTCAAAAGTACTTGGCTCCATAAAGTGCCAAAATTCACCATCTTCATAGAGGTATTCCATATCGACTTCCATGACATCAGCGGCTTCGACCTTTTCACCTGATTTCCATGTCTTGTCGATAACTCGACCTGTTTTCAGGTTACGAATCCTTACGCGGTTGAATGCTTGACCTTTTCCAGGTTTTACAAATTCATTTTCAACAATCGTGTAGGGATCACCATCCATAATAAATTTAAGACCACTTTTAAATTCGCTGGTATTATAGCTCGCCATTGAGCACTCCTTGAAACTTTGAAATATTAGCCGCCTATGATAACTGGAATAGTATCTAAATATAAAGATGAATATCATGTAGATTGGCAAAAGTCTTTGATTGAGGCTATTCGTGATCCTCTTTTGTTGCTCAGATTGCTTGATCTTGATGAGGATGAGTATAAACAGAAGTTGAATTTAAGTGATCAATTTAAGTTGTTAGTGCCATTGTCTTATGTAAAAAAAATGACAAAGGGAGACTGGAATGATCCCTTATTGAGACAGGTTTTGCCGATAATAGATGAGCAGAAGATAGTTGCTGGTTATATGAGTGATCCTGTCGGTGATCTTAATGCGGAAATATCTTCAGGGGTGCTGTCTAAATATCAGGGTAGGGTGTTATTTATTACTACAGGTGTCTGTGCGGTGCATTGTCGCTATTGTTTTCGACGGCATTTTCCCTATGGTGATTCTTTGGTGAGTCAAAAAAATTGGCAAAATACTATTGATGAAATTAGTGCTGATAAAACTATTCATGAAGTGATTTTAAGTGGAGGTGATCCACTAATGTTGTCTGATGAGCGTTTACAAGGTATGTGTGAAGCATTGGCGCAAATACCGCATATAAAGACATTGCGCTTTCATTCGCGTATTCCTTTATTTTTACCAGAAAGGGTTAATTCGACTTTTTTATTATGGGCATCTGCCTTGCCTATTAATAAAGTGATGGTTATTCATGCTAATCATTCAAATGAGCTGGATGAGGTGGTTGGGCAGTGTTTAGATGCATTGAAGATCGCAGGCTTTACTCTTCTGAATCAGTCTGTGCTTTTAAAAGGAGTAAATGATAATGCTGTAGCTTTAACTGAATTAAGTTATCGTTTGTTTGATTTTAAGGTGCTACCTTATTATTTGCATCAGCTTGATCGGGTGCAGGGTGCGGCTCATTTTGCTGTGAAAAGGGATAGGGCAATTGCCTTGCTGGAGACTTTAAAAGAGCAATTACCTGGTTATTTAGTACCAAAGTTAGTTGAGGAAATTTCGGGCAAACGGTCTAAGCAGGCTATCGTATAAAAATAATGAAAGTGTTATAATAGCCTAAATAAGAAATAATAAAAATAAACTAGGGTTGGTTCATGAGTCTGAAAATGTTTTCAAAAAATAATAAAAAGCAACAACCAGAAATGGCTAAAGCAGTAAAAAATAAGCAAGCTCCAATTGATTTGCGTACTACAGCTAAGGCTAAATCTTGGGTTGCATCGTTGCCATTAACGGATATGGGAGAAACAACCAAACGCTTGTATACAGGTTTAACTATGTTAAATCATGATTCAGTTTCTCCTCAAACTAGAATCGACGTGACTGAAGTTCTTTTGCCTTATATCAAAATGATCCTTGAAAATCTTGATCGTCACTTTCTGAGTCGTTCTTTTCCCTTGCCTGAAAGAAGTCAAAAGATTTTTGATTTGAAAAAGTCTTTATTAATGGAAACTGCGGGTTCTTATCAATTAGCTGCACTTGAGATGCTGACTAAGGATTCAGTTTCAAAGAAGAAGCTGTTGTTAGCTATCGGTCGAGCTGTCACTTATATGACGCAAGTTCTTGTGAATGGCTATGAGGTTTATGCTAAAACTGATAAGTCGATTTGGAATGATCTTCATCACTTATACTTACTTGCTTTTGAAAATGAAGTACACAATATCGTTGTGCCAACTAAAGATGATGTTCATGGTGAAGTAATCACAATTGAGGGTCTATATAAACTCATAAATTTAATTGCTTTAACTGCACCTAATACTTTGCGTCAAGGTGAAATTGTTAATGTTAGAGACTTTTTTAGGCTTTGTCTTGATGATGTTTCTATAATTACTGATCCAGCAAATATTAATAGTAAATATGCACATATTGTGCTGATGAATACCGATGAGCCAGCAACGCTTATGCCTGTGAGTGATTTGGTTAGTTCTGCAACTAGTCGTATCTTTGATTTATCAAAAGTTATTCATGCGCTTGATGAGTTTGTCAGCCTTAGTGAATATACGGGGCTTGGTCGGCATAAAAAATGGTCAATGTTATCGCATAGTTTAGCAAAACGTCTGGCTTATGTATTAACCACCATAAGAAATCGTAGATTTAAACGCTTTCCCCGCGAAGAAAAAGGCTTGCTAGCGATTAGAATGGTTGATGTGATTGAGATCATTCGTGAAAATTCAGTAGATTCATTCAGTGATCAGATAAATGAAGATATTGAAGATGATAATATTTATGAGGCTCTAGCCGCAGGTGATGCTGTTTCTAGTCCTTGGGCTGATGTTGATATTGATGCTCTGGCAGAAGATAGAGATGTTAAATTGCATTCTTGGCAATTTGAAAATAGTAGCTCTGGTGGTTATGGTTTAAAGCAAGTAACAGTCGAAGCAAGTACTGCTCGTGTTGGTGAATTAGTTGCTGTTCAAGACCCTAAAGATGAGGCAGCCCTATGGCAAATTGCTGTTATTCGTTGGCTAGATGCATACAAAGATATTGGTTTGCGTATTGGTCTTGAAATATTGTCTTTACATGGCATGGTTGTTCAGGTTGAGCAGATTAGTAATCGAGAAATTACTCAAAAATTACCTGTGGAAGGCATTATGTTGCCATCAATTGAAGGTTCTAGGGAGGAGGCAAGCCTTATATTCCCAGGTTTTATCTTTCGCGTAGAGGATGAATTGACTTTAACTCTAGGCTCACGTCAACAATTAGTAACAATCAAGTCAATAGATGACACTATTGGTAGTTTTGCTTATTGTAGTTTTGATAACCGTGATGAAGAGAAACCTACTAAAGAGGGAAGCGTAGAATCATTTGATGGTATTTGGGAGTTTCTCTGATAAATCTTAAGGAAACCCTGATCAAGTCCAATTATTTTTAGCTAAATTCTAATCGACTTAATCAGGTTTCCTTAAGAGCGTTGAGTTGTACAGAATCAGGGGCTAATCTGAGCCGTTACAATATTTTTTTGATATTTGGATGGTTATCTGAGTAGTTTTCTGACCCCCTGTCCTATATTTTTTCTCAATAGTCGGTTAAAGACAGCCAATAAGTTTTGTCTACAGTATTGTCTATCCTATGAATAAAAAGGATATACAGTGCATATTTATTGGCGAACAATCAAAGCTTTATTCTGATCTGGTTAGGTCATTATGTAAATTTGATATTAATGTTCAGGTAAAACTGGTTGATGCAGAAAAAAATTATATTCTCTTTGCGTTAAAAAAGCTGAGAGGCTCAGGTTTGGTTTTTATTTCTGATGATATTAAGTTTTCATTAGATGTTCTTTCTGATTTGATATGGCAGTATGCTCCAGATGCTGTTGTTGTGGTTTTAACTACTGATAAGAACTCATTATCCAGTTCAACAAAAAAGCCTATTAACCCACACTTTTCAAAGCTTCATTTCAAAAGTTCTAGTGATAAATCCCAGCTTTTTCTGCAATGTTTAATACAAACTGTTAAGTTTAAAACAGAGTTTCGACGTTGCAAACGTCTCTTGGGGGTTTCAGAAAAACGTTGCCTATGGTTAGTAGAGTCTAGCCAAGAAGCTATTGCTTATATCACTAAAGATTTGCACCTTTATGCCAATGCATCGTATTTGGCACTGTTTAATGCTGAGTCTAGCGAACAATTACGAAGTATCTCTATAAAAGAGCTTATTGGTAGTAAAGAACATTTAGTCTTTAGAAGATTTTTAGAAAGCCAGCTCAAGCGTTGTGATACTAATCGCTCTTTAGTTCTTTCGATGAAAAAATGCAATGGTGTAAAATTTAGAGCAAATATTCATCTGATACCTTCCGTGTATAAAGGGAAAAAATGCTTACAACTATGGGTTAGTGAGTTAAATAAATTTGATGATTTTCCAAAAATAAACTCGTCAGTTAAAGAACGAACAAATGATGATAAAGTTGATGATGTAAATACGCACTCTCCTCAGCTTACGCACTCTCCTCAGCTTACGCGTTCTCCTTGGCTTGAAAAAGATATTGTTAAAGCTGTTAATGAAAACATTCAAACCACTACACCCAATCCTTTTTCTGTGCTAAATGAAGGAGCGGAAGTTTCGGTAGAGACTCCTAAAGTTGATCCATCCATTATAATTGTTGAGCTTCTTGAAAGAAAAGAAGTTGCTTTATCTGCTCAAAAACTAGTGATAATGAAAAAAAATGAGCAAATGGATGAGCATCATCAGCTTTCCTTAGTTATTAATGAAGAGCAAAAGAAAGGTGTAGAAGGCTTACTGTTTGAGCCTTTGACAGCAACTTTACTAAAGCAGAAATATGTTTTTTGGGATAAGGTCAAATTTACTAGGCTATTCCAGATTTTAAGAAAAAAATCCAAACTTGATGCTTTTTTAGTGATTGATGTGAGTGTAGCTTCTGTTTCTGACGGGGCATTTACGCAATGGCTTGTGTCTGAGCTTGCAAGATTAGGTGCTAAATCCTACCATTTGGTTTTTTTATTACCATCAAAATTAAAAGCAAGAGAGTTAAAATTAGTCATTGATTTTTCTAAAAAGCTTAAAAGATACCAGTGTAAGATAGCCTTAAATAATAGTTCAATGTCCAATGATTTCATAAAAGTACTGAAATATATAAGACCTAACTATATACATTTTTCTTCAGACTGGATTAAGCAAATTGAAGGAGATGATAATCGTGAAATCTCGCTAGGCAGTGCTATCCGACAGTTTGAATCAAAAAATATTAGGGTGATAGCACCTTGTGGTGCTAGTCTACCTATGCGTAAAGTGTTCACCCTTGCAGGCGCATCCTTCTGTCAGGAAAAAGCTATAAAATAAGCTAAGTGTTGTACAATGGGTTTTTCTAGGAGGCTGTTTGAGAACAGGGATTTGCAGTCAATTTTTAGTTCTCAGACAGTCTTAAGTCATGATCCAAATAAGGCTTGGGTTTATTATTGTTGTTTCGCACCTGAGTGAGTTAAATCTCCTATATAATACAAGTAATTTTACAAGTAGATTACTACATCAAGAAATATTACAGACTTTGAGTATACATCATCATACAAATCAACAATCTTCTATACGCCAAAGTATAAGGGACGATTATGCGAAAAAAACACTAAAATCTTTAAATGATTTTTATAAAAATAGAATTGTAAACTATAGAAAATATAAAAACTTAATCAGTGTTTCTATTGATTCATCAGAAGAAGTAGAAAAGGGGCAGGTATTAGCTTCTTCGGTTGGATTTACTACAAAATTGATTTGCAAACTGGAAGATTTTAGATCACTAGAAAGTCAATGGAATGAGCTATATACAAAATGTGAGCGTAGTAGCATTTTCTCAAGTTGGGATTGGATGTTTACGTGGTGGGAGGTTTATAAAGATCAATTTCAACGGCAATTATATATCCTTTGTATTTATCAATATGATGAATTAATAGGTATTATCCCATTTCAAATTGAAAAAGTTTATCCTCAATCTTTAATACAAGGTAAGACCTTGCGATTTATAGGCTCAGGGGATGCAAGAGATGATCGAATTTTAACTCAATATCAAGATTTTATCGCTTTGCCAAATTTTGAATCAGAGATTGTAGAGTATGTATCAAATTATTTGATTCAGCATAAAAAAGATTGGGATTTTGCTGATTTTGAATATCTCTTGGAAAATTCCTTAGTACTTCAATGTTTTACTAACCATAAAAATAATAAAGTAGCTCGGCAAAAGATTGACTGTGGAGTTAGATTTACTATTTCTGGAATGGATGATTTTGACTCCTATATAAACAAAATGGGTGGACGTTGGAGAAAAATGTTTGCCAAGAAAAATCGACTTTTAAGTCGAGATGGAGAAGTGACGATTGAAGAGACTGATACCTTAGAGAGTATTAAACCTGCTTTTGTTCAGTTAACAAAAATGCATTGTTCGCGTTGGAAAGACAGGGTAGATCATTGTGTTTTTGATTCGTCAAGGTTTTGTGAGTTTCATAAGAAAGTTATTAGACGTTTGTTACCTCAAAAAAAATCAGCTATTAAAACAATAAAACTAAATGGTAAAGCACTTGCAACTTACTATATTTTTATGGATAAGGGACAGGTACATTATTATCAAAGTGGCTTTTATTCAAAATATGCAAACAAGTATTCTCCGCTTTTTATATTAGTTTGCAAAGAAATTGGTAGAGCTATCAAAAATAAGCAAGTTTTTGATTTTATGTATGCAGATTCAGTTAATTCTTATAAAAAAAATCAATATGCTGCTGATGCTGAAAAAATGTATCGTTTACGCTGGGCTTCTCGACCATCTAGGCTATTTGTTTTTAGGTGTGCTAAAACTGTGCAAATAAAACTACTAGGTTTGTATTGCCATTTTAAAAAAATAATAAAAATAAACTTCAAAAATGTCTTTATCAAAAATAAGTGAGGAAATATGCACATTGTTCATGTGATTGAGCCTATGGAGCATGGCGTTTTTATCTGGGTCGTTGATATGGCGAACCGCCTTGTTGCAGATGGTTATCGCGTAACGGTACTACATTCTATACGCGAACATACCCCTAAAAATTGGCGTACATTATTTGATTCAAAAGTAGAATTAATACATGTGCAAATGAGCCGTGAAATTAATCCAGTTGTTGATACTAAGGCTTTATATAATTTGGTTAAATATATTAATCAGTTAAAGCCAGATATCATTCACACTCATTCATCAAAAAGTGGTTTTTTGGCACGTGCTGCAGGTTTTATTTTAAGAAAAAATAACCATCTTCTTTATACTTCTCATGCAATACACTATCCCTTGATAGAACAGCCTTTTAAAAGAAAGTTATATAAATATCTTGAGCATATAGGGTATTGGTTAGGTGGGACGATTGTGGCCTGTGGAAAAGAAGAATATGACATTCTGCTTAAAGAAATAACTAGTGGTAATACCAAACGGCTGATACGAATTAGTAATGGTATTGATATTTCACAACTTACACCAAAAGATTATTCAATAAAGAATCAAAAGATAAGAGTGGGTGTTACGGGGCGTATTTCACTGCAAAAAGCCCCCAATGTCTTCGCTGATATTGCTAAAAAAATTCTTAGCCAAAGAAGTGATGTTGAATTTGTTTGGATTGGTGGCGGTGAAAAACAAGACGTTGATCATCTTGAGTCGGCAGGTGTGAAAGTCACTGGAATGCTTGATAGAAGTGAAGTTCTAAAACTAGTACCTAGCCTCGATATTTTCTTTCAAACATCTGCTTATGAAGGTTTATCACTTGCTTTATTAGAAGCACAAGCTTCTGGAATCCCTGCTGTTGTTACTAAAATTCCCGGAAATGATGAAGTCGTACAACATGGTGAAACTGGATTTGTTGGGGAATCTGAAGATGAGCTTTTAAATAGTTTGGAAATACTTTTTGATTCTGAAAAAAAGCGTGTTGAAATGGGCAGACAAGCAAAGCAATATACTAGAGATAACTTTTCACTCGTTGCTATGGCTGATCAATATAAGGCTGAATATAAAAAACAACTTGAAACAGCCTAAATTTTTGGTATGTGTGAGAAATCAATAATCTAAGCCAAGTGATAATACTATATTATAAAAAATACAAAAAAAGGGGGAGGTGGGTATCTATAAGCTTGTTCTGAATTTATCAATTCAAGTTCTCGGATAAAGACTTATTTGGTAGTGGGTTAAATCTGTGTTTTTGTAGGTCGGATTAGCGATAGCGTAATCCGACAGATCGCTATAAATCTGAGGTTTAACCTGCTACCACTTATTTTAACCAATCATGCTTCTTCAAAGAGCTAAGAATAAGATTTGATAATTGAAGTGCGCCAATACTGTTTAAGTGGTTATCATCAAAATATAAGGGATCTCCTTTTGTTGTTTGTGTAATACAACGATTTTTTATTGTTGTATTACAAAATAATATGGAAGGATGTATTGTTATTAAGTTATCGTTATTTACGAGCTTATCAAGTTGGTTATGCGTGTTTTTTACTCGTTCTTTATAGATTTTAAAGCTGGTTGATAGTGGGGCAGATACTTTTCTATCAAGAATAATATTTCGTGCAAGTTTTATGGGAACATTCCAACCTGCTTCTGGTACAGAATAGACAAGTACAACTTTTTTACCATGTGCTATTAGACTTTCAATTGTTTTACGATAGAGTGCCCCTATTGCATCAATTCTGCTTTGTGGTTTTGATGATATAGAGATGTCGGTGTTATTTGCAGGGAGTATGTAGGCATTCTCACCATACTCAATGCCACCTTCTTGATTGTTAAAGCGTGTACCTTCGAGATACAGTGGCCACCTGCCGTGCATGACAACTATATCAATTTCTTTACTATTATTTACGTATTCTAGAACGGCTTTATTATATGCGTTGCATTGAGATGTGGGTTCATCTGTTTTATAAATACCAACTGTTGGTATGCAAGCACTATAGGTAAAATGCGTTAGGTCAAATTTTTGTTCTTTTAGGGTTTTTGCCAAAACATGAGCCAAACCTAGCGCATGACTATCACCCCATATAGCAAATTTCTTTTTAAGATCTGGGTTATAGGTACAGGCTTTTTCTGGACTTATAAAGAGTTTTCCTCCGCCATGACATTCTGGTGCTCGTGGGTTGTAATCTTTACGCCAAACCTGTATTTCAGCAGCTTTAGCTTGTTTTTTATTAAAGATTCCTGATTTAGCATGTCCAATTAGACTTATGCTTAAGATAAATAATGTCAATAGGGCTGAGCTTAGGAAAATCTGTTTTCGATTATATTGTTGCTTATTTCTAAATGGATTTTCAATAAAGTGCCAAGTAAAATATCCAAGTAATAAAGCTATAACAATTAACGATAGATAAATTGTTGTTGTTGGTGCTTCTTCCATTCTTATTCGAGCGAATGCAAATAAGGGTTGATGCCATAGATAAGTGCTATAACTAATGAGACCAATCCCCACTAAAGATTTTTGACTTAATAACTTGCCAACCAAATTGTGTGGTGTTGCAAATACAATGATTAGTGCTGTACTTAAAACAGGTATTAGTGCCCAGCGACCAGGGAAAGGTGTTGTGTTATCAAAATAAAAAATAGAAAAAATAATTCCAGTAATACCTATTATTGAGCCTATTTGAGCAGTCAAAGGCTTTGTTTTTATCCAAAATGATGCGCTAAGTGCAAGAATCGCACCTATTCCTAACTCCCAAAGACGGGTGGGAAGTAGATAGAAATTTGCTGTTGGATAGTGAGCAGCGGCGTACTCAGCAAGAGCAAAACTTAATAGGGTAATACTGATAACAGCAAACAAAATAATAGAGTGCTTAAACTTATTAAGTAGCAAAAGAAAAACGGGGAAAAACACATAGAATTGTTCTTCGACTGATAGCGACCAAGTGTGTAGCAATGGCTTTAATTCGGCGGCTGCTGAAAAGTATTCATTTGCTCGCCAGAAATAAAAATTGGATAAAAAAAGATTGATTGATATTAAACTATCAAAAAACTCTTTTATTTCAAAAGGAAGCATCCAAAAATAGGCAAAAGGTATGCAAGCTAAACTGATGAATAATAAGGCAGGTAGTATTCTACGTGCTCTTCTTTCGTAAAAATTAACTATCGAAAAACGATTTTGGCTAATTTCTCTTTGAATAATATTAGCTATTAAATAGCCGCTAATCACAAAGAAAATATCAACCCCAATGTATCCACCGCTAAAAAGAGAGAATCCAGCATGAAAAAATAACACGGGCATTACGGCGAGTGCTCTAAGTCCATCAATTTCTGGGCGGTAGTTTGTTGTTTTAGACATGCTTGTTGACTCTCTTTAATCTGAACCTAAATCCGTAATTTGACTAGGAGGCTGTCTGAGAACTCGGGTTGAAACGAAAATGCCAGAAATATTATAAGGTGGGCTTATCAAAAGAGGCGAATACTCGTTCTATTTAACGAATTTGATAAGCTCAGATTATGATGTTTATGGCATTTGCAGTCAGTTCTTAGTTCTCGGGCTATCTTTTAGGGCGCAGGGGTAAGATATTGATTTTTCACTAGATCAATATCTTATCCCCTGTTATTTGTGTTGAGCTCACTGATTTAAGTTAATTGTAGCGACTTCAAAAAATGTAAAAAATAGGGGGGGTGGGTAATACACTCTTTTATCACATTTTATGATTTCATAAGTATAGATAGGTCGAAATACTCACTATATTCCTCTGAGGTTAGATATTCTGAAGCAAAAATTCTTTGTGATATGGGGTATGATTTCCTTATGTCTTATGAATACAAAATCTTTGTTGTCATATCGGTTTTATCAGTGGTGGCAATATCAGTGATGTCCTCGTCAATGTTACTGAGTGTACTTCGAGGGGTAGAAATTGAATCGTTACTATAAAACTCTTGTTTAAACGATGTAAATTCAAAATCATCCATTAGTTTGTGTAATTTTTTCTCAACAGAGTTTCTTCCCGCAAATTGTGTTAAACGCCATTTTAAAGGTATTTTTCCATAGGCTTTTTTTACGGCTTCTAGTTCGCCATAGTCTGTTTCATAAGGGTGCATATAAAAAACAGCCCGTCTGCTATCAAGGTTTTTAGATAGTAGTTTTGTTATGGCGTAGGGGGAAAGCCTAAAGTAGCCGCCACCAAAAAAAGGTAGTTTGTATTTTCCTATTTTTACATAGCTTAGGTAATGTTCGTTGATAGAATACTTGTTAAAAATCTTTAAAGAGTATTCTCTTTCTATTCCATATTTGATGACTTTCATTGGGAACAGTGAAGAGTCATATTTTAATCCATTTTTAGCAAGTGCTTCGCAGTACCATTCAAATAAGTATTCTCTGATTGAAAAATTAGGTGCACGAAAACCAATAACTTTTTCTCCTGAGGCATCTTCAAGTAGTTTGACAGAGGTAGTAATATCTTCCTCTACTTGTTTAGGGGTCAGGTTAAATATCGACTGATGATTAAAGCCGTGGGAAGCAACCTCATGCCCTGCATCACTAATCCTGCGAATTAGTTCAGGGTGCTTTTGGGCAACATTTCCAAGCGTGAAAAAAGTTGCTTTATGGTTGTGTTCTTCGAGAATATCAATAAGACGTACTGTATTGTCATAAACTCGATTTGTTACTGGGTTGCTAGTATTTAATACAGACTGACTCCAGTCCTCCACATCTATAGAAAAAATCATTATTCTCCACCTAATTCTTATTAATATAAGGTGACTGTAACAAGAATCCTATATAAAGATATTGCTTCTTCTGAACTAAGGTCGTAATAAGTCGATAAGGTGTTTGTTTTTTCTACTTATCTACAAGATATACTTATTTGAACTAAAATTTTTGATGAAGCTACTTTTTTTTTATGATTGCATACTGTATTCTACCTCGTCCTTAAGGGAATCTGATTAAGTCGATTAGAACTTAGCGCAGAAAAAGAAAAATCTGTCACTATTTTCCATGGGTGAGTCGTAATAATCATTCTATTGCATCAATATTTTCTTAAGAAATAATCGGGATGTAGCGCAGTCTGGTAGCGCACCACACTGGGGGTGTGGTGGTCGTCAGTTCGAATCTGGCCATCCCGACCATTTTTTTCCTTTTGAGTGTTATGCACGCCTCATATTTCTCATTCTGTCTGAAGGTTTTATACTATCGAATCATCTCGACCAGCAGTTTTCCATCTATTTATCCCTCAATTATTACAACCGTTGCAGCTTTGGCAACAAGATTTCCAGTTTCAGGCTGAAGCACCTAATTTATCTCGGCTATTTTGCAAATATGATGTACTTTCATCTCATGAATTAGCAGGAATTGATGCTAGCCTATTTGCAAATATTGGCTTTACTCAGGCTCAAGAGCTACCTATTGCTTCTTATCGCTATTTAACCCAGCAACAAAAATATGTAAAAAAAGGGGGGGATGGGTTTATAAATAGTGAGTTTGAAAATAATAAGTTTATAGCTAAAAGAAACGCAGAAACACTACTCTGTGCTGATCCAGTACATCTTGAAGTTGGCTTAAATGATATTACCCTAACAGATCAGATAACTGATCTGACTGATGATGAAGCCATGCAATGTCTTGAGGCTTTGAATCAATATTTTAAGCAGGATGGGCTGGAGTTTATTTATGGCTCTCCATCACAATGGTATCTATCATTAGGCTCAAAAGAGGATATAAAAACGACTCCACTAACAGAAGTATTGAGAAAAAATATCGCGCACTTTTTGCCTGTGTCAGCAAATCAGAACTGGAGTGCTATTCAGAATGAAATTCAAATGCTGCTGCATTCCTTGCCCTTAAATCAAAAGAGAGAGTCAGCAGGTTTACCTAGCTTGAATAGCCTTTGGTTTTATGGTGGTGGAGATATAGAAGTTAATAAAAATATCACACTTGATAATATCTGTGCTGTCTATGGAAATAATGAAGGAAAAGGCAAATTATTATCCATCGCTGCTAAATGTGATTTTCATCCTTTGCCTGCAAATACATCTAGCTTGATAGGCACAGACACTGGAAAGCAGATGCTTATACTTGATCAGTTAATGCAGGCGGCTATTTATGATGATATTGAAGCTTATCAAAAACAATTAAATAATCTGGATGCTTATATAGAGCCACTTATAAAAGCTTGGCAGAGTGGCAAAATTGAACTCATTATTGATAGCTGTACTGGAAAATTAATAAAACCCCAAAAAAACAAAGCTTGGCAATTTTGGACTAAAAAACAGTCTTCCTTGATTGAGGTTGCCAATGAAGCTAGTTAGACGAGAGTTGACAGGGAAACTTTGTAAGGATGTTTCTACTGCAACTCTGTTAGAACGTGTTTTTGCAATGCGTGGTATAAATCATCACGATGAACTCCAAATTGATTTAAAAAACTTACATCCTATTTCAATGTTAAAAGACATTGAAACAGCAACGAAAATTCTTATTGATACTATTCGTCGTCAGGAGAAGATTCTTATTGTTGGCGATTTTGATGCTGATGGTGCAACCTCTACGGCTCTTGCCGTTCGTGCTTTACGTGCAATGGGGCATCAGCAAGTGGATTATTTGGTGCCAAATCGTTTTGAATATGGCTATGGTCTTACACCTGAAATTGTTGAAGAAGCCAATAAGCGTTCACCGTCTCTTATTGTCACTGTTGATAATGGTATTTCTAGTATAAAAGGGGTCGAGAAGGCAAAATCATTGGGTATAAAGGTGCTTATAACAGATCATCATTTACCCGCGAAAGAAACACCTGATGCAAATGCAATTGTAAATCCTAATCAGCGAGGTGATGAATTTCCCTCAAAGAACCTAGCTGGAGTGGGTGTAATTTTCTATTTAATGTTGGCACTTAAAACCACCTTACAAAAACAGAACTATTTTACTGATAACAATCTGACTGCTCCAAATCTTACCGAGTTGCTTGATCTAGTCGCTCTTGGAACGGTTGCAGATGTTGTTACTCTTGATCAAAATAATCGTATTTTAGTCGAGCAAGGCTTGCGTCGAATGCGTAGCGGCAAAGCCTGTGAAGGCATACAAGCATTGTTTCGTGTTGCTAAACGCAATATAAATAATGCGGTAAGTACTGATCTTGGTTTTGCTTGTGGTCCGAGGCTCAATGCAGCCGGGCGCTTAGATGATATGTCGCTAGGTATTGAATGTTTATTATGTGATGATGCAATCAATGCGATGGACTATGCGAGCGCACTAGATGATTTAAATATCGAGCGCCGTAGCATAGAAGAGAATATGAAAGCAGAAGCTTTGAGTATTCTGGAAGAGCTTGATAATAATAAACTTAGTGGGGATCTTCCGCCCGTATTATGCCTCTATAACGATGCTTGGCATCAAGGTGTTATTGGAATTCTGGCTGCGCGTGTGAAAGAGCGATACAACCGTCCGACAATCATTTTTGCACCTGCTGATGCTATGGATATTGAAAAAGCTAACGCAGAAATAAAAGGTTCAGCTCGTTCCATAGCAACAATCCATATCCGTGATATTTTAGATGAAGTTGCATCAAGCACCCCAGGTCTGTTAGAAAAATTTGGTGGACACGCAATGGCAGCAGGGCTAACACTTGAGAAATCACGTTTTGATGAGTTTACACAAGCTATATGTCATATCGTCAATAAGCATGTGAGAGAAGAAACTTTTGTAGAGCTTCACTACAGTGATGGAGAGCTAGAAGCACAAGATTTTGACCTTAAATGTGCCAATGAACTTCGTTTTGCAGTGCCTTGGGGGCAAAATTTCCCCACCCCAATTTTCGATAATCACTTTACCATTATTAATAAACATATTATAAAAGACCGTCATTTAAAACTGCTGTTACGCACAAAAGGATTTGAGCGCACAGTCTCTGCAATTTATTTTAATGCAGACCTTGATAATTGCCCAGAAGAGGGTGCAGAAGTGCATTTACTTTATAAGTTAGATGTAAATGAATTTCGTGGCAGTAGTTCTTTGCAGTTGATGGTAGAAAAGTTATTAGCTTAGGAGGGTGTAATAAATAACCACCTGTCAGTTATTCTTAGGCTACTCCAATATGTATCGACACCTTGTCGATGTTTTATAACCTTAAGTTCTAATAGATTAGATTTTTTTGTTTTGTACTTTTAAAGTATAGCTTCTTTTAGAGTACAGCTTCAAAATAAAAATTAGGTGAAAACCATGAGTGCCCCAGAAAACATTAATAGATATTGTCTTAACTCAACAAAGCCAATAAAGGTTGTTAACCCCCTCTCTTCATATATTGCAATAAAAAGATGGTTTGATATTGCTTTAATCGTTCTACTTTCTCCAGTTATAGCCCCTCTTATGCTTATCACAGCATTATTAATTAAGTACCAATCCAAAGGTCCAATTTTCTTTTGGCAAAAACGTGTAGGTTATCAGGGAAAAGTATTTAATATGGTGAAATTCCGTAGTATGAGTACTGATTCTGAAAAGAATGGGTCTCAATTTGCGGAAGATGGAGATGCTAGAATTACCCGTTTTGGTCGTTTTATCAGAAAGATGAGAATTGATGAGTTGCCTCAATTATGGAATATTCTTCGTGGAGAAATGAGCCTTATTGGTCCTCGACCAGAGCAAATTGTGTTTGTCGAAGAATATAAAATGACTATTCCTAACTATATGGATAGACACCAAGTTCTTCCTGGAATAACTGGTTTAGCGCAAATTAAGCAAGGTTATGTAGATGATGCCGAAGGCACTCGTACCAAGTTAAAATATGATTTATTTTATATTAAGAATATTTCATTCAAACTTGATATGCATATTGTATTTCAAACAATTTATACAATGGCAACAGGTTTTGGCGCTAGGTAGGTTTTAGTGTACTCCATCAACTTTGGTTTGATGGATACAGGACAACAAATTTATAGATACCCATCCCCCCCTATTTTTGCGTTTTTTATAGCTTAGAGAGCCACAGAGTTTTAATCATATCCATGCCAAGCTTGATAGATTTTGCTGTGTTAAACCAATAATAAATAATCATAATTTGTCGGATTACGCTATCACTAATCTGACCTACAAAAATACAGATTTCTACCAATTCTGGTCTATCAATTTAAAATGGGATGATATTTATGGGCTAACACTCCAGCCAAGTTTATTTCTGAGAATATGAAAGTAATCATAAGATTCAGGATGCATTAGCTGTAATTTATGAGACTGTTGACGTATTACAATATGATCACCTGCTTGTAGATCAATATTTGATTGTCCGTCAAATGATACACGAGCATTTACATTGCGCTTTTCGCATAAACTGATATGAATATTACTTTGATTGCTGATAACGATAGGGCGATTGCTTAATGTATGCGGACAAATAGGAACAAGTACAACTGCCTCTAAACCAGGGTGTAAAATTGGTCCACCACCTGAAAGAGCGTAAGCAGTTGATCCAGTTGGCGTAGCGATAACAATCCCATCAGCGCGTTGCGTATTGACAAAGTTATTGTCGATATGAGTTGTAAATTCAATCATGCGAATATCATTTCTAACATGCAAGACTATATCATTTAGTGCGATGCTTTCTCCTAGGCTTTGCTTTCCACGAAAAGCTTCTGCATGAAGAAGTGAGCGCGTTTCAATAGTATATTTTCCATGTAGCATTTGAGTTAATTGCTCACTAATTTCAGCGGGTAAAATATCCACTAAAAAGCCTAAGCGCCCCAGATTAATCCCTATGACGGGTATATCTTGATTGCTGAGCAAGCGACCAGCCTTGAGTAATGTGCCATCCCCACCTACGACAATGGCTAGATCAATACAATTACAAAACTCCTCGGTATTCATTATTGGTACATCAATAAATCTTGCGGCACTTTTATCCGCAACAATCTTAAAATTTTCAGCTTTTAGAAAAGTTAATAAAGTTTTCAAGGTTGCTTCAATACGTTTATCATTTTCTTTACAGAAAATGCCGATGGTTGAAAATTGTTTCATGCATTAATCCCATTAAATAGCTACACTTTGTTGAGGAAAACCTGATCAAGTCCAATTATTATACGAATTCACGCTTGCCAAATCTGCCGATATTTTCGATGAAGATTGACGCAATAGAATAACTATTACGTCTCACTTCATGAAAAATAGCGACAGATTTTTCTGCGCTAAATTCTAATCGACTTAATCAGGCTTTCCTCAACCCTTATCTTAACGTAAAAGAGGCGACAATGCGGGCAGTACCTACACCACTTATAGGTAATTTATTAATGATAATTACCGCTGCGCTCTGGGGCTTTGCTTTTGTCGCTCAAAAAACAGGTATGGATTATCTTGACCCTTTTATGTTTAGCGCGATTCGCTTTGCCGTTGGGGCCTCATGTCTGCTCATATTAGTTCGTTGGTTTGGTTATAAAAAACTAACTCGCCAAGGGATGATATCTGGCATAGTCATGGGAGTTGTTTTAACCTTTGGTGCTATGTTACAACAAATAGGAATTGTGGAAACAACAGCAGGTAAAAGTGGCTTTATAACAGCAATTTATATTCTGCTTGTTCCTATATTTCTTTCATTCACAGGAAGGCGTTTAGCATTACAAATTTGGCCTGCGGCATTATTAGTAATGTTTGGGCTTTATCTGTTAAGCATTCAAAAGGGAGATTTTTCTAGTATTAATCAAGGAGATATTTGGGTTCTGGCATCATCAATATTTTGGGCTGCGCACATTCTGTTGATTGAAAAAGCAGTGAGAAAACATGATCCATTACGTTTATCTATCGTACAGTTTTTCACCTGTTCATTGCTCTCATTACTGGGTGCTTTACTCTTTGAAGATGTGGTTTTGCAAGATATTGTGACTGGTGTAAGCAGTGGCTGGCTTGAAGTTGCTTACGCCAGCATCGCTTCAGTTGCAATTGCGTATACGCTACAAGTCTTTGCCCAGCGTTCAGTGCCATCGCACCATGCCGCTTTAGTTTTGTCGCTAGAAGCCGTCTTTGCTGTCATTGGAGGAGTCTGGCTATTAGGTGAAGATTTAACCTTACGAATGATATTAGGTTTTATATTGATGTTTATTGGGATTATTCTAGCGCAGTGGAAGTTCAAGCCGAATATATAAAGTAATATTCATAAAGTAATTGTGTGTTACCCATCCCCCCCCTTTTTTTACATTTTTTGAGTTTGAAAAGCCCAACAAATAAGATTTAACTCTCTGTTTATTGGGCTTCATGTCTCAATATTAACTACACTAAAACAGTCAGTTAAGATAAATTATTCAGAAACTTTTTGTATTTTCTCTTTAGGTTCTTTAGAAGGTGTTTGTGTTGTAACTAAGACTGGATACCAAAGAGTATTTCCTCGAATAAAAACAGATGGGCGACCATAGTGATAGAAAGGCTTTCCCTGTGTGATAAGTGCTGAATAATCTTGGTAGATATACTGTTGAGGCTGTGGAGATCTCTGAGTATTAGTGTTTAAAGTGATTGGTGTCGCTGGTTTTCTATTATCTTGGATGGAGATATTTACCTGCTTATTGTTTTTCAGCAGTGCTTTAAACTTTCTGACAGTTTTCATATCAGTAGTGCCATTGATAGTATAACGTATGCCATCTTGCTTGTTGGTTTGATTAATTTCTGCTTTTACTTTTAAGTGAGGATTTCGCAAAAGGTTGATTAGCATCTGAGCCGTTTTTCGATCAGTTTTACCGTGGGCTATATATGAGGCATCAGTTGCTTTTTGAGGCGTTTGTTGTTTCCCATCTGATGCTATTTGAGCCTGCGCCTGAACTTTTAAGTGAGGGTTTCTTAGCAGGCTAACTAACATCTGTGCTGTTTTTAAATCGGTTGAGCCACTGGCAGTGTAGGTTTTATTGTCTAAGCTATCTATGCTGTCTGGGTTAGTTGTAGTCTCATTGCTTTGGGCGTTATTGGCTAAAATTATACCCAAAAAAAGAACGGCACCGCTAAGCATAAGTCCATTTTTAGAAAAGAATTGCATACTATCTTTGCTCCCCTGAATTATTAAGTACGATTAGCTGATTATAGCCTTAAATCAAGGAAAAATAAGAGGATATTTAAAGATAAAGTAGATTTTTTTATATCAGAGACGATAAGGTAATTGAGAAAGATCGAGCAAGAAAAGAAATCTCTTGTTCTGAAGGGTGGTATCAGTAATGAGTCAAACTTGAGTTTGACAGGTTGGATTAGACGATGCTAATCCAACACATCTGGTACCCCATCAACATTGGTTTGATAACATAGGTTTGATGGAGTACTAGTTTTAGGATAGTTTCCTAGGAGGCTATTACATCATGCCGCCCATTCCACCCATTCCGCCCATTCCGCCCATATCTGGCATGCCACCAGCAGCGGCTCCAGACTCTTCAGGCTTATCAGCAATCATTGCTTCAGTCGTTATAATTAAGCCAGATACAGATGCTGCATTTTGAAGTGCTGCACGAGTTACTTTAGTTGGGTCAAGAATTCCCATTTCAATCATGTCGCCAAACTCGCTAGTACGGGCATTGTAGCCATAGCTACCTGATCCGTTCTTAACCGCATTGACGATAACTGATGCTTCATCACCTGCATTAGTACAGATTTGACGCATTGGCTCTTCCATTGCACGTAGTGCGATGCTTACGCCCATATCTTCGTCGTGGTTATCACCTTTAAGATCAGAGATTTCTTGTAGAACACGGATAAGTGCAACACCACCACCTGCTACTACACCTTCTTCTACAGCAGCGCGAGTTGCATGAAGAGCATCTTCAACACGGGCTTTCTTCTCTTTCATTTCTACTTCTGTTGCAGCACCAACTTTAATAACTGCAACACCGCCAGCTAGTTTAGCTACACGCTCTTGAAGCTTCTCACGATCATAGTCAGATGAAGTTGTTTCGATTTGAGCACGAATCATATCAACACGACTTTTGATCTCTTCTGGGTTACCAGAACCATCAATGATTGTTGTATTTTCTTTATCAACAACGATACGTTTAGCAGAACCAAGGTCTTCCATTGTTACAGCTTCAAGGCTAAGTCCCACTTCTTCAGAAATAACCTTTCCACCTGTTAGGATTGCGATGTCTTCAAGCATTGCTTTACGACGATCACCAAAACCAGGAGCTTTAACAGCCGTTACTTTAACGATGCCACGCATATTGTTTACAACCAATGTTGCTAATGCTTCGCCTTCGATATCTTCTGCGATAATAAGTAGAGGTTTTCCAGCTTTTGCAACACCTTCAAGTGCAGGTAACAAATCACGGATATTTGCGATTTTCTTATCATGCAAAAGAACCAATGGCTCTTCAAGTTCTGCTGACATATTTTGCTGGTTAGTCACAAAGTAAGGAGACAAGTAACCGCGATCAAACTGCATTCCCTCAACAACATCTAGCTCATTTTGAAGAGCACTGCCTTCTTCAACAGTAATAACGCCTTCTTTGCCAACTTTATCCATTGCTTCTGCAATAATACCACCGATGTTTTCATCAGAGTTCGCAGAAATCGTACCAACCTGAGCAATAGCATCATTATCTGCACATGGCTTTGACATTGTTTGAAGCTTCTCAACAGCCGCTTCTACAGCTTTATCAATCCCACGCTTAAGATCCATTGGGTTCATACCCGCAGCAACTGATTTCATGCCTTCACGAACGATTGCTTGTGCTAGAACAGTCGCAGTAGTTGTACCGTCACCTGCGATGTCAGAAGTTTGTGAAGAAACTTCTTTAACCATCTGTGCGCCCATATTTTCGAATTTATCTTCTAATTCGATTTCTTTAGCAACAGATACACCATCTTTAGTGATTGTTGGTGCGCCGAAAGACTTATCTAAAACAACATTACGTCCTTTAGGACCCAATGTTACCTTTACCGCATTTGCTAAAATATTAACGCCTTCAACCATGCGTGAACGCGCGTCATCTCCAAAACGTACTTCTTTTGCAGCCATTTTGTATTCCTCTTAAAAATTGTTTACTTCCTGAGAATATTATCTCAGGATTTTAAATTTGTTCTGAGCAGTGCTTTTGCAACAGCAAGTTACCGCAACAGAGTGAAAGACTTTATCTTTGTTATTATCCTTCGATAACAGCTAGAATATCTTCTTCCTTCATCATCATTAATTCTTCACCATCAACTTTTACAGTAGTGCCTGCATATTGACCGTATAAAACATTGTCACCAACTTTTACATCCATTGCACGTACATCACCTGCATCTGTGATTCTGCCATTACCTGCAGCAATGATCTCACCACTGTTTGGTTTTTCTTTGCTGGCATTATCGGGAATGATAATTCCACCGGCACTTGTAGTCTCTTCTTCTGCTGGGCGTACTAACACACGATCGTGTAAAGGACGAATATTCATTGGGGTTCTCCTTAAAAATAAAAATAAAGTAAGAGTATTAGCACTCTCACGCAACGACTGCTAATGATAGGGGGTGATTATGAGAATTCAAGAATTTTTTCTATTTTTTTTCTAATTGTGTATTAACTTGTAGCCTGAATCTGTGAGGTTAATGCGGATAACAGGGCGTAAGATATTGGTTTGGCATGGAATTTAAAAAGCTCTACATAATTGAGTTCACCATCTGCTAGCGCAGATGGGAAGCTCACTAAATCTTAGCTTCACCCATAGGTTAAGCGGGTATTTTTTAAACCCGTGATGAATCAATAGCTTGCGTCCTGTGCCGTAGTGACCTCACGGATTCAGGTTGTAAACCAAATACCGTTAGTTACTTGACAGTCAATAGAATCGAGTATCATGTGAATAACTAAGCCTAAGCCAATATAGCGAACATAAAAAGGGCGAGGAATAAAACAAAGCACCACATAAACAGCAATCGCATAAAAACGATGCAAGGGGTGAAAGCCAATACTACAGCGGCTAGGATCATAAGTAGGAGTCGCTAACAAATGATCAATATCAACCAACATAGTGAGCATCAAAAAAATATAAGCACGTTTCCAGTCAGCACGAAAGAACAGCGCCACAATAATTGCAGGAGCAATAAAATGAAAAGTAATATGTAGCATACCCATCCCCCCCCTTTTTTTATATATTTTGTTTACACGATACCAGCGGCTTGTTCATCTGCAAAAT
>JALSLM010000043.1 GCA_026988295.1 Thiotrichaceae bacterium
TTAGTGCTTTGATTATTGCGTTAGCTGAGCCTGTTTTAATAGGTGAACGCTTGCCTGATCCACCACCTGAGCGTGATATTATTTTTCTTGTTGATACTTCTGTTAGTATGCAATTAAAGGATTATTCTCTGAATGGTAAACCCATAAAACGCATCGAATTATTGCGTAAACTTGTCGATAATTTCGCTGTAGAAATGGCAGGTGAGCATATTTCTGTGATTATTTTTGCTGAACAACCTTATATTCTGGTGCCGCTAAGTAATGATCAATATCTTATTCGGCGAATGCTCAGCCGCATAAGCACAACTTTGGCAGGGCGATATACAGCATTGGGGGATGCTCTGTTGATGGCATTAAAAGAAGCTAATAAACAGGCTGGTCGGCATCAAACCTTTATTGTTTTTAGTGATGCTGATGAATCACGGGGAAAAGTGACCACAACAGCGGCAGCTAGTTTGATTGCTGAAAGTGAGATTCCTGTTTTTACTATTGCGATTGGTTCTAGTCAGAAAAGTGAGAATAAAGCAGTGCAGGGTGGTTTATATCAAGCGGTGAATCTGCCATTGCTTAAAGAAATTGCAGATATAACGGGTGGCAAAAGTTATCAGGTAAATAATAGCCAAGCGATAAAAGAAGCTCTTGAAAGTATTTTATCACAACGACAAAATTTGGCAGAACTGAAGCCACAATATCAACGTGAAACTTTATATTTTTATCCTCTTATGCTTGGCTTGTTTATGCTGATTTTATTACAGGCTCTGCGCTTGTTTAGAGCAGGGAATCGTAATGCTTGATTTTTTATTAAGTATAAACTGGCGACAACCACTGTGGTTTTTTTTGGTGCTTTTCCCTATTTTGTTGTGGCTTATTCTTGTTTGGCTAAAAACGCACAAACAAAATAGCTTTGCAGATGAGTATTTATTGCCTTGGATTGAGGTAAAGGAGAAAAAAACCGCCTTAGGTTTCTTTTTTTCTCGAAATAGTGCGTATTTTTTATCATGGTTTTTATTTTCTTTGGCTCTAGCTGGCCCTAGAATCCCTGATAAATTGGCTAAAGATCAAAACCAAATATTAATGGATATAATGCTGGTTGTTGACCTTTCGCGTTCGATGCAAGCAACTGATATAAAGCCTTCTCGCATACGTCGTGCCACTTTAGAGGCCTTTGATTTATTATCAATAGTTAAAAATGCGCGTGTGGGCATTATTGTTTATGCGGGTAGAGCCCATTTATATGTGCCACTGACATCTGATTTAAAGGCGCTTAGGTTTTATTTAAGTGGTCTTGATCTTTTACAATTACCGACACATGGCGGTGATGCTAATGCTGCCTTGTTGCTTGCCGAAAAAGAGCTATTATCCCTCGCTAAGAAAAAACCTTATAAGAAGCAGCAAATAATACTTTGGATGACAGATGGAGATATTGAAAGTAATAATTTATCAGCTATATCGAGTGTAGATAACCAATCTCAACAGCTTAGCCAACTTGACTCTACATTAATGGCAATCAGCAATGCCAATATTAGTACCTATATTTTAGGTTTAGGTACAGAGGAGGGTGCGGCAATTCCCTTGGCTGATGGGAGTTGGCTGGAGTCAGAAGGACAGGCAATCATCTCAAAAATGAATGTAAAACAATTGGAAAAGTTCAGCAGGGTCGGTCGATCAGATTTAGTTGCTAATGAGCGTTTTATGGCGGTTACAAGTGATAATAGTGATTTGGATATACTTTATTCACAGGGCATGATGAAATCTCTCAAGACTAATTATTCTGCTAATAGTCAACAGTGGATAGAGTTATTTGCTTGGGTTTTATTTCCAGCAGTTTTATTTTTAGTTGTGGCTCTTTTTCCTTTTAATTCTACTTTCGAGAATATCTACAAAAATGCTTTTAAAAAGTCTTTGAATAGCTTTGTTATTGGGCTGATATTGTTTTTTGTAGTACTGATAAATATAGTGGCGATAAATTCCCCACTCTATGCCAATGAATACATGAGCAATAGCTATGACGTGAGCCTTTCTAAGGGAATAGAAGCATATAAACAAAATGATTTTATCAAAGCTAAACGCCATTTTATAAATTCGGTGCTAAGTGCAGAAGCTACAAGCAATGATGCAAACAATAGTGAAAACAAAGCACGCGCCATCGCTTTGCATAATTTGGGTAATACACTGTTTCAACTTGGTGATTATGCTACAGCGGCAACACTTTTTACTGATGCGTTACGCTATGCGCCTAAACAGAATAAATCTATTAAAAATCAAAAACTCAGTATTGCCTTGTTTATTGAAATGGAAAAGCGACGCAAGCGTAAAATGAATCGTGGCAATTCTGCTACAGCCAATGATATAGCTCCAGTTTTTGATCTACCTGAGCAACTTCCCTATATGCTCAGCACTAAAGCAATTATGCTCTTAAAGGCTTCTTTGCCAAAGTTACCGAAGGAAAAATTAGATCAGTTGCTAGGGGTTGAATTGACTAAGCTTGACTTATTACAGAATGATGATAAATTGCTCGGTCACAAATTCTCTAAAGATTCTCTACAGAAACAACTAGATATGCAACAGGCTCGTTTATATTTAATGGATAAAAAAGAGCAGACTTTTGATAAATCTGCTAATGCCTTGTGGAAGCGTTTATTTGAGATCGAAGAAGGTTTTCCTGGGAAATTAAAAGAGCCTAAAACAATACCTGGAGTGTCTCCTTGGTAGTTTTTAATCAATCTAAAATATCTAAAAAAGGGGGGGGATGGGTATTCATACTTTCCATGCTCTTTTTTAGTGCTATGGCTCAGGCAAAAGAAATACCACTGCTCAAAATAAAGCAATCGGCTCAACAGATTTGGCAACGACAGCAGCTTATTATCACGCTAGAGCTTATAACAAAAGACCCCTTTGCAAGATTAGAAGCGGATGATTTTCAACAAAAAGGCTGGGATATTAGTGCTTTTCCATTGCAAAGAATTGAACAGAAAACTAAAACACGGTTGATACTCAAATGGGTTGCCTTTCCTTTTATCGCAGGAAAACAAACAATTAAGTTGCCTGAAATTGTCTATCGTCCAAATCGGGGACGCAAGCAATTATTGACGCAATTAGTCGCAATAAAAGATATTAATATTCAGGTAAAAAAATTACCTATTTATATTCCACCGACTATGCCTGTTGGTAAAATAAAACTACAGAATAGATGGAATAATGGCTTGCTAATTAATACCCAAGATTTAAGTGAGTGGAAAATTCACGTTATAGCTAAAAATGTTGTAAAACAAACCATGCCAGCAATAAAGCAACAAATAATCTCTAATGAGTCATTACAAATCCTACCCATACAAAGTAGCACAAAAGTATTAAAATCTGACTCAGGTATTATCAATCAACGTAGTTATATTATCCCCTTCAAGGCACAAACAAATGGCCAACTTAAGCTACCAAAAATAGAGCTTCAATATTTTGAGCCAGAATCGGGAAAACTGCAAACAGCAAGGCTGAATCCTCCTTTTGTTATCGCATTAAATCATGGGTTGTTTTGGATATTGGCATCAGTGGGTACTTTTTTTATCTTATTTGTTTTTTCTAAAATACTACTTTTAATAATAAATTTTATAAAAAAAGGCTATCGCATAAAACAAGCTATTAAGTTATTAGATAAAGCCAAAAATTATCCACAATTACGCAGTGCAACCATTCAACTTGCCATAGTAGAAGGCTGGGATGCTAATCTAACCTTGCCAAAATTCTTGCAAAGATGGGAGAGAAAATTTGGCAAATCAATAGAGTTGGAAGAAAAAATATCCAGATTGCAGATGGAGTACTTTTCTGGTCAAGACTAGGAGGCTGTCTGAGAACTAACTGCAAATCCCATAAACATCATAATCTGAGCTTATCAAGTTCGTTAAATAGAACAACTATTCGCCTCTTTTGATAAACCCACCTTATAATATTTCTGGCATTTTCGTTTCAATCCGAGTTCTCAGATAGCCTCCTAGAGTTTAGTGAAATCTGTTAGTGTAGGCAGATAGAAAAATACTATTAAAGTAGATTTCCATCAGTAAAAACTCAAAAAGCACAAAC
>JALSLM010000044.1 GCA_026988295.1 Thiotrichaceae bacterium
AATCAGATGGAATGGTATGAAAGTCAGTTTCAGGTGGGTAAGCATAACCCGCTGAACTTTTAATCATAAAAGTTTTATCATTAGAAACAACTTCAACACCATTTCTATCATAAGCATGAACACGGTAATGATATAAGGTATTCGCGTCTAAGTTGCGGACTAATTGACGATGATTGTCATAGTTAAAACTAGTTTCCTTTGTAGTAAAGTGACCATAGTTTGTAGTTGTTCCATATTCAACGCGTGCTTGTGCTTTTTGATTCAAATTAAAGTGAATGTGGACACTCTTATTATCAATAGTTTCTACACCTGATGATTTAACCTTAAGTTTTGATTGCTTATTGATTCTGAAGGTTTTATCAGCTGAAACAACTTCAACACCATTTCTATCATAAGCATGAACACGATAGTGGTATAAGGTATTCGCATCTAAGTTACGAACTAATTGGCGATGATAGTCATATTTAAAGCTGGTTTCCTTTGTTGTGAAGTGACCATAGTTTGTGGTTGCTCCATATTCAACACGGGCTTGTGCTTTTTCGCTTAAGCGGAAATAAATATGCACCCTACTGTTATTAATAACCTCAACATGAGAGGATTGAATTGCTAAGTTAGCCTTAGCGTGAACTTGTGCGGAAGCAATTATAAATATAAAGAGAATAAACTTTGTTACTCTCTCTAATACTCTGCATCCTTGCATAGTTTTGTACATAGTTTTGTACTCCTTTTTATCTTTAAATAAAATTTTATCGTTCTATTTGCAAAAGTTTCTAAAGATCTCTTTCGCCCCTTAATTATCCTCTTTTAATCCTTCTCTAAAAGCTGAATTTATGACCAGACAGATAATCGGTATATAAATGCGGATAAAGCGAACTCCTGATTAGTTTTATTAATCCCTTATCGGATTGTTATTTTTATTCAGGATTTCCTTTATTAGCCTCCCTTGCTCACACAATCTCAAAAAATTAGTAAAAATTAAAAAAAAGGGGGGGGATGGGTATCTACAAATATATTCTGAACCAATCAAACCAATGCTGAAGAAGCACTAACTTTTCAAGAATGACTATTTAGCAAACTATTCACTCATAAAAAAACAGTATATTAGATTTCTCTAATGTTCTTTGCTAGAATGTGCCAGCCTAAGAAATAGGCAAAAGGAAATCATTTGATCCACCACTATCCAAAATAAATATCTTTGAGAGTTCTAATATGAGTCACTTATTGAAACCTTTATATCTAATCAGTTTAGTTGTAGCAACGCTACCTTTACTTGTAAATGCAGACATTAGCCCTTTAGAAACAAGCAAAGTTATTAAAGAAGAAGTCGTTAACTATCAGATGTTAGATGGTGAAATTGAAGCAGTAAATAAAAGTACAGTTTCTGCACAAACAGGTGGAATCATTAGCAAAATAACCTCTGATGTGGGGGACTATGTTAAAAAAGGCTCGCTTATTGCACGGATCTCATCTGAAAATCAAAAATCAGGTCTACAACAGGCTAAAGCCGCTGTGGGGGAGTCTAAGGCAGCAATCAGTCGTGCTTCTGCAGCAGTTGTTCAGGCTGAAGCAGCAACCAAAGAGGCGATGGCAAATTATACTGTAGCACGCTCTGAATTTAATCGAGTTAAAGGTTTATACAGCAAACGTATTTTGACTCGTTCTCAGTATGATCAGGCTGAAGCCAAAATGCGCTCATCACTGGCTCGACTTGAATCTGCAAAAGCGAGTCTTAAGGCTTCTAAAGCAGGTTTAGTTGCTGCCAAATCAGGTTTTTCATCCGCTAAAGCTGGGCTTAGCAAGGCAGGACAACAACTTGGCTACACAGAAGTTTTTGCCCCTTATAGTGGTATCGTGGTTGAACGCCATGTCGAACTAGGTGAAGTGGTTGCTCTAGGCTCAGCGATTATGACGGGTATTTCATTATCAGAATTACGTGCTGTTACCGATATTCCACAGCGCTTAATCCTTAAAATAAGGAAGTATAAATCAGCAAGAATCTTTGTTGATGGTGATAAGGCTGGTATTTCTGTAAAAAAGCTAACCTTTTTCCCTTATGCTGACCCTAAAACAAATGCTTTCAAGGTACGCGCCTTGTTGAGTTCAGCAGCAAAAGGCTTGTTTCCAGGAGTTTTTGTGAAAATGGGCTTTGTTATTGGCAAAGAAAAGCATTTATTGATCCCTGCTTCTGCTGTTGCTTACCGAAGTGAGGTCACTGGTGTCTATGTTGTTGATAAAAATAAAATTCCCACACTCAGACAGGTGCGCTTGGGACACCCCACATCCGATGGGAAAATTCGTGTTCTAGCAGGTCTTGATGAAGGCGAACTTATTGCACTTGACCCTGTACATGCTGCGATAACTTTAAAACAGTTGCGTGAAGAAAAATTCAAGAACAGTAAAGAGACTGCTACCCATGAGTGAATCAAATAATAAAATGGGCATATCAGGACGTATTGCCAAGACGTTTTTATTAACCGAGATAACCCCGCTACTCGCATTGGTAGGCTTATTATTAGGCTTATTTGCGGTGATGGTGACACCACGCGAGGAAGACCCTCAGATTAATGTTACTTTTGCGAATATTTTCATTCCATTCCCAGGGGCGAGCGCAGAAGAAGTGGAAAATCTAGTGAGTACCCCCGCAGAGCAGGTACTTTCTGAAATAAAAGATTTGAAGCATATTTATTCTACCTCTTTTCCTGGCATGTCGATGCTCACTATTCAATATAAAGTGGGTGTGGATCGCACTGTAGCACTGGTTCGCCTCTATAATAAAATTGCCTCTAATCAAGATTGGCTGCCACAAAAATTAGGCGTTGGTTATCCTCTAATTAAGCCAAAAGGTATTGATGATGTGCCTATTGTTACCTTAACCCTTTGGACTGAAGACGACAAACGTGGCGCACATGAATTATCACAAGTTGCCCATGCCATCGAAGCAGAGTTAAAGCGAGTCCCTGGTACTCGTGAAATTTATACCGTTGGCAGCACTCAACAGGTTGTTCATGTCTTATTAGATAGCACCAAAATAGCGGGTTATGACCTTTCTCTACATGATATTAGAACATCATTACAGGCAAGCTCTACTGCAACTGATGCTGTTTCTCTGGTTGATAATAATACTGAAGTACAGGTTGTAGCAGGTACTTTCTTATCCAATGAAAAAGAAATTGGAGATATGGTCGTCGGTGTTTTTAATGGCAACCCAGTGTATCTTCAAGATGTTGCCAAGATTACACTTAGCTCAGATTCACCAGAAACTTATGTAAGCTTTAATACTGCTATGGGAGCATCCCACAAGGGTTTAAAAGCGGGTATAAAATCCCCCGCTGTGACTATTGCTGTTGCCAAGCAGCCTAGTGTGAATGCAGTTGATGTTTCCAATAACATTATAAAACGTATTGAACAGTTAAAAGGTACGTTTATTCCAGATGGGGTAAATGTCACCGTCACCCGCAATTATGGCGCAACCGCTAAAGCGAAATCAGATAAATTAATTCACAAATTAATTATAGAAACTTTTGCTGTAGTGCTTTTAATATGGCTCGCTCTAGGCTTGAAAGAAGCTTTAATTGTGGGTGTTGCCGTGGTAATCACTTTGGCACTGACTCTATTTGCATCTTGGGCTTGGGGCTTTACTCTTAATCGTGTGTCATTATTTGCACTGATATTTTCCATTGGTATTTTGGTTGATGATGCCATTGTGGTGGTTGAAAATATCCATCGTCACATGGCATTAGGTGGCAAAAGAAAACTGGTAGATGTCATTCCCTACGCGGTTGATGAAGTCGGTGGACCAACTATATTGGCAACCTTTGCCGTTATTGCCGCCTTATTACCAATGGCTTTTGTGACAGGCTTAATGGGGCCTTATATGAGCCCTATACCAATTAATGCCAGCATCGGAATGCTTTTATCTCTGGGTGTTGCTTATATTGTTACGCCGTGGATGACCAATAAAGTTTTAGCCAATGTTGACTTTAGCCATCACGAAGAAGAACAAGGTGAAACCAAATCAAAGCGTTTCTTTAATAAGGTTTTAGGCCCTTTTCTAAAGGAAAAAGG
>JALSLM010000045.1 GCA_026988295.1 Thiotrichaceae bacterium
TTCTAGTGAAATCACGTTATTTTCTGTCATGAGTGGTCTCCTTCTGGTTGGTTTTGATTGCAAGTTACAATCATCCAGAAAGACCGCTTTTTTTCAACTACTCATACACCAGATTCGGGCATAGCTCTCGCAGATGAAATATATAGTTAATAGAGGAGAGCTTAAATTTCAGATAGTTTTTGATACATTTCTCCAAATATAAGCTCACTAACGGCTAAAAAGTCATCAGCTAACTCATTTTCATTCATGGTTTCAGCTCTATGAAACAGCGAATGCTCAAATTTATCTTTCTCGCCAGCTAATTGATTGCCACCGTGCCATGCTGTTACTGCATTCTTTCTGTTTTGTGTGCCTTTATCTTTGTACATAGCAAAAGCAGATTTAGGAAAAAAAGGCAGAGGGAAATGTAAGCCCTGCCAATAAAAGTTTAGTAGTTTTTTGAGTAACTCGCTGGCGTTTTCAATGGCCGATAGCGTAAATTTTATATCAGGAGAATAAAAAATAGTGGGTGTTGCGGTTTGTGTATTTAACGCTAAATGACTTATCCACAAGTCTATATAATCTCTAAAATAGGGTGATGTAAGTTGTTGAACAAACCGTCCTGAGCTTGTGAGCTTATCTAGCTTGCCATCTAGTTGAAAATCCCCCAATGATATAGAAAAATACTGTGAGTCTTGCAGCTCAAGTTCGGGAAGTTGTGCCTTAAAGGTATCTATGACTTGCTTCTCATTATTAAACACGGCATCGCCAATTGCGCCATAGGGGAGTAGGCCTTTAGCGCGGGCGATAAGTTGAGCATTTGTTGTGCTCTCATTGCAAGGCATGATCATTTCTCGTATTTCACGGTCTTTAAAAGATTCAAGTTCAAATGGCTCGCGAATGGGTAGGGTGATGTCATCATCATAGGTTTGGATTGAAAAACGTTGCTGCAAAAAACTTCTAGCAGGGTTTTGATAGAATTTTATGAGCGCATCAAGTGTGATTTTTTTATAACTATCATCCAACTCAGTTAAGCGCTCGCTAATAAAAATATCCGAAGGTGGTTTTTGGGTTCTATCATCAGTATGAAGTTTTAAGTATTCATTGGCGTAAGAAAACAAGTCGCTATTTTCTTGAAAATAACGTGGACTAAAAGCTTGCAAAGGATGCTTGCAAATAAAGCTTTCAGGTTTCTCACCCGTATAAATTGCCAATGTATCCAGTAATTCATTAACTAAAACAGAAGGTGGCAAGGTGCTGTTATCGTGAACACTTTGCCCTGTAAAACTAATCATCAAACGACTGCGTGTTGCGAGAAGTGATTCTAAAAATAAATAGCGATCTTCATCACGGCGCGAGCGATCGCCACGACGTGGTTGGCCTGCCATCAAATCAAAGCTGTGGCGTTTATCTTGGCGAGGGAATTCACCATCATTCATGCCCATCAATGCGACTAGCTTAAAAGGCACGCTCCGCATGGGCACGAGGGCGCAAAAGGTAATGCCGTGCCCTAGGTATTTTTCAGTTCCTGTGATTTTTTGTAAGTTTTCTATGAGTAATTTTTGAAAAATAGTGAAAGACAGTTCCTTCTTAAAATCAGTTAGTAATACATTATTCCTTATGTTATCTAGTGATTTTAAAATTGGCTGATTATCGCTACTTTCTGAAAATAATTGTGTAATGAGTGTTTTTGTTTTATCTAGCCAATCAATCACAGAATGACTTTGTTGCTGCCATTGATTGACTCTAAATACTGTATCAGTAAAGCGTTTAAGGTTGGCTAACATTAATGCATCACTGCCTTCGATATCGTTGTAGGCGAGCAAGGGTAAACCTGTTTTGACAGCCTTGTTGTCGTCATTATCAGAGTCAGCCTCAAATAGCTGTTCTATCGTGTCGGGCGAATCACCAAGGGCATAGCCAAGCAGTATTCTATCTAGGGCATATTTCCACGTATGTTCATCAGTGGCAGGGAGCTGATTTTTCTTGCGATAATGGGCGCTGATCCCCCAACGAATATTGGTTGCTTTTGCCAGCTTACGGCATTGGATGACTTGGTTCTCATCCAAATTAAATTGCACGCGAATTTCATCATAATCTAATAGCTCAAAAACAGACTCAACATCAAAACGTGTGTCACTCAACATTAACACCTTGGTTAAAGCTTCAATCATATTAGAAGCACCCAGCGGATTACGGTCAGCAATACTAAAGGGTAAGCTTTGTTTGGTGTTCATATTGGCAGGGTTAGAGAATACAGCTTCAATATAAGGTGCGTACTTTTCTATATCAGGCATCATCACGACAATATCAGCAGGGCTGAGTGTTGGGTCGCTATCGAGTGCGTTGAGGATTTGATCATGTAACACTTCCACTTCTCGCATCGCGGTGTGACAAGCGTTAAAGATAATGAAATTGTCTTTTGGATAGTGTGAGTCTTCGCTGTTTTTTGGCTTTTCAGGGTGTTGTAAGGGCTGTAAGGGTTGTAAATTAAAAATATCGTTTTGCAGTTTTTGTAACAGCGTATTGACAGGCGTTTCATCTGCTTTTATGACTTGGCGTTCTAGCTCTGGGGTATTTAAGAGCTGGTCTATAAACTCTCGACCTTGCTTGCCCATCGATGCTAAAAGGGGATTTCCTACATCAACATAAGCTTGTTCTTCAAGGGGTAATTTAGCGCGGTTTTTTTCGGAGCTAATATCACCCCAATAGACGTCTTCACAGGGGTTGATAATGTAGAGATGCACTTCTGTTTTTTTGGCAAGTTCACCCAGTAAATCTAAATAACCTGGCGATAGTGCCGACATGGAAAAGAATGAAACGCGTGACGGAAAACGTGATGCATCTACAACATCGAATGAGTCTTTAAACTGATCTTGCAAGTTCAACCAATGGGTGAGTTTTTTATCTCTCACGCAACGATTCCAAAGGCGTGCTTGCCAGTTTGATGGCTCGTGTTTATCAGCCTCCCACTCACGAATCCAATCACTTCGGTAAAACAAATATTGATCTAATAATTGAGATATTTCACCTGATAAATCCCATGTAGCTATTTCATTAATATCAGTTTTACCGGTGTTATTCTTGTTGAGAATATAATGTTCAATTTCAGGGTAGTCAGCAGGATTATCCGTCAACTCTTGCATAATATGAAAGCCTAAGGCATCGGGTGAGCATTCGCTTTGTTTGGAAACATTGGGAGAGACAATGCGCAATAACTTCCACATAAATTCAGCAGGGAAGAGTGCTTTGGTATTGGCACTAATGCCCGATATGTCTGCCACGTGCATCGACAAGTATCGCGCCATTCCCGCATTTTGTACCACGAGTAATTCGGGTACAAAAACATCATCGAGAGGCTCGTTGGTGATTAGTGCATATTGAGTAGCAAGTTTTTCGAGTTGATTACTGGTGTGTAAGTAAAGCATATTGCAATGATACCAGTATTTTCTATGTTTATTCTTTTACGAAGGTCTCTCTCATATAAAAAGATTGAAATGCGTTTAACCAAAGCTTAAATGCGGTAGAATGCTTCTTTATTTATTCTGTCTATTTACCCATGAAAAAAGAACCTCAAAAAAGCGACTTTGCCTCGTTTTCATTTTCGTCAAAAATATTCTCTGCCATTCAAGCGGCGGGCTATAAAGAGCCTACCGATGTGCAAGAGGAATCAATCCCCGCTATTTTAGAAGGCAAGGATGTTTTAGCGCGAGCCGAAACAGGCTCGGGTAAAACCGCAGCTTTTGTCTTGCCACTACTTGAAGGCATTATCAGACGTAATATTAAGCTCAGTTCGATAATGAGTAAAAAAGGGCAGAACACCGATAATAGACATTTTAATAAAAAGAATGTGGTTGATATCGTGGTGCTTGTTCCTACGCGCGAGCTGGCTATTCAAATCCGTGAAGAATTTGAGCGTTTCTCGGAAGGTGTTGAGCCAAGGATTAAGTGCCTTAGTGTTTATGGTGGCGTTAAAATCAACCCACAGATGCTGGCGTTGCGTGGTGGCGCTGATGTGCTTATTTCAACTCCAGGGAGATTATTAGATTTAG
>JALSLM010000046.1 GCA_026988295.1 Thiotrichaceae bacterium
ATTATAAGGTGAGATTATCAAAAGAGGCGAATAGTTGCTCTATTTAACGAATTTGATAAATTCAGCTTTTCCGTTTTAGAAGATTCAGTATATTCTACAAGCTATTGTTATCTAGTGGAATATCATTCTATTGCCCTGGGGATGGGTGTTAATTGTAGCGTCTTTTGTTGCATTCTTGGGCTAGGATCAGTGTATTGCAATTTTGGCTCATTAAATGGTGCTAGTCTTAAGGATATATCAAGCATTTCCATAACTGGAGAGCCACGAAAAAATTTGAGTTTTGGGGTATCTCCCCAGATTCTTTCGGAATAAAGATAAACCTTGTGAGGCGCATCGCCAATACCATTTTTATCTTGATCAAACCCTCGGTAGTTGTCCCAGTAGTTGCCTTCCCAAATATTATCTCTTATTGTCATTGAACCACTGCCCAGTGCATCTGTGAAGTTATTTTCAAAACGATTGTTGCGTATAATATGTCCGCCTTTTTCACCATAAAAATACATGCCAAGCACGTTATAGGCAAATAGATTCCCATCAGCAATCATACGGTTACGAGGGTCAAGTGGTGAGTTGGCTTGCAAGCCAATTGCACAATGTGCAATGGTATTATTAACTACCACAACCTCGGCACTTTCTTTGAATGATAAGCCTGCTCCTGTTGTTAGCTTGCGGACATGAGAAATCTGGTTATCATGAATATTCAGATGATTAGAATAGATCAAGACAATCCCTGTTGTATTATGGCTAATGGTGTTATTAGCGACTTCGTTATTATTAGAGTAAATAAACTCCATTCCTATGCGACTATTGCGTATGATGTTGCCAATAATACGATTATTGGATGAGTTATTTGAAGCAAAGTCACGTACTTTGTTCATTCTATTATTTTCAATTCTGTTTTCATGGCTATACCACATTCTAATGCCATCTCCGCGAATTGAAATATCTCGATCTAAAGATGAAATGGTATTATTTTTTACAATATTCCCATTGGCTTGTTTCAACTGAATACCAAATAGCACATTGTCTAATTTATTATTTTCAAGCACACAATCATCTGCTTCTATACTGATACCTGCATCGACCGAATCATGCGATGTACCCGAATGCGTGATATGTAAGCCACGAATAATAGTCTTATCTGCCTTGATAGTGATGACAGTGCCTTGCCCATCACCAATTAGCTCTACTTTACCCTGTCCTTCAATAACAATAGGTTTTTTTATAATAACAGGACCTGAGTATTTTCCTGATGGTGGTTTTAGCGTACCACCGCTAGGAGTCATTTCGATAAAAAGCTGTAATGGAGGGTAACAATAAGCGTAACTATTAATAAAGAACAATACTAGCACAAACAAAGTACGCATTATGATAAAAAAGACTTATAAATTAAATAGTTATTTTGTTTTTGATCCACTGCAACTATTAAATTTTACGGTGCATTTTCTGATAAAAAGCAATGCTTAATATAATTGCGCCTGGACCAATAACTGCCATCAAATAAGTGACTACCCAATAAACAAAAACAGGCAGACCTATACCATCTGAAAGTGAATCAAGCGAATAAGGATGCACAAGTAAATAGAAAAAAGAAGCCGTAAATAACAACATACCAAAGCCAGTCAACATGCTCAAATATGCAAGACTTACATGCAAAGCTAAAAGGTGCTTAAGACCCAAGATTAAATAAGTTTTCACTACTTTACTCCTATGTGTTTAATAAACCTGAATTCGTGAGGTCAATGCGTCCTGTGCCGTAGTGACCTCACGGATTCAGGTAAATAAACTTATTTTGTACATATTCCTAAGTCTCTCACAAAATAGAAGTTTGATATTTGAGTCACATCAATATCTTACTAATTTATTCATAGCTCTGAAGCAATAAACCATTCTAAATACTGATCAAGCTCTCCTGCTAAATAATAGGGTAAATTCAATAACTGAAACTCTATTCCTGCAATGGTCTTGGCTTTTTCTTTTGTTAATTTCCCTGCGTAAAGCCTAATGGCAAATGGGTGATTAGTACGCTCTACAAATTGATGCAGTGAACGCAATCTACCTGTTGCACCTGATTTAACTTCAATGGGGATAATTTTATTCCCTTGCTGTATGACAAAATCAACCTCTGCATTGGATTGATTTTTCTGCCTAACCCAAAAACAGAGTTTGTTTAATAAAAGATGGGACTGAGCTTGTATTTCTTGACCTACAATATGTTCTGTGATTCTTCCTTTATACAAAATATTAAGGTCTTTTGTACCAAATATCTCCTGTTGAATACCTGAAAAATAATTGACTAAACCCGTGTCTAATAGCTGTAAACGAGGTGACTTTTTGAGGTCAGGTATAAGAGGTAACTCAGTCGCTGTCGTTGGATAAATACGCTGTAGCATAAACGACTTTTCTAATAGTTGCATTGCTTCTGAAATCTCCCGTGATGGATAATTTGAATTTCCAAAGCCCACCATTTTGACGCGCTCACCTGCAAAATGAAAAGCAGTTTGTATGATATGTCGAATCACACGGCTATGTTTTTCATTATTAGCATACTTCTCAACATCATCTAAATAAGCCACAAGCAAGCTTTCATAAAGAGAGGATAAGCTTGTCAGGTCACGATGCACGGCATAATTCTGAATAATTTCAGGCATTCCACCAATTAATGTATATTTATGAAATAGCTTCAATAATTTATCATGAGCAAATGCAGGACAAGGGATTTGTTCAAGTAAGGTAATTGCTTGCTCTTCTCCCATTGCGTATAAAAATTCTTTAAACGAGACGGGGTACAGTCGCAAGTATTCAACACGCCCGACAGGAAAGCTTATTTTTTTATCCAGAACACTTTCTAATAATGAGCCTGCTGCAATGACATAGTATTCAGGAGCCTGTTCGTATAAATAACGTAACATTGCAACCGCTTTGGGTTCTGCCTGTATTTCATCAATAAAGATTAAGGTTTTTTGTAGATTCTTTTGTTTATTTTTAAGAAAAAATAAAGCTTCAAGAAACTCACTGATATTATAATCTTGCTGAAATAAAGCACGATCTTCTGATAACTCTAAATTCAGATAAATATATTGTTCAAATGATTGTGAAAAGAGGTTTACACAGGTTGTTTTACCTACTTGCCGAGCGCCACGTAGTACTAATGGTTTTCTGTTAGCTTTATTTGACCAAGTAACTAATTCATTAATAATATCTCGATAAAACATTTAAAAGCACTAAAGTAAGGGATAAGTAAAGGGTATTATAGCCTAAAATAAGGGATAATAATTAGAAAATCATAATCAAAATAAGGGATATTATTTTGATTATGATACTTGAACCCGTGAGGTCATACCCACGCTCTGCATTGGTACGCGCTACAAAAAAACGTGAGCATGACAATTGCTTAAAAAATATATGTTGAGTTTTTATAAAAAAAGTATCAAAAAAGGGGGGGGTGGGTTTTAATAAACCTTATAAACCCATCCCCCCCCTTTTTTGTGATATTTTCTAGTTATGCCAATTAAACAGCTTCCTCCTCATCTTGTTAATCAGATTGCCGCTGGTGAGGTCGTTGAACGACCTGCCTCTGTTGTTAAAGAATTATTAGAAAATGCGATTGATGCGGGTGCTAAGAAAATTGAGATTGATATAGAGCTGGGCGGTATAAAGCGTATTCGTATTCGGGATGATGGTAAGGGGATTCCTAAGGCAGAATTGTCGCTGGCATTAAGCCGTCATGCAACGAGTAAAATTGCTTCGCTGGATGATCTTGAGCATGTTGCGTCATTAGGTTTTCGTGGTGAGGCTTTGCCAAGTATTGCGTCTGTTTCGCGGATGACTGTTAGTTCGCGTACTGAAGATGAGGAGCAGGGTTGGCAGCTACAGGATGATGGGCAGGAGGATTTTTCTGAGCCTGAACCCGTTGCCCATGCGAAAGGCACGACCATTGATGTGCATGATTTATTTTATAATGTACCAGCACGGCGTAAGTTTTTAAAGACTGAAAA
>JALSLM010000047.1 GCA_026988295.1 Thiotrichaceae bacterium
CAAAAGCTTATAGATAGATATTCACCTAAGATTAAAGACTTAGCAGAATTTCAACGTGATCTTAACGATTTGGTTCAGCGTATTAATGCCAATAATCGCTCATTTGTCTTGTCTTACACCAAGCAAGAAATTGAATCGCGTGTAGGCAGAAATCGAAATAATATTATAGCTGAGAATATTGGCTGCCCTGATTCCACCATCAGCAATAGTGGTAATATAATGTTGCAAAACATATCAAATTTGCCCTTACTGGCAGAGATACATCTGTTTAATCCAAATAATGATGAACAGGTATTGCGAAGAGCCATGCAGGTCTTTAAAAGTATTCCCAGCGTGGTGATGAATTATTTTCTATTAGATGCTAAGGCTTCACGAAGTAAAGATAAGCAAGAGATTATTCTAAAAAAAGCTGACTATATGCCACTAATACTTGGTGCGGCAATTGATTTTATGCTGTTAATTATTGGTGTCGTCAATGGCATTCAATCACGTAAAGATAATTGGCTATCCCCTGCTTATGAAGGTGAATATTTTAGCGCGCTAGATGCCCAGCGCATCAAAAACAATGTAAAAATTGATAATATTGTCGAAGTCTTACAACCCCATTTATTAGCAACTCTTGGGGGTTATTTCTTTGTGATACCCAGCACCACTATTAAAGATCATCCATTAAGTGGCAAAATTTTAGAAATGTTTGAGGTATTGATAACCGAGCGAATAAAACCTGCTTATTTAAGAAACATCCCCTTTCGTTGGTTGCCACCTTCAGTTAAGGAGCGTCTGGAGCAACTTTATGATGATAAAATAGACAAGCAACAAGGCTTTAATTTTTATCACATGAATAAAGCACAATGGAGTGAATTTAAACAGGTTTTGAGTATTAATTCTGAACCCGTAAAGTCACTGCAAGATAGTGAGTAAGCTATTATGAATATCCTTATTCTTAAGCTATTTTCGCTATTGCTTCGCGTGAAAGATAGCTTACAAATACATCTCTTGCAATATGCAATTAGCACCTATAAATCAAGACCTATTGTCAATAACAAAGCCTTTGACAATCAGACTTTAGAATATTTGAACAAGGCTATTTTTGCGCTATATTTTGTTCTTAGGTTGCTTGTATTGGGCATTATTTATCTGCTTAAATTGATTAAAGCTATTATTCTTCCTAGAAATCAGGGCTTGGCTGGTATGCTATTTTCACTGGTTAAAATACTGATATTACTATTTCCTTTAACTTTAACAGGCATCTATTGGTATCTTTCAGGTGATGCAAAACCCGCTCAGTTACAATTTTATCAAGAGTTACATCGCTACCGCACAGCAACGGCAATCAGCGATAGTCACGGTAATCTAATTGGTGCTATCGCCAACCCGCTTACTCCCCCCATAGAAAATATCTCACAAACACCACTGCCTGCTACTTTATTTGTTAATAAACCCCCAGATGTCTTTTGGGAGCTTATAAAAGCACAGGAAGACAAGGATTTATCCTTTGATTATGCTGATACTGGTTTAATGGATGTATTGCTATTAAAAAAGCGCACCTATAAAGGTTTGCACCTAGTTGATGTGGTAAAAAAGTATATTGGCTTTTTTATTCCTCGTTCATCATCACCTCGGCAAGGGCTGATAACTCAAATAGTCAACAATCTTTATGGTGAAAAATATTTTGAAGAAAAGTGTTCAATAAAAAGCTTAAAAAAACTTAATATTGGTTTTTTAAATGCACTTAATCGAGGCATCACTGGCTTATGTAAAACAACAAAAGAAATACATGCGGCACGTCATTTATTTCCTTATTTGGCAAAATACCAAGGTTTAGAATTTAAACGCTGGGCAGCTATGTATACGCCACCACTGACTGCTGATCAAAATATTCAAGGAATAAGAGCAGTCTCAGAAATAATTTTTGGCAAAGCTCCAAGCGCATTAAGTGAGGCTCAACAAGCACTGCTGGCGGCTGCTTATTTGCATAAAATTCAGTTTATTGCTGCTAGTGATAATAAGCAAAACCAGCAACGTGTAGAAAACTGGCAAAAACTTGTTAAGTCTGCCATCAATGATATTGAAATTACCTATGCAGAGAATCAACCTGAAAAAGCAAATAAGCTTATACAAGATTTAAAACAATTCACGATACCAATACAAGCAACAATACCCGCTCAGTTTAAAAAGCACATTGAGAATCTCAATATTTCTCAACAGCGAAAATATAGCAACTTAATGAATCGTAGTGATTTATTTGTTCATGGCTTTACTGACCTCTTAAAACAACGTCTGCGCAATATATATGCTCGTCTCAATAAAAATCAGGCAGTTAGTGATATGATTATTACTCTGCCAAGTCTAGCGAATATAAACCTAGAAAAAGATATTAATCGTGCAATGCAGTCTGTCATACAAAATTGCCCAAGTTGTTTTAATGTATTGCCTGGCAAGCCCGTTGAAAATAATGGTGCTTTAATGCAGATAATAGTCTCTGATGAGCAAGGCAAGGTTGTACGATTATATAAACGAGGCAATGTGAGCACACGTTCTATTGCTAGTATTTCTATGCTCCCAGCTAGTATTTTATTGACATCAATGGGAATAAAAGCAAAAACCAGATTTTGTGATTTAGAATATAGAGGCGTAAAGAACACAACACAGGCATTAAACTTTAGTGCTAAAAGCTGTCGAAAACTATTAAAAAGAGGACGCGCCCATTCATTCAAAGATATTATTGCCGCATCGAAAAGCCTGCCACTATTTTATGCATTAATGCGCTCATACCACCCCACAAAAGATCAGCTAATTGCTTTATATAAGAATTTTAAGCTTAAATTCCCTGATAATATTCAAGGAGAATCTCTTGCAGAGCGTTTATCTATAGATTTAAGCTTTGGTAATGCACAAAGTAACCTGCAAAATGTACATAAGCTAGCACATAAAATCACCCAGACACTTTATAACTCCGAGTTTGAAACAGACCCCTATATGGTAGATCAATATTTAGTAGCAGACTCTAAACAATCTATCGAGACATATATTTCAGGCGCACTGGTATCAAGAAATACAGTACAATCCTACTTAAAACGCTCATCAACCAAAAAAGAATTACGCAAAATATTACAAGCACCTGTCTATAGTCCAAGTGGTACTTTAAGATCATTTCAGAATATTCCAAGTGTCAGATTTTTATTTGCAAAATCAGGAATAGTGCTAACCCCTACAAAATCAGTTAAAGATAAATGGACAGTAGGCGGGTTTAAAGTAAATGGAAAAAAATATACCTTCCTGATTTTTGTAGGAACAGATTCAAAAAATAACAAAGGCTTAGGAAATCGTATTAGCCATCGGATGTTAATTTACCCAATAATGAATGCAGTGATTAGGAGTTTAAGATAAGTCCTAGATGAATCAACATCTTATATTCTTTTCCGTAGTGATTTTACGGGTTTAGGTTATAGATACCCATCCCCCCCCTTTTTTACACTTTTTTAATCAAATTAATCAATATAAACGCGATGGAGAATTGAAGTTGTGCTTGAGAATCCGACAAAAGGTAGTAAACTGTGTATAAACTGATCTATTGCAACAATGAGATTAGGTCGTTAGGGTTAAATATTATAGTGCTGTTATATGGAATAAGATTAAAAGGGTATCCATCTAGTTATCAGCAGAAGATAGAATTATGGGAGTTTATTTTATTTCAGGATTATGTGGGAATAAATTCCTACAGAATAGATTTTCAGGGTGAATGGTATTATATTTAGCTGGGAAAACAACAAGCTATATAGCTTGTATGAAAATCATACATGATTAGTGGGATTCCCTATAATACTGTTTTGTGGGACGTTTGTCCCATAAAACATGCTGTTATGCAATAGTGAGATATTCTGTTAAGCATGAATAAATTATATGTAATCGGAAATGGGTTTGATCTTTATCATGACTTAGCTACAAGTTATCTTTCATTTGGTGTCTTTTTAAAAAATAACCAT
>JALSLM010000048.1 GCA_026988295.1 Thiotrichaceae bacterium
CTCTGATATTGAAGTTGATCATACAAGTGAAACTGGTATGAGCAAAAGAAAAGAGAAAACACGCACTGCTTTTTCTTATTCTGAGTAGCAAGATTTATTCTCTTGACCACAACATCTAGTCTATTTGAAAAGTTAAACTACTAAATATAGTAGTTGTGAGATATTGTGAAAAATAGCTGTGAAAAGTAGTAGTTAAATAAACAATAAATCACTTCGTAAATACTCTTTTTCGACTGCATGAATTGTTCCTATAAAACAAGAAAAAAAAATAAAATTTAGTGAAAATAGTTGTCCACAATATCTGTGGATAAGTCTGTGAGTATCCATCTGATAGAGGTCAGAAACGAGCGAGTTTATTGGGCTTTCAATAGATTGTTCATATTCTGTTCATAATTGTATATTATTTTTAAAATCAATATGTTACAGTTTAAAGATAATCTTATCAGGAATGCTCTTCTTATATCTTCTACCGTTTGTCGGAAAATCAAATCTTAATTTTGTGTTGTGAATAAAAACAGTTCTGCTTTAATAATGCTCCCCACTACCTAAGTAGTTGTTAAGCTTGAATTCATTTTAAGAAGCGCTTAAATTAGGTAGAAATTAGGAAAAAAATTAAGCTGTAAATTAAGTGGCAAATAAAGGCGTAAAACAAATTGATTGAAAAAAATATAGATCCCCCAAAAGTTGGTTTCGTGAGTTTAGGATGCCCAAAAGCATTGGTAGATTCTGAAAGGATTTTAACTCAGCTTCGTACCGAAGGTTATGAGATTGTCCCTGATTATGATGGTGCTGATGTTGTCGTTATTAATACCTGTGGTTTCATTGATAGCGCTGTGGAAGAATCACTCGATGCAATAGGTGAGGCATTGCAAGAAAATGGCAAGGTTATTGTAACGGGTTGTCTTGGTGCTGAGTCTGATAAAGTGCTCAGTGCTCATCCTGAGGTTTTAGCCGTTTCAGGGCCTCATGCCTATGAAGAGGTTATGGGTGCAGTGCATCAGCAGCTTAAGCCCCCTCACGACCCTTATCTTGATCTAGTTCCCCCTCAGGGTATTAAGCTAACACCTAAGCATTATGCTTATCTAAAAATATCAGAGGGTTGCAATCATCGTTGCTCATTTTGCATTATTCCTTCTTTACGGGGTGATTTAGTGACACGTCCAATTGGGGAGGTGATGCAAGAAGCTGATAATCTTGTCAATGCTGGCGTTAAAGAGCTTCTTGTTGTTTCACAAGATACCAGTGCCTATGGTATTGATACCAGATATCGCACTGGCTTCTGGAATGGTCGCCCCATAAAGACACATATTCAACAACTTTCAGAAGCTTTGGGTGAGTTGGATGCTTGGGTGCGCCTACATTATGTGTATCCATATCCACACGTCGATAAGTTAATTCCTCTTATGGCTGAAAATGCAGATAATAAAGGTATTCTTCCCTATCTGGATATTCCTTTTCAACACGCAAGCCATCGTATTTTAAAGGACATGCGCCGCCCAGCTCATGCTGAGAAGGTTTTGGATCGAATAACAAACTGGCGTTCTATCTGCCCTGATCTGACAATTCGTAGTACTTTTATTACAGGCTTTCCAGGTGAAACAGAAGAGGATTTTGAATTATTATTGGATTTTTTACGCGAAGCACAACTCAATCGTGTGGGTTGTTTTGCCTATTCAGATGTAGATGGTGCAGATGCAAATAAATTACCCAATCCAGTCCCAGAGGATGAAAAACAATATCGCTTGGAACGCTTTATGGAGGTGCAAGCAGAAATCAGTGCCAATAAACTCGCTGCCAAGATTGGGCAGACAATGACTGTTTTGACTGATGAAACTAGCGAAGGTGAAACTGAGGCGGATGATATAACGATTGCTAGAAGTAGCAGTGATGCTCCAGAAATAGATGGACTAGTTTATATTCAAGGAGAATTACTTGAACCAGGGCAGTTTGCTAAGGTTGAGATTACACATACCGATGAACATGATATGTGGGCAAAGCTGGTTTAGTCTTATAGAAGGTTGGGTTAGCTTGCTGAGCATGGCAACGTAACCCAATAAAATTTAAACTGAATTGTTGGGTTACGTTATTTCGCTACGCTCAATAATCTAACCTAACCTGCAATTGACTACACTTAAAAGAGTTTATACCCATCCCCCCTTTTTTTTGCATTTTTTAGGGAAATCCTGGTTAAGTCGATTAGAATTTAGCGTAGAAAAATTCTAGTCGACTTAATCAGGATTTCCTTAGGGGGATGGGTATAAATAATTCTATGCACGTTCCGGCTACCAACTTAAGGTGGGACAAGCTCATTGTAGGTTGGGTTAGCTTGCCGAGCATGGCGAGGTAACGTAACCCAACAGTATTTAATTTGAATCGTTGGGTTACGTTATTTCGCTACGCTCAATAATCTAACCCAACCTACAATTCAATCAAAATACCGTCCCGTTTTAAGTTGATAGCCCACGTTCCTTATCTAAGCAATTTACTCAATGCCGCAATATCATTTTCTGACAAGATGCCAGCCGCTTGCCTAAGTTTTAAGGTATTCAATAAAAAATCATAACGGGCTGTTGAATAATCACGCTTTGATCTAAAGGTTTCACGGAGTGCTAAAAGCACATCAACCGCAGTTCGTGTGCCTGCTTCAAAACCAGCTTGCGTTGCTTTTGCGGCAGTCTGGGTTGAGTTTAATGCTTGTTTCAATGCCTTAACCTGTGAAAGACCAGAAATAATGGTGGTATAGGCGGCACGAGTTTGTTGAGCCACGATACGCTTTTGTGCTTCTAATTGTTGCCGAGCTTGTTGTAATCTGTGTCTGGCTTCGCGGATTCGAGATGAAATATTACCTCCTCGATAAAGAGGCATATTAAACTGAATGCCAATGGAAGCATCAAATTTATCTTGATCAAACTGAGATTCACCCTGAGTCGTGTTGCCAGAATGTCGGGCAAATAAATCTAGCGTTGGGCTTTTTGCCGCACGTTCAATTTCTACGGCTTTTTGTGCTGCTGTTACAGCATGGCTTGCGGCAACAACCTGTAAGCTATTTTTTATCGCGGTTTGTGTCCATTGCTCAATATTATTTGGCTTAGGGATAAGCAGTGGTGTCTTGCTGGATGCACCAGATAAGTGTTTATAATATCGTGTTGTAATCGCTTTTATGCTTTCTCTGGCAATGTCAATTTGTTGTTTAGCTGCCACTTCAAGGGCAACGGATTGATCATAGCGTGCTTGAGCTTCTTTAACATCGGTGATAGCAGAGCGTCCCGCATTAAAATAAGCTTTTACCTGATTTAATTGATGACCTATGGCTTTTTTCTCGGCGGTTGCAAAGGTTAGTGCTTCTTTTGCCTTGAGGTATTGAAAATAAGCTTCAGCAACTCGAATTATAAGGTTTTGTCGATCACCTTCAAGACTGGCTTTAGCTTGTAAGATACTCGCATCAACTTGACCTATCTGAGCTTGTATTTCTTTATGTATTAGAGGCTTGGTAAGATTAAGATTATAGCCAAGGTTTAGAAAAGCACTGCCACCATCGCGTAGCCCTGTGCGTTCAATCTGCTGTAAGTTATAGGTTGCGCTACCCCCTAAATCAATACGCGGTTTTAAGGCAGATAAAGCCTGAGGTCTTTTTTCTAAAACTGCAAGATAACCTGCTTCACTTGCCTTAATTTGAGCATCTTTTTTTAGTGCCTGTTGATAAATTTGTAACAGGTTTTCTGCAAAAATAGGGGAAGCAAACAGACTACTAAAAGTCAAAATTAGTAGTTTATGCATCATGGGTTTGACTGCTGTCATGAGTTAATCCGTTATTTAAATGATTTAATGAAAAGAATTCCCTAAATCTATATTGATCGTAAAGATTCGAGGATTTATCAATCCTACTAGTCTTTTTGCTTCTGTTCAAATAATCTCAATCATTGCTCAGAATATAACTATG
>JALSLM010000049.1 GCA_026988295.1 Thiotrichaceae bacterium
CTTATAAATATAGGTTTTGATGGCTATGCCATTGGGGGCTTATCCGTTGGTGAACCTAAAGATCAGCGTGATAAGGTATTAGAACACACTACACCTTTATTGCCTGAAGATAAGCCACGCTACCTGATGGGAGTTGGCAAACCTGAAGACATTGTAGAATCAGTAAAGCGGGGTATTGATATGTTTGACTGCGTAATACCCACCCGTAATGCACGTAATGGAAATTTATTTACACGCTATGGTGAAATGAATATTCGCAATAGCAAATATCAGTATGATACTCGCCCAATAGATGATAAATGTAATTGTTATACCTGCCAAAACTATTCACGCTCTTATCTACGCCACCTTGATAAATGCAAAGAAATGCTAGGTGCTCATCTAAGCACTATACATAATCTTTTTTATTATCAAGAGCTCATGAGTAGCATTCGTGAAGCAATTGAAAATAATAAATTTGACCAATTTACGGCAGAGTTCTATAAATTAAGGCAAGCCTGATTAAGAGGGGAGGTAGTGCATCAAGGCTATGCTTGTCTATTCTCAGACAACAATTATTTAGCATTGGGTGAAATATGTTCTAGCTCCTTTAGATCCGCACCAACTAATTTATATGCCTTACCAAACCCTTTTACATATTGACCTTCATAAGGCTTTAAGCGAAATAAAACAAAATCAGGTAGTGATCGCAATAAATCAACAACATTGCCAAAGCGTTTTTCCAAGGCATCTAATTGCATCACATAAGCATCATCATTCTCCCTAATGATTTCAATTTGACATTGATAACTAATACGTTGTCTAGCAAAAATTTGGCGTGTTTTTGCTTCGTCTTCCAATAGAAGTATACTCGCCTCCTTGCTTCCTAATAAGTCTTGAGTATGTGATGCAAGCTGGCTAACAAAAATATAAAAACTCCCGTCTTGATCCTCTACAAAAGGCGCATAACTTGCTCTAGGTTTATTACTCTTATCTAAAGTAGATAAATTAAGCGTTTTGACATCTGCTTTAAAAGCCTCAAAAGCTTCTTGTAACTGTTGTTTTTCCATATTTCTATTTTTCCTGAATCTGTGCCAAACCAATATCTTATCCCCTGCTATCCGTACTGAACTCACGGATTCAGGTTTATTTTATTAAACAATAATATTAAACAATAAATAATAGCTTGCACCTATTCTTGCACCTATTAAAATACAACACAATAATCACCAAACCTTTACCTTAGCATATAAATAATATGAAAAATTTTATAGAAGAATTAAGCTGGCGTGGAATGATCCACGATGTAATGCCTGGCGCAGAAGAGCATCTCAACGAAGCGATGCGTTCAGCCTATGTGGGTTTTGATCCAACCGCTGATTCTTTGCATATTGGTAATCTAGTACCCATTATGTTACTGGCACATTTTCAGCGTTGCGGGCATAAACCAGTTGCTCTAATTGGTGGAGCGACGGGCATGATTGGTGATCCATCAGGTAAATCAGCCGAGCGTAATTTATTAGATGAAAAAACACTACGGCATAATCAAGAAGCCATAAAAAAACAATTAGCTCATTTTTTAGATTTTGCAGCAGAAACAGAAAATGGCGCTATTTTAGTTAATAATTATGACTGGATGAAAAACTTTAGCTTTTTAGAGTTTATTCGTGATGTGGGAAAACACATAACAGTTAACTACATGATGGCAAAAGACTCAGTGAAGAATCGAATTACCTCCGATGGCTCTGATGAAGGCGGCTCAGAAGGCATGAGTTTTACCGAGTTCACCTACCAACTTGTACAGGGTTACGACTTCTTGCACTTATATCAGGATAAAAACTGCACCCTACAAATGGGGGGTAGCGACCAGTGGGGCAATATCACCACAGGTACAGAGCTAGTGCGCAGAATAGGGCGAGGCAAGGCTTATGCGATAACCTGCCCGCTAATCACCAAGGCAGACGGCTCAAAATTTGGCAAAAGTGAAGGCGGTAATGTTTGGCTAGATGCCGCCAGAACCTCACCCTACAAGTTCTATCAATACTGGTTAAATTCAGGTGATGCAGACAGTGAAAAATATATCCGTATCTTCACCTTTCTGGAAGAAGACGAGATAAATACTCTTATAACCGAGCACCAAGAAGCACCGCATCTGCGTCTTTTACAAAAACGTTTGGCGGCTGAAATCACTACAATGGTACATTCTCAAGCAGATTTGGAAAATGCCATTAAAGCCAGCTCTATATTATTTGGAAAATCAACAGGGGATGATCTCAAAGCACTTGACGAGCAAACCTTTCTGGATGTTTTCGATGGTGTTCCACAAGCTGAAGTTGCCATGACAGAAATCGAAAAAGGCTATGATATTGTTGCGGCTATGGCAACTGATACCCAGTTTTTAAAATCAAATAGCGAAGTTCGTCGCGCTATTAAACAAAATTCTATTGCCATTAATAAAGAAAAGATTTCTGACGAAGAATACAAGATTGGCAAAGATGATCTGATCAATAATAAGTTTGTATTATTACAACGCGGTAAAAAGAGTTATTTTGTGTTAAAGATCACCAAGTAGCATCTTCAATAATTGAGGAGATTAACTCTTTAATCTCCTCCACAACTTTTTCTGTGCCAGGCTTCCCATTTGTTATTTTGTATGTGACATGAACAGTATTTTTTTCATTAGGAAGAGAATAAACCCCAATCGTAAAAGGGCAAAGTACGATATTATCAGGGTCAATTCTTGACAGCTTTTGTGATAATTTAGCACTACAAAACTCCAAGATTTCAGCATTTGAGTAGGTAGTATTTTTGTACCCATAAGCCGCACTTGTGCGCTGTAGCATATCACTTGCATGAAGTTCATGTGCTATGTGTAGCCCTTTACCAAGAATTGCAGAACGGATATTTTGTACCACTTCAAGATAATTACCTTCAACTTTTCGCGAAATAATAGCAGCAGTCTTTATTGAAAATGATTCAGACTGGTTCTCAGCAGTTTTTTCTTTTGCGACTAAGTTCTCTACAATATTAATTCCAATAAGAGAAATGAGAGCTAGAAATAAAAATATCGTTATTAGTTTCTGCATTAATTTTTCTCCTTGATTATAAAATGTCTCCTCTACAAGGATAGTATAAATTTGCTAGTGCTCCAACAATATTGGTCTGAATGAGTTATCCCGAACGTACTAAGCAGTAGCTGACAAAATATCTAAAAACAGGGGGGGATGGGTTTTATACAGTTTGTAGGATGTATTTTATACACCATTTAATAGGGTAAAAATATTATTTCTAACAATTGGACTTGATTAGTATTTTCTTATACTCTCTTTAACGCTTTAGGTGCTTGGTATTGATAATCAATACCAAGTTAAACGGGAAGCTGGTGCGTTTATTATTATTCAATCAAGCAAGTCAACAAATAATTGATGAGCTATTCCAGAGCTGCCCCCGCAACGGTAATTGAGTAAGTCATACCCATCCCCCCCCTTTTTTATATATTTTTAAAAATATGTAAAAAAGGGGGGGGATGGGTATAAAGTTAATATTTGCTTTGTAAACCACTGTACAAACTGTATGGGAAGGTAAAGTAAATTTGGTGATGTGAGTAGCAGTAATCATTACTTCCCTACTTCTTACATCAGACTCATAAGCCCGGAGACCGGCCTAAGCAAATGCAATGCCATTTGAAAATATAATGTGCATGATTTTTTAGAAACGACACGGCGGGTGTCGCAAAACTTAGGTTAACTAAATGAAATACACTTTTTTTACGGCGAGTAAAATCGCGCTTCCCCTTGTTCTTTTTTCTTCCCCAATTCAACTTACCCTAGCTGCTGATGATGTAAAACTAGGCAATGATGGTAGCCTTGAGCTATCCATTACCGCAAATCGTCGTTTGCAAAATAGCCCCCAAGCCTTGGTTGCCACAAC
>JALSLM010000050.1 GCA_026988295.1 Thiotrichaceae bacterium
ATCATGGAATAAAACAGATAATACCGTCTTCCCATTCTTCCTTTTATCGAAAATAAGTCTATCTTGCTATAACGCTGTGTAATTTGAGTATCCATATCTATTTAATCCTTAACAATGTTTTTATATTGATTATTATTTCATCAAGACATACTGAGTAATTTAGTTACTTAGAAATTTCTAAGGTTTTTTATGCTTGATAAATTATTGACTGTTATTTAGCGTACTTTAGTCATTTATAGCTTCTAACTAGAGTTTTAGCTAATGGGTGTTTAAGGAAACCCTGATCAAGTCTAATTATTTTTCGCTTGCCAAATCTGCTACTATTTTCCATGAAGATCGGCATAATAGAATAACTATTACGACTCTTCTCATGAAAAATAGTGACAGATTTTTCTGCGCTAAATTCTAATCGACTTAATCAAGTTTTCCTTAAGATGCTCTTAGTTTTACATACTTAAGATTAGAAAGAATCTTTGGAGAGGATAAGTGTATTGTGATTAGCGAGGAGTGGTAAACTGATAGTTATTTCAGTTGCTTACAAGAAAATATCTAAAAAAGGGGGGTGGGTATTATATTATTGTGGTGTTGTTGTTTATTGCAGAACCCTGATTAAGTCCAATTATTTTTAGCTTGCTAAATTCTAAACTCTAAACTCTAAACTCTAAACTCTAAACTCTAAACTCTAAACTCTAATCAACTTAATCAGGTTTTCCTTACGGGAAAAATGGCTTAGATAAATGAACCAAATTTCACGAATCTTTTATACCAGTAAGATGAATCCATTGATGTGATTTTGACACGTTTTCCACCAGATGGAGCATGAATAAATTGTCGATTTCCAATATAAATGCCCACATGGTTGGATTTTGCACTAGTCTTGAAAAATAACATATCACCAGGTTGCAATTGTTTGTAACTGATAGTACGACTAGCATCACGTTGCTGTGCCGCTGTTCTAGGGATGCGTATGCCTAGAGAATTTTTATATATGTATGTCATTAAGCCACTACAATCAAAACCACGTTGTGGACTATTTCCGCCCCATTTGTAGGGGGTTCCAATAGTGCTTTTAGCAATTCTGACCATTAGATTTCTACTTGGATTGGTGCTTGCAACAGGGGGTAGCTGACTGCGTTGTACATATTGTTGAGAGTGATTTGAATGGGGTTGTATGCGGCTACCCAGTGAGCGTTGTGATGATTGTGAGCAGGCGCTCATAAAAGTGATGAGAACCAATATAAAAGGTAATGCTATTTTTCTTTTCATTGTTTTGCCCAAATTATTGTTATTGATTAGGATTCAGGTTTATGATTGCGTCGTCTTTGAGTCCTTATTATTTTAAATCGAGTATAAGTAGATACGAGTAATATCGACCTATAAACGTAAAATAAGTTCATTCTGTCATTCGCTTTAACTGCCTAGTACTAGTTGTATTATGATTGCTTATATATTTACATAAGCTTAATTGATTTTATTGGGTTGAGTTTACAGTATCGTGAATCTGCACAATATTTTTACAGATAAAAGAGGTAGATATAGAATAATTATTGTAGACTTCATGGGAACTATGTTTGTACTAGAATAGTCACTATTACTTGAATCCGTGAGTCCAATACAGATTTAAATATTATTAATAGAATTTTTAACGAGGCATTTTTTGTCAGATAAAAAACAAATACTTAACTCAAAAGATCTTAATGATGTTACAGATATTATTACGTCTGATGAAAACACTTCAAAAGTGGATTCAGATGGAGAATCTGTTGATGTAGAGTTGCCAAATACACCCGTGAAAAGAACAAGAAAGCCTATACATCAAATTGTAGGATCGTTTTTATATGGGATTTGGCGTGTCACCCGAATTTTTATTTTAATCGGAATCGTCATAGGGTCATTGTTTGCTGCAGCTTATGTGTTACAGCAGGATGAGCTAGTTCGAAAGCAATTCGAAGGTAAACGCTGGGCTTTGCCAGCACGGGTTTTTGCTCGACCACTAGAGCTTTATGTTGGGAAAAGTTTAGTTCCGAATGATCTGCATCAAGAGTTACAGTTATTAAACTATACATTCGTAACTCATTTAGTGGGTACAGGGCAGTTCAAACGTAACAAAAATACGTTTTATATTCAAACACGTGGTTTTCAATTTGCAGAAGATCAGGAAATATCACGGCGTATTCGCATTGATATTAGAAATAATAAGATTTCAAAATTAACGAATACAGAAAGCAATGAACGGCTCACATTAATGCGCCTTGAGCCAGTTCTGATAGGTAATTTTTATCCACGTCATAATGAAGATAGAGTTCTTGTTAAACTTGATGATGTTACTCCACTACTTGCCAGAGGTTTGATAGCGGTTGAAGATAAAAAATATTATGAGCATTTTGGTGTAAATATAAAATCTATCGTTAGAGCAGTTTTAGCCAATGTAAAAGCAGGAAGAAAAGTACAGGGTGCAAGTACCTTGACTCAACAGTTAGTTAAAAACTTCTTTTTATCTAGTGAAAAAAGTTATAAGCGTAAGGCTAGTGAAGCTGTTATGGCTATTTTGCTAGAATTACATTACAGCAAGAATGAAATCCTTGAGGCTTATCTGAATGAAATTTATTTAGGTCAGAACGGAAAACGCTCTATTAATGGCTTTGGTTTAGCATCCCAATTTTATTTTAATAAGCCTATGAGTGAGTTAACCATAGAACAGGTTGCTTTACTAATAGGGCTTGCTAAGGGGCCATCGGTTTATAATCCTCGATCTAGACCAAAAGCAGCGATGGAGCGTCGTAATCTAGTACTTGATGTCATGGCAAGAGAAGGTGTGCTTGACACTAAATTAGTTGCTCGCTTAAAAACTAAGCCCTTGGGAGTTACAAAAAATTCACCACCTAGTGTAAGTCCTTTTCCTGCTTATTTGGAACTTGTGCGAAGACAACTTCAGCGTGATTATCAAGAAGAAGATTTACGTTCGGAAGGTTTGTTAATTTTCACTTCGATGGACCCTATTGTTCAGATTAAGGCTGAAAAGGTTCTTAAAAAACGTGTAAGAAAATTAGAGCGAGCCAAGCGCATAAAAAAAGGCAAGCTAAATGCGGCAATGGTTATCAGCAATGTTCAGGGAGCGGAGATAATTGCCGTTGTAGGTGGTAGAGATGCACGCTTTGCAGGTTATAACCGTGCTATAAATGCATCACGCCAGATTGGTTCATTGATTAAACCAGCCGTATATTTAGCCGCACTAGAGTCTAAAAAGTTTAGCTTAGGAACCCCCATAGATGGCGGCCCCGTTACGGTTCGTCTCTCAAAAACAAAAACCTGGAAACCCAAGAATTATAGTGGCAGAGATTTGGGTATGGTGACCTTTCAAAAAGCCTTGCTGTACTCAATGAATACACCAACCGTGCGAATTGGTATTACAATCGGTTTAGACCGTGTTATTGATGAATTACATATGTTAGGTATACATAGAGAAGTCGCTCCCAATCCTGCATTATTATTGGGTGCGATTCAGATGACACCTATGGAGGTTCAACAGATTTATCAAACCATAGCGGCAGGCGGTACTTATACGCCATTAACAGCTATTCGGAGTGTAATGGATTCTTATGGTAAGGCACTTAGACGTTATCCGCTTCAAGTAAAGCAAATTGCTAGTGAGAAAAATATTTATCTACTAACCTATGTGATGAATAAGATCACCAAAGAAGGTACGGCAAAATATTTAGCTAAAGTACTACCCTCTTGGAAGAATGCCGCAGGGAAAACGGGCACAACCAATAGAAACATAGATAGTTGGTTTGCTGGGTTTACTGGTCAACATGTTGTTTCAGTATGGGTCGGTAGGGATGATAATAAACCCACTGGTTT
>JALSLM010000051.1 GCA_026988295.1 Thiotrichaceae bacterium
TTCGCTGAAACGGTTAATTTGAACAAGGCAAATGCCGCTACACTACAACACTATCTCAAAGGTATTGGCAATAAAAAAGCACAAGATATTATTGAGTATCGCAAACAACACAGTGGCTTTAAGTCTCCTGAAGAGATTATGGAAGTGAAAGGTGTTGGTACTAAAACTCTTGAAAAAATCAAGAAAAATCTTTCACTTTCAGAGGGTGTTGTGGTATTTACTAAGACCCAGAGAAAAGTTAAAAAGACCAAAAAAGATAGCAGTGAGAAAGTTGCATCAAAGGAAACAGCGTCTAAACAACTTGAAAAATAAAAACCAATAAAATAAACAAGTTAATGCAGAATACTATAGAAAAAACTCTGCGGTATTCTGTGCCTCCTCTGCAATATAAAAAGTGTAAAAAAGAAGGGGGATGGGTATCTAAAACCTTGTTCTTTCTTTAATTTATCCATCAAGCCAATTCAGCACTATTCTGTCTTATTTATATCTAGCAAAGATACACTTACAGGGATTTCTTGTTGTTGCAGAATATTGAGCAATAAAATTACTCGCTCGTCTTTGTCATAGCGTTCGAAGATGCCTTCCACATCGGCAAAAGGACCGTTATCTATAATCACTTTATCACCTGATTTAAACTTTTCTAAACCTTCCGCTATTTTTCTTTTGGTTTCTTCGCTGGCTTTTAGTTGAGCAATTAGTTCGTCGGGCACATGGGCGGGTTGTGTACCAAATCGAACAATGTTTAGCACACCTCTTGTTGAGCGTATGCTTGACCAATCATCAAGCCCTTCATTGAGCCGAATAAATAAATAACGGGGAAACAAGGATGCTTCACGACTTTTTAGCTTTCCCCTAATTTTTTTCTTTTGTATAAATAGCGCATGATAGGTTTCAAACCCTTGATTATTTAGCTGTTCTTCTGCATAAGTTTCTTTATGGGGTTTGGTGACGATTAAAAACCATTTACGCATTTTTTGCTCTCTTTGAGTTTAAGCCTGAATCCATGAATCCACTACTACACAGCGAACAAGCTATTGATTTATCGCGGATTTATAAAATATCCGCTTAACCTAAGGGCGAACTCAATTATGCAGAACTTTTAAATCTCGTGCTAAACCAATATCTTATCTCCCATTATCCGCATTAGACTCTCGGATTCAGGTTAAATTCAATCCAAAAATCCTTTTTGGAATAAGTATAAAATGACTTCTTGCGCAGATTCTAGTGGTGACATTTCTGAGGTATCAATATTCAATTCTGGATTTTCTGGTATTTCGTAAGGGTCGCTGATTCCTGTAAACTCAGGAATAATGCCTTTTCGGGCTTTGGCATATAGCCCTTTTCTATCTCTAGCTTCACAGACTTCTAAGGGGGTTGATACGTGTATCTCAATAAAAGTACCGTGTTGCTCTATTAACTCTCTAACCTCTCGCCTGCTTTTGGTATAAGGGGCAATAGGTGCGCAGATGGCAATGCCGTAGTTTTTGCTGATTTCATTGGCGACAAAACCAATACGTTTTATATTGAGGTCTCGATGTTCTTTTGAAAAACCTAATTCAGAGGAAAGATTGAGCCTGACAACATCACCATCTAATAGGGTAACGGGGCGATTTCCTTGCTCGATGAGTTGTGCATTGACAATTTTAGCAATGGTAGATTTTCCTGAACCTGATAAGCCAGTAAAAAACAGTGTAAAGCCTTGTTTTGATCGAGCTGGATAGGCTTTTTTCATGACTTCTAACACTTCAGGGTAGCTACACCAGCTTGGAATTGCTTTGTTTTCATGTAGATTGTTTCTTAGTTTTTCTTCGGAGAAGCGTATCCCATGCTCTTTCCCAGCGGTTGATGCAGGTTTAAAACTATCTGTCTTTGCAAAATAGCGATGCTCCTCAAGTGGAATCATTTTGATTGCTAGTTCATTTTGATATTGCTTGATGAGTTTCTGAGCCTCATAAGAGCAATTAGCATTTTCATCTTGGGGTGGCATGGCATGATTTGGCCCCACAATAAAATGAGTGCACCCATAGTTTTGATGAATAATACCGTACCATAAACTTTCTCGTGCACCTGCCATGCGCATGGATAAGGGCATGATAGATAGCATTGCGATTTGCTCAGGAAGGTATTTCATCACCGCTTCATAGCAATGCACACGTGTATAGTAGTGTGTATCGCCAGGTTTAGTACTACCAATGGTTGGGTGTATTAAAATATGTGCTTGATTCTCTTTAGCGATATTGAGTAGCAATTCCCGTTGCAAACGATGAATAATTTTGCTGGTTTGATAGGCAATCACGTTTCTCCAGCCTTTTTTTGCAAACAGCTCTCTTTGTTTTAAGGGAGTTCTGCGGTAAGCCCCAAAAACATACGATTCTGGTAGCTGAACACCTTGAATTTCTCCACCAATATAAACAGCCTGAGTTTTTTCTTTTAAATAGCAAACACCAGGATGATCAGAGGAATTTGTACCATAGACTTTTTCTGCTTCAAGTGCTTTATCAGGAGTCCAGATACTATCAATCGTGATAACTGCCAGCATAAAGCCTTCACCATCTTGCAAGGCAACTTTTGATGATGTATTGATTTGATTTTTTTCAATAAAGTCTTCAGGTACATCAAGGGTGATTGGCATGGGCCAGAGCAAACCATCGGGAAGGCGCATTGTTGCAATCACGGAATCATATTCATCCTGACACATAAAGCCTTTCAGGGGGCTATATGCGCCATTCATCAATAGCTCAAGATCACACACTTGTCGCTGAGTAAGTGTAATGGACGGATAGTTTGCCGACTCTAGTTTTAATGTTTCGGCTTTTTCTGGCGAAAGCACAAGATTGCACAATGTCCCGCTCTGCTTTCTACCATAAGGCTGAATCTGCTGTGTTGAATTACTCATAGCGAATACTCATTGCGATGTTTTATATGTTTGGTTTAAGCGAGAAATAAAGTTATCTAATTCATTTTCTGCTAATTGATTAATACCCGCAGCACCCTTGCGCCCGCCACCTGTTGCAAATTGTGCGCATAACTCCCCTGCATAATTAAGATTATTCAAAGGGGCACGTACACTCACAACATAACCACTTTCGGGATGATGACTGAGTATGGCATGCGCTCTTTCTGGGTATTGATTAGCTAGTTGATTACCCAAGACACCACTAACTCTTCTTGCCCAGAGTGCATCAGGCAGTTTATAAACAGCAATATTTTGATTGCTATAGCACGCTTGTAGGTTTTTTGTTTCTGCAATATCGTTATCATAGCCTGCTTGAAGCTGTTGATAACAAGACTCAGTATCAGTAATAAAATCAAAAGGAGATGCATATTGTGACATTTCTTGATAAAGCTCTGCGGGCTTAAAATGTAAGTCTTCCAAACTTGACCCATAGCCATTGTAATTAATGCTAACACCCAGTTTTTTTAATAGCTCGACTTGTTCTTCACTGAATGAAAGTGATTGAGCAGCTTTGATGGCACTTTTAGTTATATTATCTCCAAATGCCGCAACTATCGCCCATTCTCGGTATTTTCCTTTTAAGTAATCATCAACTAATAAGCTGCTGCAAGTACTGGGTGAGGTATCAATAATGGCTTCTAATTTGGGATGATCAGGTATATCGTTTGCTAAATGATGATCAACATAAAAAACTCTTGCGCCATCCGATAACAATCGTTGAAGATCATCCCTGTTTTTTGTCATTGAAATATCAAAGACAGAAATAAGCTCCCCCTGCCCTGCTTTAACTTTTTTTAGTAATTGTATATCACGTTTAACACCAGTGATTAGC
>JALSLM010000052.1 GCA_026988295.1 Thiotrichaceae bacterium
TTTGCATATGCTCAGTTATCTGATTCATATTGTTAGTTAATGTCCAAATCAGAAAAAACATGGCTATTCCCAACACTGCTAAGCCAAATAAGGTAAAACGAATTATTTGTGTCGTGCGTTTTGCTATACGAAGTGAAAAATCTTCACGCGCCTGCATTGCAGAGTTGAAATCATCCATACCCTGACGGAATTCTTCCATCATTTCTTGGGATATTGTATTTTTACTCGTAACAGCCATAATTTCTATTAAAAAAATTCAAAGATGAAGGAGTATAACCTCATTTTAATAGTCATAACAGCCCTATAAGCTTCTGTTAATAATTCCAAAAAAGTATAACCTGAATCCGTGAGTCCACTACGGAACAGTGAATAATCTAATGTTCTTGATGCTTTATTTAAAAGAATTGCTATAATCTGGTGCTTGCTCGCGTAACTCAGCTGGATAGAGTGCTCCCCTCCTAAGGGAGATGTCGCAGGTTCGACTCCTGCCGTGAGCGCATATTTTTGCTCCATCCAATAACTCTCTACCTCTTCGTTTCGTCTTTTGATTTCATTCCTAAGCTTTCAGTCTTTTGGTATGCGTAAAAGTTATTCACTCAGTGAACCAAATATGCTTCTGCCAATCAAAACTTATGACCTAATCGCTCTTTTTTATGGTTGTTGAATAGGTTGGGAGGCGAACTACTTATGAAATTTTTTAATTATTTAGTGCTTGTTTTTTTATTGATGACACCAGTGCTTAGCAAAGCTACAAAATCTGTAGATTTAAAAAATATTGAAAAAGAAATTTCTGAGCTACTTGAGCAAGACTGGCTGGATACTGTCCGCAATGGTGAAACACTTAATTTTTGCCCGTCTTATATTATTAAAACAAATAATCAATTAATACTTCTTCAAGAAAAAGGAGCAACTAATAAAAAGCATATCGCTTTCTTAGCTAATGAAAAAATTAACTGTCTAAATTCAAGCAAAGAAGCATCCTTAGTAAAACTTGCTAAGCGTGCCAAGCAAATTATGTATCGCTATGGAGTGTCAACTTCGGTAGAGAGAAAGTGGCTTGAAATGCGCCCTTACTATATAGATCGTGAGCTTTATCATGCGGTAACTACAGACAATTTAACTCTCTACTTTCGTTTATTAGCGTATGGTGCGTATTATGGAAATACAGCTATAGGTCATTCTGTTGTTAATTTAGCGTTAGAATCTGAATCAAACAAGATTATTGAGTATTTACTAAAAGAAGAGAGGGTCGATCTTAACTGGACAATTAGAAATGGATCTGCTCCCTTGTCTCTTCTTATTAATCATAAAAAAGTAAACTACAATTTTCTTGAGTATGCCTTAAGAAATTTAAAAACAAACCCTAATTATAATGGCGAACACGCCCGCTTTCCCATATCAGTTGCTTTAGAAAACAATGATGAAAAATCAATAAAATTGCTAATAAAATATGGAGCAAGAGTGAACTTAAATACGTCTAATTATTTTGGTTGTGCTAAAGAAATGCTAATGGATCGGCAATAAAAAAAGGTAATAGGAGGATAATAAAAGTACTCAGAAATGCAGGTGCCAAAACCTATAAAGAGTGCCGAAAAAAGCTTTAGGGACGGGGGCAGGCTTGTAGGGGATCTTTTAATAGTGTTTGCCTGTTTGTGAGAAAGCAACACTTTAATTGCTATCCCTTATACCATGCGCCTTACCACTTTTTAAAAAGCAGGAAACTTCAGTAAACCCATCCCCCCCCTTTTTTTGCACTTTTTGAAGCATCTAAGTATCTTTGCTACTTGCCTGATTCTTTTTTATTCTTATTCTCTATACATTTTTTATCTTCACTCTCACTTTCTTCGTAAGGGAAAGTGACATGCCCATAACGCACAATCAAGACTGCAATGCTAAGTAAAACAATTGTTAAACCAACTTCGAGCAACTGCCATTGATTGAATGACTTAGCATCTAAAATAATAAATCTAGCTAGTGCAACAATGGCGATATAAAGTGGGTAGCGTATAGGGAGTCGATGCTCTTGATAGTAAATTTGTATCATTGCTATCACTTCAAGGTAGATAAACAATAATAGCAAGTCTTTTAGTACAACCTCTCCTGCTTTGTAGATACTAAAAATTTCTTGACCGACGGCAATAATTGTTGCAATTAAAATAAGCAACAAACCAAACTGCTCTACAATGTGAAGTGATTTCTTAACAAGTTTATTTTTATTCATAGTGATAATAGAATTGTCAGTAGATATAATTTGTATTATGCAGGTCGGATTAGCGATAGCGTAATCCGACTGATAGTGTTTCTTTGGGGTTACTCTGTTGTATCTTCACCCCATTTGATAGCATTAAACGTAGCCAGCTGTTCTTCTGAAGCTTTGGTTTGGTATTTATCTTTAAATTCTTCATAAGTCATACCATATACAGCCTCTCGCGCTTGATCATAATCCATCTCAATGCCACGCTCTTTTGCTTCACCCATATACCATTTTGCAAAGCAGTTTCGACAAAAACCAGCCATATTCATCAAATCAATATTTTGTACATCGGTACGTTTTTGAAAGTGACTTAACATTTTGCGCCACGATGCAGCTTCGATTTCTAATTGAGTTTGTTTGTCCAAGGGAATCCTCATAAGTTTAATGTGGTATTAGAGTATACCCATCCCCCCCTTTTTTTACATATTATTTAGAAATATAAAGAATATTCTATTGTAATAACTATTTATATGTTAAATCAGTCAGTTGTGACAAGTTGTCAGAAGAATCTATCGATTTTATATAAAACTAATTGACATATAGAATAATAGCATTCAAAATCTACCACACTTTTTAGTGACTTGCTTTGAAATATTGCAAGTTTACTCAATTTAACTCAATCAAATTTTGGAGAAAATAAATGTTCAGTCAAATACGGAAACTCAAAAACTAAGTCTCCCCATGCGATTTGCTGGGAGCCTAGTTTCAAACTAGCATTGCTCAGCAAAAGCATACAGTTTTCTGTATGAACATTTAAACCCTGAGTGATGCCCCATCCTCAGGGTTTTTTTATGCCCTGAAAAAATTAAAAATGCAAGGTGAGCTTTGAGGCTTCCCCTTGCATAAAAAATAAAAGAAGGTATAGGTTATGCCAGTTTTTAAAACGTTAAATAAAGGCAAAGTCCCCGTTAAAATATTCACCAATGATGTTGATAGTGCGTCAATGACACAGTTAACAAATATGGCACAACTGCCATTTATTCATCATCATATTGCAGTTATGCCAGATGTGCATTTGGGTAAAGGAGCCACGGTTGGATCTGTGATTCCCACTAAAAATGCCATTATTCCTGCTGCCGTTGGTGTGGATATAGGTTGTGGGATGAATGCTGTGCGTATCTCACTGAAAGCACATCAGTTGCCTGATTCCCTGCGTCGATCACGGCGGGCGATTGAGGAGAAAGTGCCAGTAGGTTTTGATATGCACAAACGCGAAGCAATAAACGCATCGATGTGGAACTCAATGGAAAAACCATTGCGTAAAATTTTGGATAAACATCCAGGATTAATCCGCATGGTGCGTAATTTTCATCACACTTGGGGTCGCCAAATAGGCACTCTCGGTGGAGGAAATCACTTTATAGAGCTTTGCGTTGATGAGAATGATGACATCTGGATTATGTTGCATTCAGGTAGTCGTGGTATTGGCAATGCTATAGGGAGATATTTTATCACCCTTGCCAAAAAGGATATGGGTAATCAGTTAGGTCGATTACCCGATAAGGATCTTGCTTATTTTACTGATGGCTCGGAGCACTTTGATGATTATGTCGAAGCTGTTACCTGGGCGCAAGATTACGCGATGATCAATCGTCGTGAAATGATGCGGCTATCAGTAAAAGCCTTGCAAGCTGAATTACCACCTTTTGTAGCAACCAAAGAAGCGATTAATTGTCATCATAACTACGTGCAAAAAGAAACGCACTTTGGTGAGAATGTATTTATCACTCGCAAAGGTGCAATTCGTGCAGGTGTCGATGATCTGGGGATTATCCCTGGTAGCATGGGCGCTAAATCTTTTATCGTTCGCGGTAAAGGTACAAAGGCTTCTTTTTGTTCCTGCTCTCATGGGGCAGGACGCAAAATGAGCCGTGCGATGGCAAAGCGACAATTCAATCGTTTTGATCTTGAAGCACTGACCAAAGGTGTTGAATGCCGCAAAGATAAAGGGGTGGTTGATGAGATCCCGTCTGCGTACAAAGATATTGACGAAGTCATGAAGAATCAGCACGACCTTGTTGAAGTTGTACATACCTTAAAGCAGGTACTTTGTGTTAAAGGTTAAGCCTTAATCAGGGTTTTCTTAAAAAAATGGATGGGTATATTGAATATACCCATCCCCCCTGTTTTTTTACATATTTTTGTTAATAAATAACGATAAGGAGAGCAATAATGCCTACTCGACAACTACGTCATCAAAGACGTAATCCCGTCGCTCAAGCCGCAATTATGCGCAAAGGCGGGGTACATGAAGAAAGCCGCAAGGCAAAACGACAAAAACAAAAGCGTGAACTGTGTAAAATGATTTTAAAAGGAGAGGATTATGTTGAATAATCTACCGAATAAATTAATTGAAATAAAGTTACAAAGAATAATTGAGTATATTAAAACCAGTAGTAATAAAAATTACTGCAAAAAAAATGACCGCATATTGCGGTCATTTTTTTTGAATTATCTGTTCTGTCTAGAACAAGTTTCTTAGGCTGTCAATACTATGTATGGCACCAGCTGCACTATTTACTGCGCTTGCACCTTCTTTAATTGCATCAGTACTTTGACGACGTTTCATATTTTCAAGCTGAATTTCACGTGCTGTTAAGCGCTGTTGACGTGCATATTGCTGTTCTTGAGCTGCACTTACATGAGCCGCTGAACTACCACGAGATGCATTCATATATTTAGTATCAGAACCTGCTGCCATTGATCCTGTTGTGCCTCCACAAGCGGTTAGCATTGCTGAAGAGACTAGAAGTGCTGCCATTAAAATCTTTGTATTTTTCATAATAATTTCCTCGTAATTAAGATTATTTTCGTTTTATGTAGATTCAGGTACTACTTAGGGACTATTACCGTTGTTGCGGTATTTGTAGAAGTGGGTGAATAACTTAAACCACCTTTTGTATGACGAGTTGCCCGAGCAAAAGCATCTGCGCGTCGATTTCTTTCGATGTTATCCCGATCTCGATCATGTTGTTGTAATTTTTCCGTATAAGCACGATTAGCACTGGCTTGATTTTCACTGAGTGCAAAATTATTGTTTGCAGAACATCCGACTAAGGTGCTTAAGCAGGTAACTGCTAGAGTGGCTTGCAGAGAGATTGCCATTTATTCTTCTCCTGTAGTGGTTAAATAATGAGCTTTTTTGAATGCAGTTGTTATTAGAACATAAAAAATTGTACTTATTCTGTGATATTTGTCACTTTATAAGATTAGCTCTTACCTGAATCCGTGAGGTCAATGCGGATAACAGAGCGTAAGATATTGGTTTAGCACGGGATTTAAAAAATCTTAGCTTCACCCGTAGGTTAAGCGGGTATTTTTAAACCCGTGATGAATCAATAGCTTGCGTCCTGTGCCGTAGTGATCTCACGGATTCAGGTCTTAGGCAACCTTTTAGGAGGTTGTCCGAGAATAGAGAGCTACTGCGGAAAAGCTGATTGGATCGATTAGAATTTGGTGCAGAGAAACCTGTCACTATTTTTCACGAAGCTAAATAATAATTGGACTGGATCAGAGGTTCCCAAGTAGATAGTGGATTATTTATTGTGACTTAGCTAAGGTTTAAACTGGAATTTCAGCTTTTAAAAAGCTATAGTCAGAGTAGCTAGGTTATGCAGTATGTGGCGATTTGGGTAGAAAACTTTCATTTTTACGCCTAATAATAATATAAATACTGCTTTCATGTTTAATAATTTTGATTAGTATTTTGCTAATCTGTAATTACAATATCGGGTGGTACTCCAACCATTCTACGTTTGTTAAAACAATGGAGTCGATGTGGATAAAAGGAATGTAAAATAATGTTAAAAAACAAACATGTAAAAATTTTTGTTATGAAATCGTGTCTGATAATGACATTGGGCTTTGCTTCACCTCAATTATCACATGCTGCTGAAATAGTTACAGTTCGTAGTTCGGCATCTAGCTCTCAAACTGTTTTGGGTAGCACGGTTATCCCGTATAAAGAAGTTACTATTACTGCTCAAATGCCAGGTAAAGTTGTATCTTTAATGGGTGAAGTTGGTTCCATGTTTAAAAAAGGTGATACTCTCGCCAAGATTGATGATTCCCAGTTGCTTGCAAAGAAAAATACTCTTTGGTCTCAAATAACTGCGGCTCAAGCAAACCTCAAAAACTCTCAGGCACAATACCAACGTGAGGTTGTTTCTCCTCGTAGTAAAGATATTACTGCGATGCCTGGTATGGGAGTACCCTCTATGATGGATATCTATATGACTCGTCCATTTTATGAAATGATGGGTGATAGTGATACAGATTATAACCGCTATTCTGATCTCTTAAATAGTGCAACTGGTGTTAGGCAAGCTGAAAGTCAGTTGATGACTATTTGGTCTCAATTAAATGAACTTGATACTAAGCTTAAAGATACTGTCTCTATTGCTCCATTTGAAGGCATTATAATGGCAAAAATGGTTGAAATAGGAGATGCCGTTCAGCCTGGTATGCCATTAATGAAATATGGTTTTATAAAATATTTGCGCTTGAAGGCTGATGTTCCCTCCATGTTGGTTTCTAGCTTAAAAAAAGGAATGGATGTTCCTGTGCGTATTGGTAGCATCAATAAAGCTATTGCACGTGTTTCACAAATTTATCCTGTTGCTGATCCTTCTAGGCATACAGTTGTTGTTAAATTTGATTTGCCAGTTGGTATATTAGCTTCGCCTGGTATGTACGCTGAAATATTCCTCCCTGACTCAATGTCTGGTAGTAGTACCGTAATTACTATCCCTCGAACAGCATTAATTGAGGGGCGTAGTCTTCCTACCGTATTGGTTGCGGATGAGACAGCAAAAACATCATCATTGCGTTTAGTGCGTTTGGGTGCTTCTCAAGGAAATGGTATCGTTGCAGTTGTATCAGGTTTGAAAGCAGGTGAGAAAGTAATTAATAATCCTCCGACGGGGGCTTCTTCAGGTTGGTATCCAGGGTCTTGATGTTTTATAAACATAAGTAATTCTGTTATTGATTAATTATTAGAAGATTTTCCCCATGAATGATAAAAAAACTCCGCTAGAAAACAATAATGATAATAAAAAAGTAAATAACCTTGGTATTGCAGGTGGAATGGCAAAGATGTTTATTACATCTCCTCTTGCATTGTTGTTATTAATAGCCTTTTTAGCTTTGGGTTTGTTAGGGATGCAGGTAACTCCTCGACAAGAAGACCCTCAAATATCTGTTCCGATGGTGGATATTTTTGTCAGCTACCCAGGAGCTACGGCTTCAGAAGTTGAAAGTCAGGTGGCAAGACCGCTTGAAGCCATTATGTCTGAAATTACGGGGGTGAAACATGTATATTCTGCCTCTTCTCGTGGTCAGGCATTAATCACTGTTCAATTTAAAGTGGGTGAAAATTTTGAATCATCCATTGTCAAATTGAATGACAAGATAACATCAAATAAAAATAGGATGCCGCAAGGTATAGCAGGTTTTTTGGTTAAGCCTGTTGGCGTCGATGATGTTCCTGTAGTTTCTATTACCTTATGGTCAAATAATGTTGATGACGCTTCTTTAAAATTAGTTGCACTCGATTTGCTACAAAAGCTTCGTGAAGTACCTAATGCAAGTCAGAGTTTTATTGTTGATGGTCGAACTGATCAGCTACGAGTTGAAGTATTGCCTGAGCGATTGGCAACCTATGGGGTGTCATTGGCACAGGTTGCTAACGCGATTCGTATGGCAAACTCAGAACGTGATGCTGGGTCAGTGGAGCCTGGTGATCGGTTTATTAAGGTTATAACGGGTTCTTTCTTAAAATCTTCTGATGATGTTAAACGCTTGATGGTGGCTGTGGTTGATGGTCGCCCTGTTTATGTTCGCGACATTGCGACAGTTTCAGAAGGACCGAGTGAAGCCACTAAAATCGTGGGCTATTACACTGGGAAAGCGGGTGTCAAAGAAGATGCAGAGCAGGCAGATGGTGCGCCAGCAGTCACTATTGCTATTGCAAAAAAGCATGGCACTAATGGTGTAGATGTTGCTGAAGCTGTTTTAGAGAGAGTTGAGCATTTTAAGGGGCGTATAATTCCAGATAATGTGCAGGTGGCAATAACTCGAAACTATGGTGAGTCTGCCAAGGCGAAAGTTAATGAATTACTGTTTAAGCTTGGTGAAGCTACCTTGATGGTAACTGTTTTAGTGCTACTATTTCTTGGTTGGAGAGCCTCTCTAGTTACCTTTATTATTATACCTGTGGTAATCACGGTAACAGTTTTTTCAGCATGGATTCTAGGTCTAACCATTGATAGGGTTAGCTTGTTCGCGTTAATCTTCTCGATTGGTATACTCGTTGATGATGCCATAGTTGTAGTTGAAAATATTTATAGACGCTGGTTATTGGCAGGTAGTTTAGATGTTGATGTAGCAGTTGATGCTGTTCGAGAAGTAGGTAATCCTACTATTTTGGCAACCTTTACAGTTATTGCAGCACTGCTACCTATGGGCTTTGTAAGTGGCATGATGGGGCCTTATATGTCCCCAATTCCAGTATTGGGTTCGGTAGCAATGCTATTTTCTCTTTTTGCTGCCTTTGCTTTTACCCCTTGGCTCACAAATAAATTAAAGCCTAGTTTGGATAAACTGGAGCAAATGGAAGAGAAAGAGCACCGTCAAGCAGCAATGCTCAAAAGATTCTTTAAAAAGATAATTATTCCACTTGTTCAAGATAGAAAGAAAGGGCATCTTTTACTTTATACGCTAGTGGGCGTATTGCTGTTAACACTTGTTTTGTTTTATACCAAAGGTGTAAAAGTAAAAATGTTGCCTTTGGATAACAAACCTGAATTTAATATTGTTGTTAATTTCCCTGAAGGTACTGCTTTGCCGCTTACGGCAAATTTAATAAATAAAATAGCAACAAAAATGCAAGCTGTTGATGAAGTAACAGCGATTCAAACTTATGTCGGCACAGCTTCGCCCTTTAACTTTAATGGCTTAGTTCGACATTATTATTTACGCAAAAAGCCGTGGCAAGGTGATGTACAAATCCAATTAACGGATAAACATGATCGAGATAGATCAAGTCATGAAATTGCTGATGAAGCGCGTGAAATGCTAACACCATTAGCAAAAGAATTAGGGGTTAGAATACAGGTTGTTGAAATGCCACCTGGACCGCCAGTTCTGCAATCGGTGGTTGCTGAAATATATGGACCGAGTGCAGAAACAAGAAGGCAGGTAGCTAAAGATATAACAAAGATTTTTGAAGAAGCTCCAAATTTAGCTGATGTTGATAACTTCTTGGAAGAACCTCACGATGTTTTACGTTTTCAAGTTGATGCGGCAAAGGCTCAACGAAACGGAATTTCTGTTGAAGATATAAATTCTACTTTAGAAATGGCAATGGGTGGCTTTGTTTTGGGTGATATTAAAAGAAACGCCTTAATCAATCCAACACCTATTATCATGCAGATCCCTTTAAGTGCTCGTTCTCATATTAATAGACTGATTCAGCTACCAGTAACTAACCGTATGGGTAAAACATTACCATTATCTGAGCTAGGATACTTTGTAACAGAAAAAGCAGATAAGCCTATATATCATAAAGACTTACGTGCGGTTGAATTTGTTACAGGAGAGACTGTTGGCAATTTAGCTGCCCCAGTTTATGGTATGTTCCAAGTTCAAGATATATTGGCTGCTGCTAATGATGGTAAAGGTTATGTAGCACCTGATGGAGCAATCGTGACTGGTGGTAGTTGGTTTGGTCGAGAAGAAAACGCGAATAAAACCAACTTTGAATGGGGTGGTGAATGGACAGTAACATTTGAAACATTCCGCGATATGGGTATCGCGTTTATGGCTGCCTTAATTCTGATTTATATGTTGATAGTAGGATTGTTTGGTAATTTTGTATTACCAGCAATAGCAATTGCACCAATACCTCTGACACTTATAGGTATTATTCCAGGTCATTGGATATGGGGGGCAGATTTTACTGCAACCTCTATGATTGGGTTTATAGCGTTGGCAGGAATTGTGGTGAGAAACTCGATACTGCTCATTGACTTCACAAGAAATGCCGTAAGAAATGAAGGTATGAGTGTAATTGATGCAGCTATATATTCGTGTGAAGCAAGAACACGACCCATTGCAATTACAGCATTTGCATTGATTGGTGGTTCTTTAGTTATTATTACTGACCCCATTTTTAAAGGTATGGCTGTCTCATTGGTGTTTGGGGGATTGCTGTCAACACTGCTTACTTTGTTAGTCGTTCCTTTAGGTTGTATTAGTGCAGCTAAATCACTTAGTACTGACGATGATGGTAACTCAGTTTTACCCCCTGAATATGAGTCTACTTCTTCTTCACAGGAATCAACAAGTACTAATACGGCTTATGAAGGTGGTTTCTTTGATAAGATAAAAGATGTCTTTTTAACTGTATTCGGTATTGTTGGCACTATTTTGGGTCTTTTGTTCTCAGCTATCAAAGCTTTATTTGCTTTGATTCTAGGTCGAAATAAAGGTAATGATGACGATGACTGGACTCCAAGTCCAGCAAAGAAAATGAGTGCGAAAAGTGATGATGAGTGGGTTCCTAGTCCTCCTAAAAAAAGAACTCCTAAGACACAAAAAGATGATGAATGGGTTCCGAGTCCTCCAAAGAAGAGAACGAAAAAAACAACTGATACAAAATCAGCTACAAAGGCTTCGGAAGAAAGTTCAGATTCTTTCACTTCTACCCAAAAGCCTAAAAAAACAACGACTAAGTCAAAAATAGCAACAAAAGCAAAAGCTACCACTAAGCCAAAAGCCAAGCCAAAAGCAAAAACCACCGCTAAGCCAAGAGCGGCAAAAAAAGCAGAAACTACAATAGCTAAGCCAAAAGCTACTAAAACATCGACTAAGTCAAAAACTGCTGAGTCTGCTGATGATACTGGCAAAGCTAAACCTAAAACAAATCCCACTAAGCGTAGAGGTATACGTTTAAAAAAGGATATATAGAAATAGAGAGAACTAATAATGAATAGCTTACTCAATAATTATTCACTTCATGTGGTTGTTGCAACAGCGCTTGCCTCAGCTATGATTTTAATAACAGGTAATGGAGTTGCTGATGCTGTAAAAGTAACAGGGAAAGCTTCGCTAGAAAATTCACAGGAAGCACCTCTCCCTCCGCCAGGTCCTTTTGGTCTGATAAACTCTCAAGCTGAAAATACTATGACTGCTCTTCAGCAGCCTCAAACTGCATTAGCACCTGTTGCTCCAAAGATGCCAGATGTAATGCAAGTTATTCCGAAGCTTAATATTGCGCCACCAATTGCACTTAAACCGGTTAATAAAGGCATCAAGAAAAATGTGATTAGTAGTTATCCGAGAAATGCAGCAGTCTTAAATAAATCACAACAAAGCAAATCTTTGCGGACTATCAATGCTCCAATAAATCATCCACAACCTGTCATTCCTTTAATGCCAGCAATAACTCCTTCGGCTACTGTGAATCCGCCAGTAGCTGGGATAATGCCGCAAATGCCACGGCTTAATCATAGTCTGTATCCACAACAACAAGTAATGCCACAATTTAGAGCTAATCCAAGGCAATTGAGAGCAGCTCCTCAAATACAGATGTATCGTTATATACCATTACCAGTGTATCAAGCTAACTTTCATCAACCTCAGTCACCAAAGTTCAATGCAATTGCTCCAAGTTCAGTGGGTACCACAAAAGAAGAATAAATAATATAATTATGCGTTAATATAGTTTATATTTAGTCAAAAACGGGCATAAATAATGATAACAGTAGTGGGTAATATGAAGGGTGGAACAGGTAAAAGTACTGTTGCTTTTAATCTGTCAATATGGGTCGCAACTAGGCGAAATGTCCATGTGTCTGTTTATGATCTAGATCCTCAGGCTACCATAACAGATGCTTTAGAAATCAGAACAGAAGATGGGCATGTTCCAACTATTGTGCCATCAAATGATGTTAAAGAGCTTTCTGATGAAGGTAAACATACCGAAGTAATAATTGATATTGGTATTTCAGATAGCAAAGCGATGAATACTGCAATAGAAAAAGCTGACCGTATTTTAATTCCTGTAGCTCCGAGTCAAGCGGATGTTTGGTCAACACAGCGCTTTTTAAAGTTGATCGAAAATGTCAGAAAAAAAGGTAAAAAAGCCGAAATATTGGGCTTTATGAATCGTTCCGACACACACCGAGCTGTCAGAGAAACCGATGATGCATTTGAAGCACTTAGCACACTTGATGGTTTGAAAATGTTAGAGAGCAGGTTATATCAACGAACTGCATATAGACGTTCCTTCAGTGAAGGGATGGCAGTATTTGAATTAGATCCAAAATCCAAAGCTGCGGCAGAAATTGAAGAGCTAGGTCAGTTATTGTATTAATAGACATCACAATAAACTTGATTTCATGAGATACTACATACCCTAATCCGAGAGGCTACTGCGGCATGATGAACAAGTTATTGATTCCACAGCGGTTTAAAAAATACCCACTTAACCTATGGGTGAAGTTAAGATTTTTAAATTCCACTGTGAAACCAATACCTTATCCCTCATATCCGGCATTGTCCTCACAAATTCAGGTATAGAGTAAAGAGAAAATAAGAGGGAATATTAATGAATATTTTTAAATGGTTAACGGGGCATCCGATTGTTGCAATTTGGGTATTGGGTGCAATTGCAATATTATTGTCACTAAATCCTGCAAATAAGGGTAAGCACAAAACTGAGGGCGAGGTCACAATTTCGCATGAAGTTGCATCAGAGCAAACTTCAAAAAAGCTTGAGCATATAAAAGAGCCAAGGACTATTGGTGCTAATGCTAACCATAATTCTACAGCGACAAGTGCTTCTGAAGCTAATCTAACTAGTACAAAAGTTGCGGTTGCTGATGTTGCTACTGATAATCATAACAAGGTACTTGTACCAGTAGCTAGCGTAAAATTGCCAAGTAAAGATCTTGCAGAAAAGTCAAAAAATAGTGCTCAAACAACTAAAGACACACAAGTACCAGCAAATTCTCTTAATAAAGAAGGGTCACAAGGTGTAAGTAATCAAGCATTATTAAATGATAGCAGTGACTTAGCTCAAACTGAGAGCACAGCAGAAATACTTCTTATGGCAAGAGAAGCATATTGGAATAATGGTTTTGATGAAGCTGTAGAATTATACTTACAACTAATTAAGCTAAATCCAACTAAATTGGAATATAAAGGGGAGCTAGGGAATGTCTATTGGAAACAAGGCTACCCTAAAAAAGCAGCTGAACTATATTCTGAGATTGCACTACCAATGATAGAAAAGGGGCATTCAGACAAAGTTGCAAATATGGTTGGCTTTATTGGTTTATTCTATCCAGATAGAGCTGCAACAATTCATCAAAAAGTTATGTCCCAAAAAAAGTAGTAACAAATTAAGTAATATGGGGTAGGAGTTATTTATGGCAAAAAGTGATTTGCACCGAGATTATATTCTGGAGCTTGAAAGTGAGCTACTGGAATTTGAAAAAAAAGCAGACGCAACGACTCGACGCTTGCAAATACTGGTATATCCAGCAATGATTGCTTTCATTATTCTTGCTTCATTTGGCTTTTATCTGATTTTCTCGCTTACCTCTGATGTCAATCGTATGGCTGATACTATCAGTCATATGAGCAATTCTATTGATAGAAATATGGGTTCTATCTCAGGAACGATGGGACACATGTCTGGTAAAATGGATTCTTTGGCGGTCTCCACACACTCGATGTCTGCAAGTGTTGGTACGATGTCTACTAATGTTGGAAGTATGACAGAAAATACAGTTGAGATGGTTAAGAGTATAAGTGGTTTACGTTCAGCTACCTATGATATGGCGGCTTCAACTAATCATATGCAGCAAGATATGTGGAGTTTAAATAAAAATATTTCCACACCTTTGAGCTTTATGAATAATTTCCTCCCTTGGAAAAATGACCAAACCTTACCATTCCAAGGTTCAGCAAGGCCATTACCGCCATCTTATTTTGCTATTCCTGCCCAGCAGCCTCTAGGCTACAATGGGGCAGGGTCAGGTAGTCTGCCTGTTCCCGTGCCTCTTTTACCTACACCTGATCTATATACTGTACCCGTTGTACCGCAAAATCCTGCTGGAGTTACAGTAGAATCAAATGATCAAAGCTCTGTGGCTAATCCACTTTTAGGTATTCCTGGTAAAATCATTACTCAAAAGTAATAAGTAGGCTGAATCTTGCAAGTATTGGAGAATAGGGCTTATGAAGAACATTTTATAGCTTGAGTAGGTTTAAATATAGGGCTTGGTATTAGACTATGACAGTGGGCAATAATCATAATTGTTCCATAGCAGTACTCGATTTTTTTCTTTTCAGGGTAATTTTTTCCAATTCTGGATAAACTGAACTATACTGCTGATGCAAGTATAATTTAAAGAGGAATGTATGAACCCTGTTAAAAGAATGCATAATCGTTTAGAGCGATTGCAAAAGCACCTAGATCGAGAAAGTCCTATGTTAGTCTCCGTTGTGGGGCGCTTTAGAAAGCTTGATGATATTTCAAGAGAATTGGGCTTATTGCAAAATGACGAATCTTACGCCACCCAAATATCATGGTGGCCATTAGTTTCAGTTTTAGGAACATTCTCGGCAGGTAAATCAAGTTTCATCAATTCTTATTTAGGGCTTGATGTGCAGGATACTGGCAACCAAGCCGTTGATGATCGCTTTACTGTATTAACTTACAGTGGTGATTCTGATGCAGATGTAAGAACCCTTCCAGGTATCGCACTTGATGGTGATCCCCGCTTTCCCTTCTATCAAATAAGTAAAGATATTGAAGATGTGTCCGAGGGTGAAGGTGATCGAATCGACAGTTATTTGCAGATGAAAGCCGTACCGAGTGAGCAACTTCGTGGGAAAATACTCATAGATTCCCCTGGCTTCGATGCCGATGAACAACGTAAAGCAACTCTGAAAATAACTGATCATATTATTGATCTGTCTGATTTAGTATTGGTTTTATTTGATGCCAGGCATCCTGAGCCAGGAGCCATGCAAGATACCCTAGAGCATCTTGTTAAGGGTTCACAACGACGTAATGATAGTAGTAAATTCCTCTTTATTCTCAATCAAATAGATACTTCAGCAAAAGAAGATAATATGGAGGAAATAGTCGCTGCTTGGCATAAATCATTGGTCCAAAGTGGCTTAAATGCAGGGCGTTTTTATGTCATCTTTAATGAGGCTGCTGCAACACCCGTTGAAGATGAAGCTGTTTGGGAGCGTTATCTTAAGAAGAGAGAAGTAGATTATGCTGAAATAACTAAACGCATGAAAGATATAGATATAGATCGTGTGTATCGTATTATTGGTAGTCTTGAATCCTTATCAAACCAAATTGAACAACAAGCCATTCCGCAACTTCAAGTAGCAATGAAACGTTGGAAAAAGAGAGTCATTATTACTGATTTAGTGCTTATCTTGCCTCTCATTATTGGTGCTGTCATTTTGGCGTTTATGACAGGTTTCTCAGATTTTATTATTTCAAGTGTGCAGGCAAACCCACTAATCGGTATGGTTGGTGGTGCGTTTATGCTACTCCTGATCTATTTATTACATCAGTTTATTCGTAGCAAGCTAGCCAATAGTATGGCCAAAAAATTAAACACAGAAGATAGTTTTGGCAATATAGCAAATGCTTTTAGGAAAAGTACACGCTGGTGGCGTAGCATCTTTAGCAGCACCCCATCAGGGTGGGGGGGCTCAGTACGCAAAAAACTGGATGCAATACGCAGTGATATTGATAACTATGTACAATCTTTGAATGATCAATATACTAGCCCAGCAGGAAAAGAAGATAACGGTTAAAAAGTAGCAAAAACAGGGGGGGATGGGTATCTTATTCTATGATACCCATCCCCCCCCCCTTTTTTTACATATTCTTGAATCCGTGAGACCACTACGGCACAGTGAATAAGCTATCCGTATTGGGCTCACGGGTTAAGAATATTTTAAGGAAAAGAACCAATATGACAAAGTCAGAAACACTATTTGAACAAGCCCAAAAAACAATCCCAGGTGGTGTCAATTCTCCTGTTAGAGCATTTAAAAGTGTTGGTGGGACACCAATTTTTATTGAACATGCCGAAGGGGCTTATCTTTATGATGTAGACGGTAAGCGTTATATTGACTATGTAGGTTCATGGGGTCCAATGATAGCAGGTCATGCTAATCCTGAAGTGCTTACCGCCGTTAAACAGGCAGCAGATAAGGGGTTGAGTTATGGAGCACCCACTGAAATTGAAATCACTATTTCACAGAAGATCTGTGAATTAATGCCATCCATTGAAATGGTACGCATGGTAAGCTCAGGCACAGAAGCCACAATGTCAGCAATCCGCTTAGCGCGAGGCTTTACAGGTCGTGATGACATCGTTAAGTTTGAAGGAGGTTATCATGGGCATGGAGACTCACTATTAGTGAAGGCAGGTTCAGGCATGTTGACCTTTGGAGAGCCAAGTTCGCCCGGAGTCCCAGCTGATTTAGCAAAACATACCATCACGCTAGATTATAATAACCCACAACAGGTTCGTGATTTATTTGCTAAACAAGGTGATAAGATTGCCTGTATTATTGTTGAGCCTGTTGCTGGCAATATGAATTGTATTCCACCTGTAGCAGGGTTTTTAGAGACATTACGCGAAGTTTGTGATGAATCGGGTGCCTTGCTGATTTTTGATGAAGTTATGACAGGATTTCGGGTGGCTCTCGGAGGCGCACAAGCGGTTTATAATATCAAACCTGACCTAACTACCTTGGGTAAAATCATTGGTGGTGGAATGCCCGCCGCTGCTTTTGGTGGTCGTAAAGATATTATGCAAAAACTTTCTCCATTAGGGCCTGTCTATCAGGCTGGAACTCTTTCTGGAAACCCGTTGGCAATGACAGCTGGCTTAACCATGCTTGAAATAATCTCCCGCGATAACTTCTATGAAGATTTGACAGAAAAAACAAAAACATTTGTATTGGGTATGATTTCAGAGGCTAAAGTAGCAGAAATCCCAATGACTAGTAATCAAGTAGGAGGCATGTTTGGTTTATTCTTTAGTGAAGAAAATAAGATTGAGAATTTCGCACAGGTTTCAGAATGTAATATCGAGCGTTTCAATAGTTTCTTTCATCAAATGCTAAATTCAGGTATTAATCTAGCTCCCTCTGCTTATGAAGCGGGTTTCTTATCTTGCGCACATAGTGAGCAAGATATAAAGGATACATTGCTTGCTGCAAAAGAGGCGCTTGCATCGTTCTAATGGGTACTGATACAAGAAAGAAGCACATATATTACGAAACTTTAACGAAGGATTATTGCTAATAATGTATTATTCGTTGAATATTTATAGGTATATTCCATGCTCTTATAAATAGAGTAAAATTTATAAATGATTGTATTTAAAATCGTTTTTTGTTTTTTATTAGCTTTATCTGAATGATGCCTGAATAAGTTTGACCTATTATCTGAAACTTTTTAGGGAATTAGCACTCAAAGATGAAGAGTGCTAATATAGCACCCAAGTTTTAGAACTTATGGAGAATATATGACAAATACAATAGCAGTTCGTGAAATGACAATGCCTGTTCTTTCTGGAAGTTTAGATAGTTACATGCAGTCAGTACGTGAAATACCTGTTTTGCCAAAAGCAGATGAGCAAGCCTTAGCGGTACAATTACGTGAACACGGTGATCTTGAAGCGGCACGTAAACTCATCATGCATAATCTTCGTTTTGTCATTAAAGTTGCACGTGGTTATAGCGGTTATGGCTTACCTCTAGCTGATTTAGTTCAAGAAGGTAATGTAGGTTTAATGAAAGCAGTTAAACGCTTTGACCCTAGCGTCAATGTTCGCTTAGTCTCCTTTGCTGTCCACTGGATTCGTGCCGAGATCCATGAGTTCATACTAAAAAACTGGAAAATCGTAAAAGTTGCTACAACCAAAGCACAACGCAAACTTTTCTTCAATCTAAGAAGCAAAAAGAAGAGATTAGCGTGGATGAATGAGGCAGAAGTCAAAGACATTGCCAGTGATCTAGGTGTAACCAGCAAAGACGTGCTTGAAATGGAAAAACGCATGTCAGGGCAAGACATTGGTTTTGATTTATCTCCTGGGCAAGAAGATGATGAAAGTGCATTTCATCCAAGTCAATATTTAGAATCAGAGCTAGTCACAGACCCATCAGAGTTAACCGAAAGTGCAGATTGGCAAGACCATACTCAAGGCTTATTCAAAAAAGCTTTGGAGACACTAGACGAGCGTAGTAAAGACATACTAGCAAAACGCTGGTTGACCGATAAGAAAGCAACATTACAAGAGCTTGCAGATAGCTATCAAGTCTCAGCAGAACGTATTCGCCAGATTGAAAGTAATGCAATTGCTAAATTAAAGGTAGCAGTTACGGCTAGTTAAGTTGCATTTTAATACATACTAGTTTGTACAAAATACCCGATATGATCGGGTATTTTTATGTCTGAAAATTTATTGGCTTATTAAATTAAACTGTTTAATCTTAGTTCCTAAGCTGTTTAGCTGCTTCTAGTATAATCCGTTCTGTTGTTTCCCAATCTATACAAGCATCAGTGACTGAAACGCCATATTCTAAATCAGATAAATCTTTAGGTATTTTCTGATTACCCCAATTTAAATTACTTTCTACCATCATTCCAACAATGCTGGTATTGCCTTGAAGGCGTTGATCAATACAATACTTAAAAACCATCTCCTGATTTTCAGGTTTTTTATTTGAATTCTCATGGCTACAATCAATCACTATATTAGGTGAAAGTTGCTTATTTATTAATTTTTTCTCACATTTTCCAATCGTATTAATATCATAATTGGGCTTTCCACCACCGCCACGTAATACCACATGACCAAACTGATTTCCTTTAGTGCGCACAATAGCGACTTGCCCCTGACGGTTGATTCCTAAAAAACGATGTGGACTAGAAACAGCCTGTAGAGCATCAATTGCTACTTGCAAGCTACCATCAGTGCCATTTTTAAAACCAACAGGTGATGACAATCCACTTGCCATTTCACGATGAGTCTGTGACTCAGTGGTACGCGCACCAATAGCACTCCAGCTCACCAAATCAGCAAGATATTGAGGGCTTATTGGGTCAAGTGCCTCAGTTGCAATAGGCAAACCAGTTTCCACCAAATCAATCATAAGTTGACGTGCCTGTTTTAAGCCATCGACAATATCAAAAGAGCCATTCAGATGTGGATCATTAATTAAACCTTTCCATCCTGTAGTAGTTCGTGGCTTTTCAAAATAAACCCGCATCACAATAAAGAGCTTATCAGAAACCTCATCAGCAAGTTTTTTGAGGCGCATAGCATAGTCTTTAGCCGCTTTAGTATCATGGATAGAGCAAGGACCAACAACGACAAATAAACGCTTATCCTTTCCGCTTAAAATATCTTGTAAGATTTTTCGATGGGCAAGCACAGATCGCTCATTTTCTTTTGAAAGTGGCAATAAGGTATTCATCTCAAGGGGTGTTAAAAGAACTTCGTTTGATTGTATATTTATATTTTCAGTATTAGGCATGGATTCAACTTATAGTTAGGTTTTCCCTAATGTAACACAGAAGTATTTTTTTTAAAGCCTGATTTATAGCTCGTCCGCAAGACAAATTTGTAAATACCCATCCCCTGTACAAACCGGACACATCCTTTACAAATTAAACCGGGGACATGATTTACACATTATCATTAAACTATGCATAGGAGGAAATAACTATGCCTTGGAAACAGGACGATATTGTGGAACTAAGAAAACAGTTTATAAATGAATATTTAGGAAAAAACTATCCCAGCTTTGTGTATTTATGTCACCAGTACGGCATATCAAGACCAACAGGTTACAAATGGGTGAAACGGTTTATAAGTGGTGGGGAAAATAACCTGATCGATAAAAGTCGCGCCCCACAAAATATACCCAACAAAACAGCAGAAGACATCTGTCAGCTCATCATCAACAAAAAGTTACAACACCCCTACTGGGGGCCAAAGAAGGTACTCGATAATTTAATCAAACATGATCCAAGCTTACACTTACCCGCCGATAGCACAGCAGGTGAAATACTCAAGCGCGCAGGGCTGGTTAAAAAAAGACGAAAGCGTTGGAGCGTCCCAGCTAATGAACAGGCCTTTGAAGAAATCAAAAATAGCAATCAGGTATGGGGTGTAGATTACAAAGGGCAGTTTAAACTAGGCAACGGGAATATGTGTTACCCACTAACGATTACTGATAGTCATTCCCGTTTTCTACTTCGCTGTCAGGCACTACAAAGTACGAGTTATGATGATGCTAGAAACTGGATGGAACAAACATTTAGAGAATATGGTCTACCTGAGGCTATTCGTTCAGATAACGGTACACCCTTTGCCTCTATAGCCGCAGGTGGCATCAGCAGACTTTCTAAGTGGTGGATACAACTAGGAGGCTGTCCGAGAACTCGGATTGAAACGAAAATTTCAGAAATATTATAAGGTGAGTTTATCAAAAGAGGCGAATAGTTGCTCTATTTAACGAATTTGATAAGCTCAGATTATGATGTTTATGGGATTTGCAGTCAATTCTTAGTTCTCGAACAGCCTTCTAGGTATTCGACCAGAAAGAATTAAACTAGGGCACCCGCAACAGAATGGTCGCCATGAAAGAATGCACAAAACACTTAAAGCAGAAACAACGAAACCTGCTGCCCACAACGAAGCCTCTCAACAAAAGAAATTTGATGATTTTATTCATGAATATAATCATGAACGCTCACATGAATCCTTAGACAGGCGCTGTCCTGATGAGTTTTATGAGCCATCAACACACCTCTATCCAGAGAAAATACAGCCTATCACTTATGATGAAGGATTAGACGTACGTACTGTCAAAAGAGGCGGAGAAATAAAGTGGCGAAATCATCATATCTATATTTCACAGGTACTAAGCAAAGAGCAAATCAGCTTAGAAGAAATTGATAATGATGTCTGGGAGGTTCGCTATGGATTTTATAGCCTAGGCATTATTAAGGTGGAAAAAATGAAACTAGAACGTGCTACGCAGTGGCATAAGAAGAAAGGATAAGCAATGAGAACATCACTTTCTGGCTCAGAGCAGATGCCTATTCTTTTCCTACCCTTCACCTTCAGCATCAGTTCACATTTTACGAAACTGACGCTGAAGGCGAAGGGCAGGAAAAGAATAAAAAAAGTAGAAAATAACGTGATAGAATTATTGGAAGTGTAAACCATGTTCCAGTTGTACAGGGGTATTAAATCCATTAATTACTATGCTTATACCCATCCCCCCCCCTTTTTTGCCTTTTTTGTGTGCTTTGCTGAAAAATGATGCAATAGCCGCTGATAAATTGCTTCATCGCTGGGGTCTTGTGTCACAAATAGGTTGCCTTGAAAGTCAGGGTAGTGATCTAGTAGCAGTGCTTTAATTCGCTCACTGCCGACTAATAAACTAATATTATTTAGCCATTGATTGTTTGGTA
>JALSLM010000053.1 GCA_026988295.1 Thiotrichaceae bacterium
CATGAGCATCATTGACACAATCGCCATTTTGATTTCACTGGCTGCACTATTTAGTTATATCAACTATCGTTTTTTAAAAATCCCCAATACTATTGGTTTATTAGCAATTGCATTGTTGATGTCCCTAGTTATCGTACTTGCAGGAAAGTTTGGTTTCCCTGTTTTGGTAGATCAGGCAAAACTACTGCTGAAAGGTATCGATTTTAACGAAGCCCTTATGCAGGGTATGTTAAGTGCTTTATTATTTGCAGGGGCACTGCATGTGCATCTTGAAGAGCTAGTTAAGCAAAAATGGGTTGTAGCGATACTTGCCAGTGTGGGTGTGATTTCCTCTACCTTTATGGTTGGTTTTGCATCTTATGGAATATTCGGCTTACTTGGTTTGGATATACCCTTGATATATTGTTTATTATTTGGTTCATTAATCTCTCCAACAGACCCTATTGCAGTTTTGGGTATATTAAAAACAGTTGGTGCATCTAAATCATTAGAAACTAAAATAGCAGGTGAATCACTATTCAATGATGGTGTTGCCGTTGTTGTTTTTCTGGTGCTTCTTAGTTTTGTAGGTGGCGGGCATGGGCATAGTGGAGAAAGCCTAGATGCTTTAGGTATAGCCATGTTATTCGGGCAAGAAGCCATAGGTGGCACAATATTTGGTTTTATTATTGGCTATATAGCCTTCAGAATGTTGGCAAGCATTGATAATTACCAAGTAGAGATTTTATTAACTCTAGCCCTAGTTTTTGGTGGGTATGCGTTAGCAAGTGCGTTGCATGTATCAGGGCCAATTGCCATTGTCGTGTCTGGTTTGATTATAGGCAATAAAGGCAGAAAGTATGCTATGTCAGATAAAACCCGTGAACATCTAGATAACTTCTGGGAGCTTATTGATGAGATTCTTAATGCCATGTTGTTTGTATTAATTGGTTTAGAAGTGCTGGTATTGACGTTTAATACAGAATATTTAATAGCTGGTTTGATAATGATCCCTGTGGTATTGCTTATTCGTTTTATTTCAGTGGGGATTCCAGTTTCAATAATGAGATTACGCAATAGCTTCACCCCTAAAATTATAAGAATACTTACATGGGGTGGCTTACGTGGTGGAATATCAATTGCTTTAGTGCTTACTCTGCCAGAGGGTGAACACCGTGAAGCTTTGTTGCTTATAACCTATGTTATTGTAATATTCTCAATATTAGTGCAGGGTTTAACGGTTGGGAAATTAGTTAAAAGTTAGAATTTCTGCACTAAATTCTAATCGACTTGATCAGGTTTTCCTTAAGGAAAACCTGATCAAGTCCAATTATTTTTAGCTTGCCGAGCATTGCGAGGCAGTGTAACCCACAGGATTTAATTAGAATCTATGGCTTGCGTTGTTTCGCTACGCTCAATAATCTAACTTAATCTGCAATACTGTAGTTTGTGAAACCTGAAAGGCTTTGTGAGTTTGACTTTGTACCTCACTCGCAAGCTACAGAATATTGTTAATATATTTAAAATCATATTGTTATATGGTTTTCACTGTTTTTGTCTACGAATTGAATCAGAAAGATTCTTTGCTCGTCGCTTTAATTCAAGACGGCGTTTGCGTTCTTCCTTTGTGAGAAATTTTCGATTATCTCTGACTGTTTCTAGGTAAGCTATGGCTGTACCTAAGTTTTCTTCAGCAAGATTTTTTTCGATCTCTCCTGGTGAGTTAGCAATTATTTGTTCGGCGCGTTCTATATAGCTTTCTGCCGAATCAAGTCGATTACTTTGTAAATTTGCATTGCTACAGGCTGATAGCTGAAATATGACAGTGATGATTATTGTAATAAAAATAGAGGTAGTTGATTTTTTCAAGATATTCTCCGTCGGTATGGGTGTGATAATGGAAAACTTTATTATTGTACAGTCCTTAATCAGGTTTTCTTTAAGAAAGAGCTTCGCCCATTTTAACAGCTTGATCAATATTTAAATGTGTACTAAATTTAGGCGCATCTTTTGAGAATAAGAGTATTACGGTCGATCCCATATTGAAGCGTCCCATTTCTTCTCCTTTATTTAAGGTAATATTCGCTGCTTTGTAGTTTTTACTGCTTATTGTTTCCGCTTTTGGCGGGGTAATTAGTCCAGCCCATACCGTTTCGATTGCCGCGACATTAATTGCACCAACCAGTATCATTGCCATTGAACCATATTCTGTATCAAATGAAGCGATAACACGTTCATTGCGGGCAAAAATCCCTTTAATCGTATTGACTGTATGCTTTGCAACACTAAAAAGTCGCCCTGGTATATGTGTTTGCTCTAGCAGATTTCCAGTGCATGGCATGTGAATTCGATGATAATCTTTTGGTGATAGGTAGATGGTGATAAACTCTCCTTCCAAGTATTTCTGGGTGCGCTTTTCATTGCCACCGAGTAATTGGTCAAGGCTGTATGTTACCCCTTTTGCTTGCACAAGTTCGCCATTCTTTATTTTTCCAAATTGACTAATAGTGCCATCGACAGGGCTAACAATTTTTGCTGATGCAATAGGTCTTAGTTCTGATTTTATAGCGCGTGTAAAAAATTTATTAAAGGTTGAATAACTTTTAGGATCAGGGTTAATCGCTTCATTAAGATTCACCCCAAAGGCACGACTAAATAGGCTTATAGCCTTGGGTACAAGAGGTGATTTTATACGTGTTAATTTAAAAATTATTCGTGAGATAGCATGTTGTGGCAAGCAATATAATGAGCCTGATTTGAGATAATCCATAAATGATGCAGATGATATGCCTGTTGTTCTTTTCATGGGGCTCTGTTCCTACTAATTTAAATAGTGGATAATAAGAGATTATCCAATTTAAGTGCAAGAAACATAATGACTATGTCAATATCCAAGCAAGAATTAAGTAATCCAAAAGAATTTGAAATATCAGAATTAAACACATTGACAGATTTTATGCGTTGGGGGGCAAGTCGCTTTGTGGAGGCTGGCTTGACCTATGGTCATGGTCTATCATCACCGCTGGATGAGGCTGTATATCTTGTTCTTAGAGCATTGCATTTACCTGTGGATACACCCAATACATATTGGTCATCAGTGCTCACAAAATCAGAAAAACAAGATGTAGTTCGTATTTTACAGCGCAGAATTCATGAGCAAATACCTGCTGCCTATATCTTTCAAGAAGGCTGGTTTGCAGGGCTACAATTTTATATAGATGAGCGTGTGTTAGTTCCGCGTTCGCCAATAGTCGAATTGGTAGAAAACCAGTTTGCACCTTGGGTGGCGGCTGATGATGTTGAGACTGTTCTTGATTTATGCACAGGTAGTGGCTGTATTGGTATTTCCTGTGCTTATGCATTTCCGTATGCTCAGGTAGATCTTTCAGATGTCTCTGAGGAGGCTTTGCAAGTCGCCAATATTAATATTAAGAAACATGATGCAACTCAGCGTGTTACTGCTATTCAGTCTGATCTTTTTGATAATCTTGAAGGCAAAAAGTACGACCTGATTGTAAGTAACCCACCCTATGTAGATCAAGAAGATATGCAGGCATTGTCACCTGAATTTCACCATGAGCCAGAACTGGGTTTAAGTTCTGGTAATGATGGTTTGGATATTACTAAAAAAATCCTGCAAGAAGCGGCAGAACATTTAACAGAAAATGGTGTTTTAGTTGTTGAGGTGGGTAATAGCCAATATGCCTTGATGGAACTTTACCCTGATTTTCC
>JALSLM010000054.1 GCA_026988295.1 Thiotrichaceae bacterium
AAATAGTTTGTTGAGTAATGCGATTCTTTGAGAAATCGAGTAATAGATCCTGAAATCTTATTGAAAGAGTATTAAATCGTTGTGGATCAACACTAAATAAACGTCTGACATGAATATCTTTTATTTTTTTAGTATAATGTTCCAATAGCTTTTGATAGGCAGGAAGTTCTGTGAAAGAAGGCTGTTTATTATTGTTGTTGCACATTTTTATAATACTCACTTGTAACCATTTTTTTATCCCCTATGATCTTCTTATTCTAGTACTCTATCAAACCAATATTGATAGAGTACTAGTATTTAATTATAAAGCAATATTAAAATTATCGCTTATATATTCAGCCTTATTGACTTGGGGTATAGTATATATAGTTTCCTCCTAGGCATCTAAACAGACGATAAGTGGTATATTTCATTAATGGCAAATCCTCCATTTAAATTCTTTAATAAAAACTCACTCGGACGAGATTTTGTTGTGGGAGACTTACATGGTATGTTTTCGGTTCTGGAAAGTTTGCTAGAGAGGCTTGATTTTGATCCTCGAGTAGATCGTGTTTTTTCTGTGGGAGACTTGATAGATCGAGGTCCTGAATCTTATCGAGTATTAGAGTTTTTGGATAAACCTTGGTTTTTCTCTATTAAGGGAAACCACGAATCAATGCTGATTAATGCTAGAAAGGATAAATCTATCTACCGTAGCTGGACAAAGCACAACGGTGGAGCATGGTGGGAAAGCATTGATTCTGCTACCCAGGATGAAATATATCAACGCTTGAAACAATTGCCTCTTGTTTTTGAGATTACCTGTAATACTGGTAATATAGGGGTTGCTCACGCAGATGTTCCTGTGGGAATTTCTTGGGAAGAAATTATTCAAAATATTTATTCTGATGAAGAAATACAGAATTATATTATGTGGTCACGCAACCGTTATAAATATATCCAGTTAACTAAAGAAACTATTGCAGTTGATGGTATTGATCTTGTAGTTATGGGGCATACACCTATTGCTAAGCCATTGCATATTGAAAATCTCTTTTATATTGATACTGGAGCTGCATATGTTGATAATGAAGAGCTAGGCTATTTAACGCTTTTGCAAATACATCCCACTATTGAATTGCATCAGTATCCTGAGCCATTGAACTAAGTGTGTGAGTGCTGATACAATACCCATCCCCCCCTTTTTTTATACTTTTTATTAAGGTGTTTGTATAAGGAGTAATGTAAGGGATGACGTAATTCTAAGAACAAATAAGGATAGATAAGGATAATAATGACTATGAGCTGGTTTGAAAAATTAATTCCTTCACGAATTCGCACTGATGCGACAACTCTTAAGAAGAAATCTATCCCTGAAGGGCTTTGGCATAAATGTCCTGCCTGTAGTGCTGTTTTATATCGTGCTGATCTTGAAAGAAACCTCGAAGTTTGTCCAAAATGTAATCATCATGAAAGATTAGGTGGTCGTAAACGTCTTGATATTTTTCTTGATAAAGAGGGTCGAGAAGAAATTGCTGAAACTATTGCTCCTATTGATATACTCAAATTTAAAGATACCAAAAAATATATCGACCGTATTAAAGCGTCTCAAAAAACCACTGATGAAAAAGATGCACTCATCGTCATACAAGGCAAGGTTCATGGTGTGCCTTTAGTTGCGGCAGCTTTTGATTTCCGCTTTATGGGTGGCTCAATGGGGTCTGTTGTTGGAGAACGGTTTGTGCAAGGTGTGAATGCTTGTCTTCATGCCAAAGTCCCCTATGTGGTTTTTTCGGCCAGTGGTGGCGCAAGAATGCAAGAGGCTCTTTTCTCCCTCATGCAAATGGCTAAAACCAGTGCTGCTCTCACTAAGCTATCAGAAGCTGGCTTGCCCTTTATCTCTGTATTAACCGACCCAACTATGGGCGGCGTTTCCGCTAGTTTTGCTATGCTGGGAGATACTATTATTGCAGAACCTAAGGCATTAATTGGTTTTGCTGGGCCGCGTGTTATTGAACAAACGGTTGGTGAGAAACTTCCCGAAGGATTTCAGCGTAGTGAGTTTTTGATTGAAAAAGGTGCTATAGATCGAATCATTTCACGCCATAAACTACGTCGTGAGATTGCCGATATGCTTTGTATTCTCACCCACAGACCACGCCCACAAAATATGGAAAAAGCCGATGAGATTCCTAAGCCACAACCTATAAAAGACACAGACGAAAAGGTCGATGACGATAAATTGGCTGGAGATAAAATACAAAGCAGTGATGATAAAAAATAGTCTAGGAGGCTGTCTGAGAACTCGGATTGAAACGAAAATTCCAGAAATATTATAAGGTGAGCTAATCAAAAGAGGCGAATAGTTGTTCTATTTAACGAATTTGATAAGCTCAGATTATGATGTTTATGGGATTTGCAGTCAATTCTTAGTTCTCGGACAGCCTCCTAGGGGTCAGAAAATAAAGAAATAATAATAAACCCATCCCCCCTGTTTTTTGCATTTTTTATAAACCGTAGACATAGACATAGATATAGAAATAATAAGTGAAAAACACTTTAGATGACTGGCTTCGCTGGCAAGAAACCCTGCATTCGTCCGAGATTGATTTAGGGCTTGATCGCATAAGGCAAGTAGCAACAAGACTTGAGCTTCTTTCTCCATCATTTCCTATTATTACCGTTGCTGGTACAAATGGAAAAGGCTCATCTGTTGCTATGCTGGATGCTATTTATAGAGCGCAGGGTTTCAATACAGGTAATTATACGTCTCCCCATTTGATTGATTATAATGAGCGCATCAAACTTGCGGGTAAAAATGCTTCGGATCGAATTATTATCGATGCTTTTCAGCAAATAGATCAGGCAAGGGCAGGGGTCAGCTTGAGTTATTTTGAGTTTGGCACTCTGGCAGCTATGCTAATTTTTCATCAAAAAAATGTTGATGTTGCGATCCTCGAAGTCGGTCTTGGTGGGCGGCTTGATGCTGCAAATTTGTGGGATGCTTCGCTCGCCATAATTACCAGTATCGATATTGATCATATTGATTGGTTGGGTGATGACAGAGAAAAAATAGCCATTGAAAAATCTGGTATTATGCGCAAAGAAATTCCTGTTATCAGTGGTGATCCAGAACCACCTAACTCAATTAAAACAGAAGCTAATCGTATTGGTGCAAGCTTGCTTCAATTCAATCAAGATTTTTTTTATAAAAAACTTAATAACTCAACTTTAGAATTGGCAAGTGAAAAAGAAAAAAGGGAAGGAAGAGAAATAAAAGAAAATGAATGGCTGTGGGAAAATAAAAATAAAAAATATCAACTTCCTTTTCCATCATTGGCAGGAGAGTTTCAATTAAATAATGCCTCTACAGTTATAGCAGGTATTGAATCTCTGCAAGCTACTCTTAAAGTATCACATAATGCAATAAAACAGGGGCTTATAGAGGCGAGTGCAGCGGGTCGCCTGCAAATCCTCAGGCAATCACCCGAATGGCTAGTTGATGTTGCACATAACCCTCATGCCGCTAAAGAGTTGGCAAAGCATTTAAAAAAGCATCCTGTTGCAGGCAAAACCTATGCTTTATTTTCCATGTTAAAGGATAAGGATATTTCTCAGGTTGTCACCATTCTTAATCCATATATTGATGAATGGCATATAATAGAGCTTGATGGTTCGCGGGGTTTAACAATAGATGAACTAAAGTCATGCCTCAGCGACTTACAGCTTAGCGGTAGTGTTTTCCCTTATGAAAATATTGCAGAGGCTTGTCGGGTTTTAAAAAACATCGGTAAATTGAAAGATAGGGTAGTCGCTTTTGGTTCTTTTCTGGTAGTATCTGCTGTGACTAACAATTGTAACTTATAGGGAAGAAAATATTATGGATAATGCAATGGTAAAACGCGGGATCGGCGCAGTTGTTCTAGCGATAATTGCAGCTTTATTACTTGGCTACTTACTAAAAGATAAAAGTCGAGAAAGACAGGATGTCGTTGAAATGAGCCTTCCAGGTACGGTAAGTGACAAAATACCAAGCCTTTCTGATGCGGCAGAAAACACTGGCTCGGCTCTTGCTGATGGTGCAAGCAATCTTGCCGAGAATACTGCTGATGGTATTAAAAATGCAGGGGCGACAGTCGTTGCAGCCGCCGCTGGTGCAGGGGCTGTTGCAACAGCAGCTGCCAACAAAGCCGCTGATACTGCCGCAACTACTGCGGGTCAAGCTGTAGCTTCTACAGCAACCGCTACGGGTAATTTGGCTAGACCTGGGTTTTCTATTCGACCTGCTGCACCCAATGAACAACGCGAAATTGTTGATCCGAATGCTGGCTCAGCGACTGCTTCAGCAAGTTCTAATAAGAGAAGTACTACTGCAAACACTAATTCTCAAAGATCAGCTTCAAATAAACCTCAAAACAAGGCTCAAAACAAAAAAGTTGTCGCAAGTTCATCTGGTGCAGCTAAAGAAGCGTATAGACCACGCTTAATCAAAGAAAGAAAAACTCGAATAGTATCTTCTTCACAAGGTTCAAGACAAGCTTCAAATCAAAATTCAAGGCCCGCTCCACGAGCAATAACTCCAGCTAAAAGAAATCAAGCTAAAAGAAATCAAGCTAAAAGAACCCAAGCTAAGCCTGCGGCAACAAGCACTGTAAGTAAAGGAGGCTATGCAATTCAGTTAATGGCTACCGCCAGTGAATCACGCGCAAAAAAATTAGCTAAAACAATGAAAAATGAAGGCTACCATTCCTATATTACGAGAACAACACGCAATAACAAAGTCCTCTTTCGCGTTCGCGTTCGTGCAGGTGCAAGTCGAGATAGTGCGTTAGCTTCCCAAAAGAAAATGAAGCGTCGTTATCAGAAAAACTTTTTTGTACAGAATAGCCTTGTTGTATCTAATTAATCAGATAAAAAGATAGAGGATAGGTCGTATGGATTTTAATTACATCGATATTGCTATCGCTGTCATTATACTGATTACTGCACTCATTGGTTTTATGAGGGGTTTGGTCTGGATGGCGATTTTTCTCGCCACCTGGGCTACTGCCATCCTTCTGGCAATTAAATATAAAGATAGTCTAGCGACTGAATTACCTGTTAAATTAGGTAGTGAATTAATGCAAACAGGTTTAGCAGCATTACTTATTTTCTTAGGTGTATTGATGGTAGGGGCCTTTATCAATTACTTAATGAATAAAATAATTACAGCCATAGGTCTTGGTGCTTTTGACCGCATTCTAGGAGCAGGTTTAGGTGTTATTTTAGGTGGTTTTGCCATTACATTATTGATTATGTTATTGAGCATTACCGAATTACCAAGGCAGGAGATGTGGATGCAATCGAAGTTTATTCCAAGGTTTCAAGAAGCAGCAGAATATATCAGAACACTTGTGCCAGAAGATGTGAATAAACTTATTGATGAGAGTCTTGAAACTGATTCTCCTGCTATTTCAAATACTGGAGCTACTATCGTTCCTTCAAATAAGAAGTAAGGATTTATTAAAGAGAATCTAGTCAAGTTGATTAGAGTTTAGAGAAGAAAAATCTGTCGCTATTTTTCATGAGGTGAGTCGTAATAGTCATTCTATTGCGTCGATCTTCATGGAAAATACCGGTAGATTTGGCAAGCTAAAAATAATTTAACTTGACCAGGGGTTCCTTGGCTTCCCGAGCTAATGTAGAATTTTATCCCCGATTGAAAACGATGAGTACGGGTTAATGGATGAGTTATATACTACATTATCCCATAGTTTTGGGAAGTTATTGAGTTTTTGTTTCTAAGGTCATTTTTCGGAAAATAATCCATGTGTGGAATAATTGGTATTGTTAGTCATACTCCTGTAAATCAAGAAATATATGATGGTCTTTTAGTTTTGCAGCATCGTGGTCAAGATGCTGCAGGCATGGTGACTAGTGATGGAAAACGACTTTATATACGTCGTAAAAACGGACTAGTTGCTGATGTCTTTCATGAAAAGAGTATGCGCAACTTAGTGGGTAATATGGGGGTTGGTCATCTACGCTACCCGACGGCCGGCTCTTCTTCAAACTCGGAAGCACAGCCATTTTATGTGAACTCTCCCTATGGTATTTCACTTGCACATAATGGTAATTTGACTAATGCAGATGCATTAAAAAAAGAGCTTTATAAGCAAGATAGGAGGCATATAAATACCTCCTCCGATTCTGAAGTTTTACTCAATATCTTTGCTCAAGAATTACAACGCTACAAAGCCTATCGTGCACATCCTGAAGAAATTTTTGCGGCCGTATCTGGTGTGCATAAACGCTGTATTGGTGCCTATGCCGTTGTTGCAATGATTACCCGTGACGGAATTGTTGGATTTCGTGATCCAAATGGTATTCGACCCCTTGTCTACGGGAAAAGAGAAACAGAGCTTGGCACGGATTATATGATTGCATCTGAAAGTGTGGCCTTAGTTACTCAAGGTTATAAAATCATTCGTGATATTAAACCTGGAGAAGCTATCTTTATCACTAATGATGGTAAGGTTCATACTAAGCAGTGTGCTGATAATCCTCGCTATAATTCTTGTATTTTTGAATATGTTTATTTTGCTCGTCCTGATTCTATTATTGACAATGTCTTTGTGCATAAAGCGCGAATGCGTATGGGGCATAACCTTGCAGAGAAGGTAAAACGGGTGTGGTCTGATCATGATATTGATGTTGTTATACCTATCCCAGATACTAGCCGTACGTCTGCTTTAGAAATGGCAATCGCCTTGGGCGTTCCCTATCGTGAGGGCTATATTAAAAATCGCTATATCGCTCGTACTTTTATTATGCCGGGACAAAAACAGCGAAAAAAATCCGTTCGTCGCAAATTAAATCCCTTAGATATTGAATTTAAAGGGAAAAATGTCATGTTAGTTGATGATTCAATTGTGCGGGGAACTACTTCACGTGAAATTGTTCAAATGGCAAGAGACTCAGGAGCTAACAAGGTTTACTTTGCGTCTGCATCGCCAGCTATTCGTTACCCAAATATTTATGGTATTGATATGCCAGCTGCCAATGAACTAATCGCTCACAATAGAAGCGAAGAAGAAGTTGCCAAAGAAATTGGAGCTGATCGTCTGATTTATCAGGATATACAAGATCTACTTGATTCAATTACAGTAGGTAATGCAGATTTAAAACAGTTTGATTGCTCTGTCTTTGATGGGAGCTATATTACAGGCGAAGAAGAAAGTTATTTTACTGAACTAGAGGCAAGGCGTAATGATATCAAAAAACAGAAAAATGAAGACATGGTTGCTATTGATATGTCTGACAGTGATTAGCCCTGTATTGGTGTCAGTGATTAACGCTGAAACAAATATTCCAAATATCAGTGCTTTTCAATCAATTGTTAAAGATTTACAACAGCGCTTTCCTAAATCTCCTCAAAATCCATTGATTGTTATTTCAGCTAGTGAGCAAAGGCTTTTTCTAATAAAAGATAGTAGGGTGGTTGTATCTCACTTAATCTCAACAGCCGAAGCAGGCTTAGGGAGTCGCAAAGGAAGTAATAAAACCCCACTTGGGGTGCATCGTGTTAGCCAAAAATTTGGTAAAGATGCAAAAGCAGGGACGATATTTAAAGCCCGTAAAAATACACGTAGAATCGCGAAAATACTGACTGAACCTGGTAAACGTAGCAATGCTGATAATGTTACCTCACGCATACTTTGGTTAAGCGGAATGGAGGCAGGTATCAACAAAGGTGGCAATGTCGATTCTCATGCGCGCTATATTTATATTCATGGTACTGATGAAGAGGGGAGACTTGGAAAACCAGCTTCGCATGGTTGTATTCGTATGAAAAATCAAGCTGTAATTAAACTATTTGAACAAGTACCCGTAGGCACTTTAGTTGATATTATTGAGTAGTCTATAATATTACATTGGTTTGATAGATGCAGAACAAGTTTGTAGATACCCACCCCCCCTTTTTTTTACATTTTTATAATACAGAGAACCACAGAGTCTTTAACGAAACCCTGATCAAGTCCAATTATTTTTAGCTTGCCAAATCTGCCAATATTTTCCTTAATCAAGCTTTATTTTCCTCATTTTTATTGCCACAGCACCTACAGGTAAAAAATAAAATTTATGAAATCTGCTATTTTATTATTCTTATTCTTGGTTTCAAGCATGACTTACGCAAAAAAAATTGATCTATTTATAATGGCAGGGCAATCTAATATGCAAGGATGGCGCAGTAATGCTGCTAATTACCCAGCCGATCCAAGGCATATAGATGAGGCAATACCTTTTTATTTTGAGGCGCTTGATTACAGTTCATCTCATAAAAAATGGCAAACACTCTCACCTCAGGCTGGACATTTCAGGGCAGGGCATTTTGGTCCTGAAGTGACTTTTTCTCGTGCTGCATTTAATAGGCACTTAAACCCTGCAATCTTCAAATATAGCTCAGGCGGAAGTAGCATAAAATACCATTGGAAAGCCCCTGGGCATCATGGTATGTATGATGATATGGTCGCTAATTTAAAACGAGCTATCAATCAACTAGAAAAACAAGGTGATACTGTTATTCCTCGCGCTATTATTTGGATTCAAGGCGAAAGTGATGCCGCAAATGACACATTAGCGAATGAATACTACATACATTTAAAAAGAATGTTGCACCATTTAAGAACCAATGTTCTACATATCCCCAAACTTCCCGTGATACTTAGTGTAGATGAGCAACACCCTCAAGTTAAATTGCATCCACAAGTCGTTGACGCCCAAATAAGACTTTCAATGGAAGATTCAAGTATTTCATTCGTTAGTATGCTTGGGTTGGAAAAATCAGATACAACACACTTAACCGCACGCGGCACTATTCTTCAAGGAAAGCAAATTTTCAAGGCTTACAATAGCCTTTAACTGTCGATAGAGTCCTATAGTCCTATGGGATGCCAGTTGTCTAATATTCCTTTCTTCAATATGGTTAGTGCAATAAAATAAGAGGCAAAATAATAATAATAATAAATTTTTGGGAATAAAAATGAAACTAATCAATAAATCTATATTTCGCGCTAGGTTCTTACCTACACTGTTCATTGCTGTTACACCTGTTTTAATGATGCCAGTAAGTGCTGATTTGCCAAAACCATTTAATTACAATAGTAAATCAGCTAATGCAACCTATGTTGATAATACAGCTGATGCGGGTAATGGTGTCACCAATCCATACTATTTTGGAGGGACTATCGGCCCGGCAGAGGGTTCGAGTTATTGTTCGGGAGCATCTAACTGTGAAGATAAAGATAGTGCTTGGAAACTTTTTGGTGGTTATAGATTTACCGATAGGCTTAGCGCGGAAGGTTCATATATTGTCTTGGGTGACCTCCATAAGAACGGTGAGAACTCTGATGTCTCTGTAGTTGCAGCCCACGGTGTAGCATCAATGCCACTAACCGAAAAATTTGATGTGTTTGGTAAGTTAGGTGTTATGCGTTGGAGTAGTAATAATACAGATGGAAGTCAGGATGGTTTTGGTGTAGCTTATGGTGTCGGTACTAAAATGCACATGAGTGAAACTACAAGTTTACGTGCAGAATGGGAAAAATATCCAGGAATAGAAACTTCTTCTTCTGAAGATACTGATATTGATATGTTAAGCGTTGGCGTGGAGTTGTCTACGTTCTAAGAGTTTATCCGAAAACAGGGATTGAAATGAAAATATCAATCCCTGTTTTCGAACGGTCTCATGACTATGATTCGGGGCGCATGTGGGGAAATAATATGACATCACGAATAGAAGGCGCATCAGTGAGTAACATCACCAGACGATCAACTCCAATGCCTTCACCTGCTGTGGGTGGCATTCCGTATTCAAGAGCACGAATATAATCGGCATCATAGTGCATGGCTTCATCATCACCTGCGTCTTTTTCGGCAACTTGCTTTTTGAATCGTTCTGCTTGGTCTTCGGCATCATTTAATTCAGAGAAACCATTGCCAATTTCACGCCCACCTATAAATAGCTCAAAACGGTCTGTAATAAAATCATTATCATCATTGCGGCGTGCCAGTGGGGATACCTCAGCAGGGTATTCTGTGATAAAGGTTGGATTTAGTAACTTTTTCTCGACTAACTCATCGAAAATCTCCATTTGGATTTTTCCTAAACCCCAATAGTCCTCAACGTGAATAGTAAGTTTCTCAGCTAGTGCTTTAGCACTATCAAAGTCGCTGATCTGTTCTAGAGTAATACCGTCAGTGTATTTTAGAATGGAGTCTTTTACAGAGATACGCTCGAATGGTTTGCCAAAATCAAAAGTTTCACCCTGATAGGTGACTTCGGTTGTACCTAAAACATCAACTGCTAAACCTCTGAATAGCTCTTCGGTCAAATCCATTAGATCATTAAAATCAGCATAAGCCATATAGAATTCAATCATAGTAAATTCAGGATTATGGCGTGTTGATAATCCTTCATTTCTGAAATTTCGATTGATCTCAAAGACACGTTCAAAGCCACCGACTACTAATCGTTTTAAGTAAAGCTCAGGTGCGATACGCATAAACATATCAATATCTAGTGCATTGTGATGGGTTTCAAATGGACGTGCTGAAGCTCCACCTGGTATCACTTGCAACATGGGGGTTTCAACTTCCATGAAATCACGTGATTCAAAGAAATTGCGAATATAGCTTACAATTTTAGAGCGCATTTTAAAGGTTTTGCGGGACTCATCGCTCATAATCAAGTCAAGATAGCGCTGTCGATAACGCAACTCTTGATCACTTAATCCATGGAATTTTTCAGGTAGTGGGCGTAATGATTTGGTTAAAAGCTGAATTTTATCTGCTTTTATCGAAAGTTCGCCTTTATTGGTTTTAAATAAAACACCTTCAACGCCCATAATGTCGCCAATATCCCAGCCTTTGAATGAGTCGTAAAGTTCTTCGCCAAGCATATTCTTTTGTACGTAAATCTGGATGCGACCCGACATATCAGAGACTGTGGAAAAACTCGCCTTACCCATTATACGTTTCAACATCATGCGACCAGCGACACTGACACGTATTTCATTCTCTTCAAACCAAGGCTTGTCCTTGTCAATATATTGCTGTTGTAAGTCTTCTGCGTAAAACTCACGTTTGAAAGTATTAGGAAAGGCAACGCCTGCTTCGCGTAATTCACCTAATTTTTTACGACGTAGCGTGATTAACTGGTTTTCATCTAGCTCTGTTGTGGATGATGTTGAATTTTCTTCGCTCATTAACTTACTATCTCTTAGTGCATAGGGCTGATGAGTCCATTTGAAACAAAAATTCTGCGTTATAGTTTCGGATGCTATGAAATCATCAGTTTTATTTGTGGGATGCTGGGGATATTAGAGTTCAGAGATTGAATAAATTAAGGAATTTAACCCACCATTTTTTATCCAGCTTTAATACTATCAAATCATTGCATAGAATGATTATGCCTTGTCTGAGAGTATTTAATGCTGAAATAAAAGCTCTGTGTTAAGTTCCGTGTATTATTCCAATCCTTAGCTCTTAGCGGTGCAATCATACATTGAATATGAAAAGATGATAATACCCATCCCCCCTGTTTTTTGCATATTTTATTGCATTCATGATTTTTAAAAAGAAGTTTGATATATGCCAAATAGGATACTTTAAAAGCTGTTTTGTAGTGATACCATGTGTAGTTCTGTAGTTCTAGTGCTTCATCAAGCCAAACATATTGGGGTTCTAGAGATAATAACCCTTATAGAATAATGGGAAATTATTGGTAGCAGTTATCGTTAGTATTTTTATCTGTAAGAAGCTTGTTTAATTCAGTTCATTTTCATATATTTGCATAAACATTAAAAATACTAATTGATATAAATAAATAAAGTGCAGATTTTTGTTTGATAATAAACCATACTAATGCTAATGTTTTCAATAAATCTTATTTCTAGTATTGATAATCATTATCATTTTTGGATATTTTTTGAGTCACTAACAGGTAGGAACCTTTACAATGATTACGACCAATCCTTTCGCGCAGTTGAATGCGCAATCCCCCGATATATTTACCCCAGGAGTAATGCAAACCTATATTGTATTGATGATTCTTTTTGTCATCGCTGGAACATTGTTTGATGTATGGCATAAGAAAAGTGCAAAATACTTTTCCATGAATACTGAAAAAGGTAAGAAAAATGCTAAGCGTGAAGTAAATAGCGCTGAAAGAAAAGATATGATGGTTAAAACTGTTACTAGTGAAGTACTAACGTCATCAGAATTTTCTAATCCAAAGCGTCGTCTATCTCACTTGTTGACCATGTATGGTTTTATTATCTTTGTTGCTACAACAGCCATAATGATTTTTGCTTATCCAACTATTGCAGATGGTACGCCAGCAATTCTGCCCCTTTTATGGCATTTAGGTGCTTTGATGCTTTGTGGGGGAGGCTATTGGTTCTGGTTTGCTATTCGTGTTGATGTTGCTGCTGAAGGTAAGCCTTGGTATAAAATAGCACCTCGTGCTGATATGTTTATCCTTTCATTGTTAGCAACCTGTACATTTGCTCTACTTTGGTCATTTACTAGCGGTATGGGTATATTCTTAATATTGTTTGTTGCTTCAGCTACATTCTTATTTAGTACTGTGATCTGGTCTAAATTCGCACACATGTTCTTCAAACCAGCTGCTGCTTTTGAAAAGAGAGTTATACAGGCTGACGGCAGTAATGAAGGACTCCCTGGTGACTTTGACTTGAGTAGCAAAGAAGTTCACGAAAAATTCCCTGATATTCCTACATACATGGGAGATACACCTGCTGATATGGGTCCAGGCATTAGGCGTGAACCTGCTCGCCATTATTAAGTAATAGCTAATAAATAAGTAATAGCTAAAACTGTTTTTTAAGAATTTATTTAAGAGGATTTATTATGCCTACGTTTGTAAAAATGACCCGCTGTGATGGTTGTGGCGAGTGTGTAGATATCTGTCCATCAGACATCATGCATATCGATAAAACTATTCGTCGTGCCTACAATATTGAACCCAATATGTGTTGGGAATGTTACTCCTGTGTTAAGGCTTGTCCGCACCATGCTATTGATGTGCGTGGTTATGCAGACTTTACACCATTAGGAAGCTCCGTTCGTGTACACCGTGATGAAGAAAAAGGTGTTATCGCATGGAGAATTATTTTCCGTAATGGCAAGAAAGACATGGAATTACTTGCACCAATTACAACTAAGCCATGGGGAACTGGAATTCCTGATCTTAATTCGGTTACAGAGCCAAGTGATGAGATGCGTAATAGTAATCTGCTTTACAATGAACCAAAGTATATTCGTATGGATGAAGAAGGATTGCATACGCTTGAGACTAATAAATTAGTCATGAAAGAAGGAGTGTACCACTAATGGCTTATAAGACAATTGTAGAAGATAATATAGATGTACTTGTAGCTGGTGCTGGTCTAGGTGGCACAGGTGCTGCTTTTGAAGCAAGGTACTGGGGCAAAGATAAGAAAATTATTATTGCTGAGAAAGCAAATATTGATCGTTCAGGTGCGGTAGCACAGGGACTTTACGCGATTAACTGTTACATGGGAACGCGTTTTGGCGAGAATAACCCGGAAGATCATGTACGTTATGCGCGTATGGATCTCATGGGTATGGTTCGTGAAGATTTACTATTTGATATGGCTCGCCACGTTGATTCGGCTGTTCACCAGTTTGAAGAGTGGGGAATGCCAATCATGAAGAACCAAGAAACTGGTGCTTATCTTCGTGAAGGTCGTTGGCAGATTATGATTCATGGTGAATCTTATAAGCCTATGGTTGCTGAAGCGGCTAAAAAATCAGCTGATAAAGTATTTAACCGTATCTGTGTGACACATCTACTTATGGATGAATCACAAGAGAATCGTGTTGCTGGTGCAGTAGGTTTTAATGTGCGTACAGGTGACTATCACGTATTTAAATCAAAGACAGTTATTGTTGGTGCTGGTGGAGCATCGAATATCTATAAGCCACGTTCAGTAGGTGAAGGCGCAGGTCGTGTTTGGTATGCACCATGGTCTTCTGGTTCTGCTTATGGTCTTATGATCGAAGCGGGCGCAAAGATGACTCAGATGGAAAACAAAATCGTACTTGCTCGTTTTAAAGACGGTTATGGTCCAGTTGGCGCATACTTCCTACATCTTAAGACTTATACTCAAAACTGTAATGGTGAAGAGTATGAATCAAAATGGTTCCCAGAGTTATCTAAAATGGTTGGTAAAGAGTATTTAGATACTGAAAATCAGCATTTCTCTCATAAGCCAATTCCAACTTGTTTGCGTAATCACGCATTTATCAATGAAGTTAATGCGGGTCGTGGTCCGATTCACATGGTTACTATGGAAGCCTTCCAAGATCCACATCTTGAAGAAATTGGATGGCATAACTTCTTGGGTATGACAGTTGGTCAAGCAGTACTTTGGGCATCAAATGATGTTGATCCTAAGCACGAAAACCCTGAATTAACTACGTCAGAGCCTTATGTAATGGGTTCTCATGCTACAGGTTGTGGTGCTTGGTGTTCTGGTCCTGAAGATCTTTCTCCGAAAGAATACTTCTGGGGTTATAACCGTATGACGACTGTACATGGCCTATTCGGTTGTGGTGATGCTGTTGGTGGTACTCCACATGCATTCTCATCAGGTTCATTTACAGAAGGTCGTTTGGCTGCAAAAGCAGCTGTTCAATATATCAATGATGGTAAAGCAGATGGTATTACTGTAACAGAATCACAAATTGATAAACGTCGTGAAGAAATTTATAAGCCACTTGAGACTTATCGCGTTTACCGTAATCATATTACAGCTGGTTCAGTTAACCCATACTACATCAACCCAAGACAGGGCTTAGATCGTCTACAAAAGATGATGGATGAGTATTGTGGTGGTGTTACTGTTAGCTATATGACTAATTCAAAATTGCTACATATTGGTCTTAAAAAGCTAGGAACTCTTGCAGAGGACTGGAAAAATAGTATTGCTGCGGAAGATATTCATGAGTTGCTTCGTGCATGGGAACTTAAACATCGTATATTGGCATCAGAATCAGTAATGCAGCATACTTTGTTCCGTGACGAAACTCGTTGGCCTGGTTATTATTATCGTGGTGATTACATGAAGCTTGATGATAAGAACTGGCATGTATTAACTGTTTCACATCGTGACCCAGCAACAGGTAAGTACACAATGGAAAAAGCTCCGCTTTATCATTTGATTGGTGAAGATGAGAAAAAATAAAGGCTAGTAATAACTCGTATTAATTAATTCATTAAAACTGATGAATTATTAATTTTGAGTACCTCTAGTTAAAAAGACCAGCAAATAATTGCTGGTCTTTTTTTATCTGGCTTAAATAGTTTTCAACGATCAGTACTCCAGCAAGTCAATATCGATGGAGTGCTGGATTATGCTACGCTAACTCAATCTACACTATAATAGTGAGTTCACTTGAGTGGGGCTTAAAAGACAAGTAAGATAGCGTTTTTTCAAGCTTCTTAATACTTTTCCTTCCTGAAAAGTAAACTAATACTGGAATTATTATGAATATTATCGACTTAAGCGATGAAGATATATTAAAAGTCGCCAATCCTTATTGGGATGATCTGGTTAAATACTCCAATAACAAAAATTTTGGTGCATTTACTAGACATTTTTCACACGATATGAAACTTGCAGCCAATGAAGTGGAAATTGGTAAACAATTTGCTAAAAGTGACTTAACGAAAAACCTTAAAAAAGATAGAGAATACCTCGGCATGATTCGCCGTGGTGAGCATGTTACTGTTCTCTTCAAGCAAACAAATGAGAAAAAGGCTGGAGAATGGTTAGGGCGACTAGTCTTGGGTTTTGAGCAAGATGAAATAAAAATATTTGGCGCTACTCTTTTTTAATTAGAATTTTTTCTACTAAACTATGACAGAAATAATACAAAGAGATAAGTTAGTCGAGCTAACTTATAAAACAATCGATAAAAAATCAGGTGAAGTTCTGACATTTATTGAATACCCAATCGCCTATGTGCAGGGTGCAAGCTCAGTTTTATCATTTGAAGTAACCGATGAACTAGAAGGAAAAGCGGTAGGAGATGTTATTGAAGTACCTATTGATTGTAATCTTCTATATGGGCCAAGAGATGAAAACTTGGTTTTTACTGATCGTATCGAAAACGTCCCTGAAGAATATCGAGAAATAGGCATGACGATTACGATGGAAAATGAAAAGGGAGAGCCTAAAAACTTCATCGTAACAAGAATGGATGATAAAACATTGACGGTAGACGGTAATAACCCTCTTTGTGGCCGAGAAGTTATTTTCAGACTCGAAGTGCTTTCTGTACGAGATGCAACAGAAGAGGAAATAGCAATAGGTGGAAAAGTAGGGGATGACCCAAGTTTAGAAGAAATTCTGAATAATTAGGTGGCTAGGAGGTTGTCAGGGAATAGAAAGTCTATACAGCTGGAAAGCTAGATTTGGCTAGCCCCCCCGTTTTTGGTGAATAAAACAGCTATTCTTCTCTATTGATAAAAAATCTAGCTCAAATCAGCATTCCCTCACTATGACTCCTATTCTCGGACAGTCTCCTAGTTCTCCAATAAGTCTGGTTTAATGGGTGGCGGGTTAAATCTGTAGGTCGGATTAGCGATAGCGTAATCCGACAGATCGCAGTAAATTCTTATTTTTCACTGAGTACTAACCCCAAGCTAAACGCAACCAACAAACAAATTTACCCCACTATACAACGCTCTATTTCAGGTTTATAAAATGATTAACAATGTAATTACAAATTTTGAAACTAAATTATTTGAATTAAAACAATATCCAACGCCTACAATATGGTCTTCACCTCAAGGTAATCTAGTTTACTCTCTGTTAGAGCTACAACCATCCAATATTGATCATATTAAAAAATCAATAATTGCTTATGAAGATGCTCTTAGAAAGAGTAATCGAGAAGAAGCACCACACGACTGGGGGACAATTCAACACAATTTAGCAAATGCAATTCATGCTTTGGGGCAGCAAGAAAAAAATGATGCTACTTCTATCCTGAATGAAGCAATGGAAGCTTATAGAAATGTATTATTGGTATGGAAGCGCCAAGAACTTCCATTGGCTTGGGCATCAATAATGAATAATATTGGCATGATATTTCAATTACAAGGTGAGTTATCAAATGGCGCACATACTTTAATGAAATCAGTCTCGGCTTTTAATAATGCGCTTACACAAAGAACCGCAGAACATAGACCACAGGACTGGGCAATCACCCAAAATAATATTGGTGCCTCTCTGCAGATTTTGGCTGAAATTAAGCAAGATAGAGAAGTGTTAGAAGAATCAATAATGGCCTATGAGAATTCGCTTACAAAAATTGTACCAGAGCAAACACCCTTAGGCTGGGTTACCGTAATGAGTAACCTTTCTGCAGCACAGCGGATTATGGCAGCACAGGAGAAAGATATCGGTGCAGCTGAAAAAGCAGTTATTAACTCAGATCAACTTATTAAGTTTTTAGAAGATACAACTAAAGCAGAATATCTTGCACTCTGTAAAAAAGAAAAAGAAAGATCACAAGAACTGCTGGAAAATTTGGCAAAGGCATAAGTTATTAGGGTGGGACTAATTAAGAAAAACTTGATTAACTCCAATTTTTTTTAGCTTCCCAAATCTGTCGATATTTTCCATGAGGATCGGCGCAATAGAATAACTATTACGTCTCACTTCGTGAAAAATAGCGACAGATCTTTCTGCGCTAAATTCTAATCAACTTAATCAGGTTTTCTTTAAGACAAGATAAGTTGTAGAGACACAATGTATTGTGTCTCTACTTTGTGTATTGTGCCTCAGTTTTTCCCCCAATTATTCATTATAAAAAGTACAAAAAAAGGGGGGGATGGGTTCTATACTATTCATGATTAGTAATAATGAGTCTTTCTTTCAGAATAGGGAAAACAATAATGACAATTATCACAAGTATCCATGATTTACAGTGTTTATTTAAACGTCGTTTACCAAAAATGTTTAATGATTATGTTGATTCGGGGTCATGGACAGAAAGTACATATCGGGCAAATCAAAGTGATTTTCAGAAGATAAAATTTAGGCAACGTGTTGCGGTTGATATGAGCAAGCGCTCACTATCAACAACGATGATCGGACAAGATGTGTCTATGCCCGTTGCTTTAGCGCCAACTGGATTAACAGGAATGTTTTATGCTGATGGTGAAATGTTGGCAGCAAAAGCGGCTGAAGCGATGGGTGTTCCGTTTACTCTTTCAACCATGAGTGTTTGCTCGATAGAAGATGTCGCAAGTGTTACGACTAAACCTTTCTGGTTTCAACTTTATATGATGAAAGACCGTGGATTTATTGAAAATTTAATACAACGCGCCAAAGATGCCAACTGTTCAGCACTGATGTTAACACTTGATTTGCAAATTCTTGGACAACGGCATAAAGATTTAAAAAATGGCTTATCAGTTCCACCTAAAATGACAGCATCACAAATCTGGAATATGGCAATCAAGCCCGCTTGGTGTATCAATATGTTAACCACAAAACGGCATTCTTTCCGTAATATTGAAGGTCATGTAAAAGATGCACAAAATCTATCAGAATTAAGTGTTTGGACACAAAAACAATTTGATGAAAAACTCTCGTGGGATGATATTGAATGGATTAAACAAAAATGGGGTGGACCTTTGATATTGAAAGGTATCTTAGATAGTGAAGATGCAAAACTTGCTGTCAAATCAGGAGCGGATGCATTGGTTGTCTCTAATCATGGTGGGCGACAACTAGATGGTGCTCGTTCAAGTATCTCTGTTTTACCAGAAATACTTGAAGCGGTAGATGATCAAATAGAAGTACACATGGATGGTGGTATTCGTTCTGGTCAAGATGCTCTAAAAGCTGTTTCTATTGGTGCAAAGGGTGTATATATTGGGCGATCTTACCTTTATGGTTTGGGTGCAATGGGGCAGAAGGGGGTCATGAAATCACTTGAAATTATTCGTAATGAAATGGATATTAGCATGGCATTTTGTGGCGAAAAAAATATAAATAATATGACTCGTGAACATTTGTATTTAAAAGATTCTGGGTTGTCAACTTAAAGTCGTATAAGCTCGTTGCAGGTAGCAAGAATGATATTATCGCTAGATGGCAATAGCCCGTAGAATATATTTGATCTTTTATCGTGCCACGCTCTGTGCTCTCAGTAAACCCTCGGCTCACCACGCTACAAAAAATGCAAAAAAAAGGGGGGATGGGTTGTACAGGGTGTCTTTAGTTTAATTGAACCCGTTGTCCCCAAGGTACTTCTCCTTTGCCTTTTATTAACCAGACGACGGGGTAGTTAGGCTCTATAGGAAAGTCTCCTAGCGCATCGGTAAAATAAATCAGTGTGTCAGGTTGTTTATCTTGGCGGGAAGCCCATTCAAAAACAGGGCGAAAATCTGTTGTTCCGCCACCTTTTATTGTTTCAGCTAGGGTTACTTCTTCCCAAGGTTCGTATATTTGAGGGAAGTTTTCAATAATCTCTGAATCACAGGCAATGAGTGTTATCTTGGCGCGCATTTGACCTTTGATAGCATTGATTTCAGATAGGCATTCTCGCAGTTCTTTATCACTAACAGAACCACTCACATCAAGTGCTACTAATACATTGATTTCAGCACTTTTTAGAGTAGGGAAGATGGCTGGGTTGCCACGTCGAGTGGATGGGCGAGTGTAGCTATAATCATCTCTTGCCTGTGCTGTCATATAACGTGCTAATAACATACGCCAAGGTAGGCTGGGTTGTAGTAGTTTATCGACTAGACGCTTCATAACTGCGCTTAGTTTTCCTGCTTGTTGTGCTTGTTGTGCCGCACCTGCCATACGTTGTTGCCATTGAATACTGAGTTCTTCTGCTTCTTGTTGAGTTAGTGGAGGTGGCGGAGCTTCGCTAGCACCTGAGTTCTCATCAAATTCTTGTTTACCTGCACCTTCAGGGTTTTTATTTTGTTCATTTTGACCATTATTACTTGATTGATTGTTTGCTTGTTTTTCTTGTGGTGGTTGGTTTCCCTGATTTTCATGGTCTAGGGGGTTATCACTGCTTTCTTGCCCGCCTTCACTAAACTGATCTTCTTTATCATAAAGATGCTGATCCAGTGTTTCGCTCATATCATTATCAGCAATTAGAGGGTAGATTTCTTCTGCAGTCATGCCTTCATATTGTTTTATATACAAAATGCCGGGGGGTGGGTTTAAACCTTCAGTTAATAATATAGGGTTGATGGCATAGTCACAGGCAATATCCCAGCGATGTTTTACGCGATGTTGACGGCGGGTAAAGTGAGATAGCGCGCAATGGAGTGCTTCGTGTGCGAGTATAAACTGAGTTTCGGCAGGTTTTAGAGCGTCGATAAATTCAGGGTTATAATAAAATTTTTTAGCATCTGTGCCTGTTGTGGCACACCACGAAGGATCAGCTTCTTGCAAGGGTAAACGCAATACCAATGCACCGAGAAAAGGTTTGTCTAATATCAGTTTGGTGCGAGCGGCAGTGAGTTTGTTTTTAATTGCCTGTTGGTCAGTATTATTGCTCATTCGTTGTTAACCGTTAGTCATAGAGCATAATATCGCCAATACTGCTTGCCCATTGTGCAAACTCTGGCACAGAAAATAGTTCATCACCGATGGCGCGTAACATATCTGAGATTAACATAACTCCCATTTCTTTTTGTTTGAAGACTGTGGCGTAATTTAAAATATGTCCGTATACCGTATTGGCATTACTACTTCCTTGAGCACGAATTGCACGACCAACCAAAGCACTGGCAACGGCATATTGCAGATCAATTTCTTTTGGGGCTTTTATGTCTTCTCCTCGTAAAATAGCATCAAGATCAGGCATTTGATCCATGCTATCAATAAAGGCTTTTAGCTCAATGCCAGCCGCTGGACCCACACAGGCTTGTAATGAGCCTAATAATACTTGGGGTGCATCTGAGAATTTAAGTAGTGCATTATGCACAAACTGCCAAGATCGTGGCGAAGGAAAAGCAACAGGATTATGAGCAGGATCAAAATCAAATAATAGCTCTGGTCGAAAACGCAAAAAGGCAATAATCTTTTCATCAATAGCATTTTTATAAGCCCAATTAACCCAGTCATCCAGATTAATATCAACTTCATAATGTGAAAAGCGATTGGCAAGCGGGGAGGGCATTGTGTAGGTTACGCCACGATCACCCTGTCGATTTCCAGCAGCAAAAATAGCCCAACCATCAGGGACTTGATATTCGCCTAGACGACGATCAAGAATTAGTTGATAAGCAGCCGCAGAAACGCTCGGCACAGCGGAGGTGATTTCATCTAAGAATAAGATACCCATCCCCCCATGTTTTTCAATATTTGGTAGCATCGAAGGAATCGCCCATTCAACCTTGTCATGGTCACGAAAGGGGATGCCTCGTAAGTCACTAGGCTCCATCTGCGAAAGGCGTATGTCAATTACAGGCGCATTATGGCGTTTACCAATTTGTGTTATTAAGTCAGACTTTCCGACTCCAGGTGGCCCCCAAAGCATAACGGGCGTATGGCTGCCATTTTTGGCTCCTAGAAATTCGTGATCAAGAATAATATTTAAATGTGCAGGACGCATGAAGTATTCCAAATTTGTAAAGTCAGAGGTAGTGGCTTAAACCAGTTTTTGTAGCTTAAGCCAGCAAGCCATGATAGATAGGGAATGAGACGCTTGCAATTAACAA
>JALSLM010000055.1 GCA_026988295.1 Thiotrichaceae bacterium
AAAGGGGATGTTTCTTAAATAAGCAGGTTTTATTCGCTCGGTTATCAATACCTCAAACATTTCTAAAATTTTGCCACTTAATGGGTGGTCTTTAATAGTGGTGCTGGGTATCACAAAGAAATACCCCCCAAGAGTTGCTAATAAATGGGGTTGTAAGAGCTCTACAATATTATCAATTTTCACATTGTTTTTGATACGTTGGGCATCTAGCGCACTAAAATATTCACCTTCATAAGCAGGGGATAGCCAATTATCTTTGCGTGATTGAATGCCATTGACGACACCAATAATTAACAGCATAAAATCAATTGCCGCACCAAGTATTAGTGGCATATAGTCAGCTTTTTTTAGAATAATCTCTTGCTTATCTTTGCTTCGTGAAGCCTTAGCATCTAATAGAAAATAATTCATCACCACATTAGGAATACTTTTAAAGACCTGCATGGCTCTTCGCAATACCTGTTCATCATTATTTGGATTAAACAGGTGTATCTCTGCCAGTAAGGGTAAATTTGATATGTTTTGCAACATTACATTACCACTATTACTGATGGTGGAATCAGGGCAGCCAATATTCTCAGCTATAATATTATTTCGATTTTTGCCTACACGCGATTCAATTTCTTGCTTGGTGTAAGACAAGACAAATGAGCGATTATTGGCATTAATACGCTGAACCAAATCATTAAGATCACGTTGGAATTTTGCTAAGTCTTTAATCTTAGGTGAATATCTATCTATAAGCTTTTGCAATTCGGCTATTTCAGTTTTAACTTTTTGTGTTAAGGGTTTAATGTTTTCAGCAATATAACTAAACTTTTCAGCCTCTTGTAAGCGGAATAATTGACGCGGCCCTTTACCAGGAGGTGAACGATCACCACAGGTTCCGCCAAATTGCTTTTCTTCATTTGAACGAGCGAGTGAATAGGCTTTTAGCTGATCACCACCTTTTTGAATCGCTTCAAATGCCTCCAGATATTGTTGGGCATCATTTCTAGCTGATGCCAATTGAACAGTAAACATATCAGTGGCATAGCTATCCGCCCTGAATAGCTTGTAATAAAAGCCATAGCTAAAAAAGACACTGACAAGCATCATCATAAAATAAGGAACTATCCAACGTGCCTTGGTAAAGAAACGTGTGGTTTTAGCGACACGGTGCAGTGAATAAACCAGAAAGAGTTGTATGCTAAGAACAAGCACAGCAATAATTACAATCCCTATTTTTGACTTTTGATCAAAACTAGTGAAAGCAAAATGCCTCAAGCCGTCAAAACTGGTATAAAACGAGACTAAGGATAAAAGTATTATCAGTATTATCGGAATAATACGTGAATTGTTCATTTCCCCTCCTTGGGTTAATTTGAACGTTACTGTTGACTAGGAGGCTGTCCGAGAACTAAGAATTGACTGCAAATCCCATAAACATCATAATCTGAGCTTATCAAATTCGTTAAATAGAGTGACTATTCGCCTCTTTTGATAAGCCCACCTTATAATATTTCTGGCATTTTCGTTTCAATCCGAGTTCTCAGACAGCCTCCTAGGAGACTGTCCGAGAACTAAGAATTGACTGCAAATCCCACAAACATCATAATCTGAGCTTATCAAATTCGTTAAATAGAACAACTATTCGCCTCTTTTGATAAACTCACCTTATAATATTTCTGGTATTTTCGTTTCAATCCGAGTTCTCAGACAGCCTCCTAGGTATTGGTCAATTTTAGCATGACTATCACACTATGCCTCATTAAAGATTGAGATAAGATTAGATACAAATTCAGGTTTTAGTTCATTGATTTGTGTTGAGGTACAAATCAATGACTACAGGCTTGAAGGGGAGGGGAGTCATAAAGCCACAGAAGTTTTACAAAAGGACTTCATCCTACATTGTTGATTGTTAATCTGATGCTGTGTTATAAAAAATGTAAAAAAAGGGGGGGATGGGTATGTATAGTATTAGAATTAAATGCGCCTTGAGCTTCCTGGAAAAATAACGACTTGGTTTTCTTTATTCATTCCTCCATTTGCTCCAGTATTTGCTTCATTATGACTAGCTTTCTTTGCTTGATACATTTTCATGTCAGCAATATCCATGAGTACTCTTATTTTATTTCCATGCATAGGGTAGGCAGAAATTCCAATGCTTGCACCCACTTTTACGTTGTTTCCATCTATATTCATTGGGCTTGAAATAACCTGTCTATATTTTTCTACTAAAGAGCTGATAATGGATAATTCTTGTTTTTCTACTAACAAACCAATGAGGTATTCGTCACCACCTAGGCGTGCTAGATAATCATTATCTCTAATTGCCATACTGAGTCGTTGAGCGATAACTTTGAGTACTTTGTCACCCATTGAATGCCCATAAATGTCATTGATCTGTTTGAATCCATTGAGATCAATAAACATTATTACTAAGAATTTGCTTTCTCTTTTAGCTGTTTCCAATGCTTCTTCAAGTAATTTAATAATATGTCGTCTGTTAGTTAACCCTGTTAATGCATCATGATTTGCAAGATAAGCATTGCTTTCTGCTTCTTCTGTTTTATTAATCAATGCTTTTGCTAATGACTTTTGTAGCTTATGGTTTTCACGCAAAAATTGATCACGCATTAATCTTGCTACGATACCAATGACAACAGCAGTGCTAATAAAGAAAAGATTCGTGAATAACTCTGCAAGACTTAACATCTTTGTTGTATGGCGAAAGTAAAGTTCGATTATAATATATCCACTGATTACACAGGCTGTAACATACAGTGATGCTATTATATTGAGGTAACTCCATGAATAGAGTGTCATTAAGATTAAAACTAAACCAACAAAATAAATAGAATAGGCATGATCGCTAGGGGTAGCTTTGTAGATCATATATTCTATTCCTGTAGATGCTATTAAGAAGATTCCCGATAAAATTGATTCTTTATAATTATAAAATAAGGTATTAAATGTTGATAGATACGTTATTATAAGGAAAAAAATTACAATACCTCTTGCGATCAATGCCTCTGAAAGAGAGGAGGGCATTGCCCAAATATCTACGATAGCAAACATTAAAAATAGTATTGCACCAAGTATTGTTAACATGCGCGTAGAGTTTATGATTTCTATTTTTGAATAGAAGGTGGGGGTATCTTTTACTTTAGTAAGCATCTATTTATCTTATTGTTATGTATTTTTTCCTAAATAGGTATAGGGTTCACTGATTCAGGCTTCCCTTAATTATTTATGAATTCTGAATGACTATAAATTTAGTCTCCCGTAAAAGAACAATAACTGAAAAACATTTTTATTCCTATTCTTCCTGACTAGTGGTTGTTTTGGGAGCTTTTAGGAATGTGCATGGAATAAGTTGGGCAAAAGGTAAGTCAAAATGATCAAGTTATTTCATGCACGATCCTTAGTCTCTCGTTCTATGAGATTACCATATCTATTCTTTACAATAATAAATATATCAACCCTTATATGTTTGTTATATTTAAATTATGGTCACTTATTACATAAATTAGAGGAGGGGATTTTGAAGATATTTTTAAGGAAGCCCTGATCAAGTCCAATTATTTTCAGTTTGCCAAATCTATAGATATTTCTACGCTAAATTCCAATCGACTTTATCAGAATTTCCTTAAAAAAAGAATAGAGCACATCACTACAAGAGAAACTTATTTTTTTAAAATATCAATTC
>JALSLM010000056.1 GCA_026988295.1 Thiotrichaceae bacterium
AAATTAATGGCTTGTTCATCACAATTATCGGCACAGGCACGACAAACAACGGCATTGACTGATAAGCACGTATTGGCAAAGCTGATTTCTAGATTCCAAGGTGGTATGGTTTTAACAATAGATTCTGGCTCTTTATCTTTGGGTAAGTCGATAAACACATTAGACTCACAGGCATCAACACATTTTGCACCAAATGTGCACTCACCCTTTAAAAAATTAATTTCAGGATAGCCACCATCACCACGAGTTATGATTTCTTCAGGGCAAGCTTCAATACAGTTATCACAGCGAGTGCATTTTTCGATAAATAAAGAGTCTTTAACTGCCCAAGGTGGACGTATTGTATCTGGCTCAAGTCTGGGGCTTTTTCCGCGCAAAAAGGTACGGCGGTTTAGATTGGTAGATTGCATATTGCTAAGTTACCATAATTAATCTTTTATGACATAACTTGAATCAATGTTGATGGAGTACTAGCTAAAAAAGTCTAAAAAACAGGGGGGATGGGTATGAAGCTTGTTTAATTTCTTTCTGCTTTATAACACCCCATCATGTCAAACTTATTGAAGTGCTGCCTGAATATTTAAATCAGTTAAAAGCTCATCTGTAATTCACTGAGATAGAAAGCCAGCTATAAGCGGGTATTTTTTTAACCCTTGATGAATCAATAGCTTGTATATTGTGCAGTAGTGACCTCACGGATTCAGGATTGGCTTAAATGGGAAAATTTGAACTGCAAAAATTGAGTTAATTAAGCATTCTAAAGGATATTGCCCAAACCATTAAGCTGCTTGCTGCTATCCAGGAGGCAAGTATTCGCACCACCATTTCTTTCCAAAATACCTTTTTAAAGTATTCTCCAAAGGTGATTGGATATAAAAATAACATGTATACAGCGACACCAACACCGAATAGAAACAACCATTGTTCTCGAATAATTAAAGCATTCGGAGGTGTAGAATCAAGCCCGATAAATAAACCGCCAGCTATGAGCAAGGATAAAGCTATGATTCGAGGAATGTTAATCTTTAAGATTACTATAAAAGAGGCAATTAAAGATATAATAATCAGAGCATTACTAATAATTATGGGCAGGTTTTTTTCGGTATTAGCACTAAAAATACTGATGTTAAATCCATTAAAAATTAAACCTAGCAATAGACTAAAGATAAAAGTAAAAAATAGTTTATGCCCTTGATAGGCTTGTTGTCCTAAAAATAATCCAAGTGCAATAATGGTAATGATTTGTTCGGGAACAAATACGGGATGTAATAAACCATTATAAAAACTACCAAGCCCCTTAAAAAGCCCATGAGCAAAAACACTATTTGACGCCAAGCATAAATATAATATCGTACTAAAAGTGATTGTTTTTTTCATATCAACTCAACCATTCTAGACGATCTACAGTCCAATATAACCCTGTTAAACCAATCAATAATGATGCAGGAATTAAAACTCTAATGCGATACCAAGGGCGCTTCTGAAATAAAATAGCCATCCCAAAAAATGCGATAAAAATTATGCTTAGTTGTCCAAGCTCTACGCCGATATTAAAACTGATTAAACTGGTTAAAAAAGAATTTTTTTCCATACCAAAATCATTCAATGCAGTGGCAAAACCAATGCCATGTAATAAACCAAACATGAATACCAGTAATAATCGTGATTTATGCAGTTCTTTTACAAAAATATTTTCAAATCCGGCATAAGCAATCGATAAAGCGATTAGAGGTTGCACGATATTAGCTGGTAAGCTAATTATACCAATGACGGATAAACCTAATGTGATGGTATGTGCAATGGTAAACATGGTGACTTGTAAGAATAATGGCTTGAGCTTTGCGCTAAATAAAAAGAGTGCGAGTATGAATAAAATATGATCCATGCCGCGTGGAAATATATGTACATAACCTAGTTCAATATAGTTTTTAACAACACTGAAAAAAGGTTTTTTTATGGCTATTTTATTTAATAACAACGGTTGGCTTTTTTTATCTGTACGTATCCACTCCCAGTCAGACCAGTTCCAAATACCTTTTTGTTTATCTATTTGACGTAGTCGTACTGCATTGTCGCCAAATTTCAATGGGTAATACCATTGTAATGATTCAGAGCCTGGCGGTAATTCTCCTTTTAAATAAATGACGCTAATGCGTGGAACTTTGGTGTAGCCCCTTTCTGGTATCTTCACTTTACTGATTGCCAAATTAACCCTCTTCCCTGACTGATTGGTCAGCTTGATTTTTTGGAGGAGTTCTTTTTTAAACGGATCAAATGAAACAGCTAATTGCTCACTTTGCATTGCTCTTAATGAATCGTATGCAGCTGCATTGGGGGCATCTTTAGTATTTTTATAGCGACCATTGATTCCTGTTAGGAGCGCTTCAATACTCGCACGAAGTTCAATTTTTATTTGACCACTAGCATCTACATTAATTTCAGTGAGTGCAGGCTTTACTAAATCGGCTAGTGATGGAATAGGAAACAAGATAAATAAGCTAAGCAGAAGAAAGACAATAGCTTTATTCTGAATCCATGAGTTAAGCGGGTGTTTTTTAATATTTTTATGAATCAATAACTTATTCACTGTGCTGTAGTGGGCTCACGGATTCAGGATATAATTAGGCATTAATAATACAGGATAAAGTATTTATGTAAACGAGAAGTGAGCCACTTTAAAGCCTCTGTGGCTCGCTGAACCCATCAAACCATAGTGATTTCATGGGTTCAGATGGTAGCTTGGCTATTTTAAATTTATCGAGCTTTACCAATCACATCAACGCCAGCGGGTGGTGTAAAGGTGAACATTTTGCCACTAATGGGTACGTTGCTTTTGGTATTTAAGCGAATAATGGTTTTTTGCCCTAGCTTGTCAAACATATTCATTTGACGAATTGAGCCACTTTTATCTAGACCAATTTCTAATAAGTTAAAGTCATTAGTCTTTTTGCGTGGTGTTAGTCGAAACCAGTTAAATCCACCAACATGGGTTGTAATTTCTTGTACAATAAATTGGGCATCGGGGGATTGTTTGCGAGTGAGTATTGCAATGGGTGCGCCTGACATTGATCTTGTCATGGGTTTGATGGTTACTTGCTCTAAGTCTTCATCATAAAGCCAAATATTTTTACCATCACCTACAATCACTTGTGGATCAGGGGTTTTGTAGATCCAACGAAATTTACCTGGTCGATATAAATATAACAAGCCTGTTGTATTTTGAATAACTTTGCCTTTTTTACTAAGAACCTGTTGGGTAAAGCTACCTTTCAAACTGGTTACTTTGGTAAAAAAGTTATTAAGTTGCTGCCTTGCTTGGTCAGGTCCGGCAATTGTTTTCGTTGAAATGGCAATAGCCATTATTCCGACTAGTGTTATTATTAAACTTGTTTTTTTCATACGTCCCTCATTGTTATTTTCTTGTGGCATTTCTTGTCGGCTTTATGTAGTTTAGTCTTTAACAGGTTCAGGGGCTAAGACTTCTCGTGTGCCGTTAGATTGAACCGCGCTAACTACGCCTGCTTTTTCCATATCTTCGATCATTGATGCTGCACGGTTGTAGCCTACTTTGAGACGACGTTGTACATATGAAATAGAAGCTCTGCGAGATTCAGTAACGATAGCAACTGCTTGATCATAGAGT
>JALSLM010000057.1 GCA_026988295.1 Thiotrichaceae bacterium
ATCATAAATATTGCTGGGAAACAGCAATCGCTGTTGATTTTCTGTTGGGGCTGTTTTAAATAAAGGGGTCATTCGCTTATTTTACACTTTATTCTTTGTTAGTTCTCGGACAGCCTCCTAGGAGGCTATCTGAGAACTAGGATTGAAACGAAAATTTCAAAAATATTATAAGGTGAACTTATCAAAAGAGGCGAATAGTTGCTCTATTTAACGAATTTGATAAGCTCAGATTATGATGTTTATGGTATTTGCAGTCAATTCTTAGTTCTCAGACAGCCTCCTAGCTACACCAAATAAAGCGTGATTACAGGAAAAAGTATTAAAATAAACAACCGCACAATATCTGCAATAAAAAAAGGCATAACACCTTGAATCACTTCACTTAGCTTAATATCTTTTGCGGCATCTTTTACCACAAATAGATTCATCCCTACTGGCGGTGTTAATAATCCCATTTCAACTGTAACCACTACAAGAATACCAAACCAGATTGGATCAATGCCTACCTGAGTTATGAGTGGATAGAAGATTGGCACGGTGAGCAAAATCATAGAAAGGCTTTCCATAAAAAAGCCCATAACAATATAAAAAATTAGAATAGTGGCAAGTATCTGACCTGAACTAAAATGATATTCTTTAAAGAAGTGGATCATTTCAAAAGAAATTTGTGATACTGACAGCAAATAACCAAAAATTTCAGCACCAATAAGTATCAAAAATATAGTCGATGACATCCTAACTGTTTCTCTAAGCACCTGTTTTAATTGCACCCATTTCATGCCCCGCCACAAGGCAAAAAATAGTGCAAGTGCTGCACCTGCGCCGCCCGCTTCTGTCGGTGTGAATAAACCACCATACAAGCCACCCATGACTAATCCAAATAGTATGGCAATCGGTGCAAAGCGTTTAAGTGCCAAACCATAAGAGCCTAGTTCTTGCAAACTATGTTTGTCCTCTGTAGATTTCCACAATTTAGCCATAATAATTACGGTAATCACGTATAAACTAAAAGCCAATAAACCAGGCAAGAATCCTGCTAAAAACATCGCTGTTACTGATTGCTCAGTGATTAATGCATATAACAAAAGAGCAATTGAAGGCGGAATCATAATACCCAATGTGCCACCAGCGGCTAATGAACCTGCGGCAAGACGCTTATCATAGCCATGTGCAATCATCTCAGGGTATGCAACCCGCGTCATTGTGGATGCGGTAGCCAGTGAAGAGCCAGAAACTGCGGAAAATGCAGCCGATGCACTAACGCCCGCTATCGCTAGTCCGCCATTCCAGTTTCCTGTGAATTTTCTTGCGGCTAAAAATAAATCCCGCGAAAGCCCTGCATTTGAGATTAGATTTCCCATTAATAAAAATAGTGGAATAAGCGTTAAGGAGTAGTTAGAAGCTGTTTCAAATGCGCCTGTTTCAAGAATATTAATAGCAGGCTCAAGCCCCACAATTGCGGCAAAGCCACCTGCCCCCACTAAAATCATTGCCAAACCAATCGGGCAGCCAATCGCAATCAATAAAAACAAAGCACCAATACTAATAAAACCAATGAATTGTGATGACATCAGAGTATAGACTCGCCTTTGCTCTCGACTTCACTTGTGATTTTGTCGATCGAAGAATCAATCACTTTGCCAAGGCATGAGAGCATGGTTGCGATACAGGCAATACTGATCACAGCATAAAAATAAAAAAGTGGTATTTGTAAATCTTGCGTGGCATCTCCACGAACAAAGGTGAGTAGTGCTTTTTGGCTAAACAACCAAACTAGTGTTGCACTGAAGCTAGCCATTAAAACAAGCCAAAGCTTATCAAGAAAAATAGCCAATTTTGTTGGTAAAGAATTGCTAATCAAATCAACACGCACCATACCTGAAACACTTGCACGAGGCAGGGCAGTGAAGACAATAAACAAAAGCGCATATTTTGAAAGCTCAATAGCCCCAGGAATCATCAAGCTCACACTTCCCTCTGTCAGATTATACAATAATCTCGCTATAATATTAAAAGCCACTATAAAAAGCAGAACGAGAGTAATCCCCAGCGAAAGAGCATCAAAGCCTTTGATGATGGTCTTTATTGCTACCTTTACCGTGTTCATTTTAGAAAACCCTGAGTAAGTTGATTAGAATTTAGCGGAGAAAAATCTGTCGCTATTTTTCATGATAGTGAGTCGTAATAGTCATTCTATTGCGCCGATCTTCGTGGAAAATATCGGCAGATTTGGCAAGCTAAAAATAATTGGACTTGATCAGGGTTTCCTATAAAGCACTCATACTATACATACCCATCCCCCCCCTTTTTTACACTTTTTAGCTATAAACAGCTTAAAGCCGACATAAGGACTGGAAATTAAATAACATACGACTCTAACTTGCCTTTTTGTTCCAGCTTGAATGCTCTCAGATCGTTGCGTAGAATAACTATGCGCCTCCTGAGAGCACTCAATCTGAAACAAAAATTCTGCGTTATAGTTTCGTAAGTTATTTAATTCTCAGTCCTAAGCTCGGTTATAATATCCAAGAAATATATTTAAGTGGAATAATTATGATAAAACAGTTTTTAGCAGGTATTGCTTACGCCCTAAGTGGCTTTTCTTTAATCACTCAAAAAGGTATTCGACCTTTTGTTTTAATACCACTACTGATCAATATCAGCGTATTCTCATTAGGCATCTGGTTGGCTTATTCTCAATACACTGGTTGGATAAATCAAATGCTTGGTTGGCTTCCCAGTTGGTTATCTTGGCTAGAATATCTACTCTTACCGCTATTTGCAGCTTTAATATTAATCGCGGTTTATTATACCTTCACCATTGTCGCCAATCTAATTGCCTCACCCTTTAACTCCTTATTGGCTGAACGTGTTGAACAAAAACTCAATGGTCTTCCAATCCCTGAAAGCAAAGGTTACAAGGCACTGATAGGGACTATCGGTAAAACCATGATGAGCGAAACTAAAAAAATAATTTATATGCTTAAATGGCTTCCCATATTATTAATTATTAGTTTTATACCCGTTATCAACTTCATCGCCCCCTTTGCTTGGGCAGCATTTGGCGCATGGATGCTATCACTTCAATACACCGATTATCCTATGGGCAATCATCAATTATTTATTAAAGAAGAATTAAGCCTATTACGCAAAAACAGAGCAATATCACTAGGCTTTGGTGGTGCTTTAACATTGCTAATGATGATTCCTGTAGTCAACTTCCTCGTTATGCCAGTTGGAGTTGCAGGTGGCACAGCATTTTGGGTAAAGCGACTTTCACAATCTCAACAAAGCAAATAGAAAATATATCGAAACACGAGCTTAACCCACTACCCCCCTAAAAAATGTAAAGAAAAGGGGGGGGATGGGTATAGAAGTTAGTTGGCAACCAAAGGGGGCAGACTCAATGCCAGTAATTTAAGCTATAACCCTCTGATTATGTTACAATATAACCACCATGAAATACAATAATTCACTCTTTCAAAGGAAACCCAAATGACTACTACCGACCTCATTATTGAAGAGAACTACAAACGACTTAAACAATGGGTAGAAATTGAGAACTTTTCAGGCAAGTCGGCGCTGTCGGTTAAGCAGGACTTTTATGCAAAAATAGTGGCTTCTAATTTAACCACATTACTG
>JALSLM010000058.1 GCA_026988295.1 Thiotrichaceae bacterium
AGCACGTTTCCAGTCAGCACGAAAGAACAGCGCCACAATAATTGCAGGAGCAATAAAATGAAAAGTAATATGTAGCATACCCATCCCCCCCTTTTTTTATATATTTTGTTTACACGATACCAGCGGCTTGTTCATCTGCAAAATAAGATGATCTCACCATGGGCCCACTAGCAACATGAGAAAAGCCCATCTCATAGCCAGCAATTTCCAGCTGTTTAAATTCATCAGGCGTTACAAAACGATCAACAGCAAGATGATCAAGGCTAGGTTGCAAATATTGTCCAAGAGTTAACATATCACAGTCATGATCTCGCAAATCTTGCATCACCACTTTAACCTCATCAAGCTCCTCACCCAGACCCAGCATCAAACCAGACTTAGTAGGAACATTAGGGTGTAAGCGTTTAAAGTTTTTAATCAAGTCGAGTGACCACTGATAATCAGCACCAGGGCGCGACTGCTTATATAAACGTGGCACAGTTTCAAGATTATGATTAAACACATCAGGCGGTGCTTTGCCCATAATATCCAGAGCCAATTCCATACGACCACGAAAATCAGGGGTCAGTATTTCGATGCGAATATCAGGGTTTAGCTCGCGAACAGCGAGAATGCAATCAACAAAATGTTGTGCGCCACCATCGCGTAAATCATCACGATCTACCGAAGTAATAACCACATACTTTAAAGCCATAGCCTTAATCGTTTCAGCAAGACTACTAGGCTCATTAACATCAAGTGGATCAGGGCGACCATGACCCACATCACAAAATGGACAACGGCGAGTACAAATATCCCCCATAATCATAAAAGTAGCAGTACCTTTAGTAAAACACTCACCTAAATTAGGACAAGCCGCCTCCTCACAAACCGTCACCAGTTTCTGCTCACGCAATACTTTTTTAAGGCGTTTAACCTCAGCCGTCGTCGGTGCTTTAGCACGAATCCACGAAGGCTTTCGTTTAACCGAAGTACTAGGAACAACCTTAATGGGAATACGCGCAACCTTTTCAGCCCCGCGTAATTTAACACCTTGCTCTGCTTTTTTGATACTCATTATCTATTCCATTAAAAACTGATCTGAAGTATACCGATTTTTAAGAGCCTGATGAATACCTTTAGTTTTTCAAGTGTAACTATTTACTGAATCCGCATTGACCTCACGGATTGAGGTATTTAGCTCACCGAGTAGTTACTTTCAAACCAGTGGGTAGCCCCGTTGTTGCTGTCCTTTAGATATGTAGAGACGCAATGCATATAGAAACGCAAGCATTGCGTCTCTACCACAAACTAGTTTTAGTAATAAATCCCCCTAAATCCCTCTTTTTCTAGGGGGAGGCTGTGCATTGATTAGAGACTGAAGAGTTAAGGATTTTCTTAATAATGGGGAATATTTGTTGTTAGAGTGAAATCAATAAATATTTATAAAAAGAACAGACCAATTTAATTCTTATTTCAACTTAAAGTCTTGAGAAAGATCAAATCCTTATTAAATATTTTTTAGCCATAATTTCGACTTTTTTATATTTAGTATTTCCTGAATCTGTGAGGTTAATGTGGATTCAGGTATTTGTCACGAATACAAGATTGAGATTTTATATGAGACTTATTCCTTCATTTCTTAAACCTAAAACTTCTTTTTTTTGCCAGTCTATCACTGGTTTTTTTGGGGGTGATTTTATGGGGGGCTTTTAACACAGGGATGGAGGCAACCAATAATCTAGAGTTTTGTATTTCTTGTCATGAAATGGAGAGTACTGTCTATCAGGATTATAAACATTCTGTTCATGCTACTAATCCATCGGGTGTTCGTGCTACTTGTCCTGATTGTCATGTGCCGAAAGAATGGTTTCCTAAAATGGTGCGAAAAATCAAGGCTTCAGCGGAGGTTTATCACTGGATGATTGGGTCAATTGATACCCCAGAGGAGTTTAAGAAACGCCGCCCGTATTTAGCTAATCATGTTTGGCAGACTATGAAGAACAACGACTCTCAAGAGTGTCGCAATTGCCATAATTTTAAAAGTATGAATTTTGAAAGACAGGCTAGGTTTGCGGCAAGAATCCATAAAGAAGGCTTAGGCGCAGGAAAAACCTGTATCGACTGTCATAAAGGTATCGCACATAGTTTGCCAGAGATAGAAAAGCATAAGGTACCTGGCTTGCAAGGCGAAGCTCTTGAGGATGCACTAGCCTATGGAGAGGAGATTAATCAAACCTGTGCTGGTTGTCATGGTGAAAATGCAGAGGGAACACCAGATGGGGAGTATCCAAGATTAGCAGGCATGAGTACACAATACTTGACTAGACAACTGCGCCACTTTAAAACCCGTGAGCGCTTAAATATCCCTATGTTTCCCTATACTAATGACCGCGAATTGCCTGAAGAAGATATTACCGCAGTTGTTCAGTATATTTCATCCATAAAGTTGCCGACAAAACTAGGCGCATTGGATAAGAAAAGCACTGAAACCAAAGGCTTTAATGCGCTCAAGCGATTGAAAGATAGTCAAGCTATTATGAATATTGGGCTTTATCCAAAAGGAAATGTAGTGGCAGGTAAAAGAACCTACGGCAAAGAATGTGCAACCTGCCATGGAAAAAAAGGTGAAGGCAGTGTTGATGGCATGATTCCTGCTTTGACAGGTCAACATAGTGAATATATTAAGCGTCAGATTAACAATTTTCGCAAAGCAAAACGTTTACACGATGCACCCGCAGATAGTGAGATTTTTAAGAAATTTGGTGATGGTGAGATTGATGATATTTTGGCCTTTTTATCGGTTCAAGATGATTAATTCATCCTGTGCCGTAGTGTGCTGTAGTAACTTCATGGATTCAGGTATTAGAGCTAATCAGCTCATGATTATTTTACACAATTCTTAAAGCACAGTTTTAAGTTTGAAATAAAACGCTTATTTGCAAGCCATTTTTTTGCGGTTGCTTGTGCTTCTGGTGAGGAGTCTAAACGTATGGTTGTCATTGTGCTATCTTCATTTTCCCAGTTTTCATGCCAAGGGCTTATGGCGCTAAATTTTATATAGGGGTTATTGAGAATGGTTTTAAACGCATCTTCTAGCCATACGCTTTTGCTTCCTTCGCTATGGTGATCTGTGACACCAAATTCTAGCAAGGCTATTGGTTTTGATGTTTTTAGTGTCTTGAAGGAGGGGTAGTAGTCTTCTAGTTGTGTGGAAAATTCTAGGCCCTCCCATTCTTCTGATAAGGTTTGTGCGCCGTATAGACTAAACCCAACCCAGTCAATATAAGCGTCTCCAGGGTAATAGTACTTGGGTTGATTCCAGTCTTCATTGGGAAATGGGGCGTAGTTGAAGTGATAGAACCATGTGATATGTTTTACATTTTCTGCTCTGAATAAATCAATTATATGTCTGTAGGCGTCGCGATAACGCTCAGGACCATCAGGATAGTTTGGATCACCATAAGCCGTGGTTTTTTGACCGCCATTGAATACTCCGCTCCACGGAAACCAATCGCCATTTGCTTCGACTGCAAAATCAAGGAGTAAAGGAATATTGTCTTGCTTGGCTGCTTTTGCCCATGCTTTTAAGGATGTATCAAAATCACCATTAATAATATTTTGTAGTGAAAAGTGTTGTTCGGGCTGTCCTTGTAGGTCATTGCTTCTGGGCATTAGGCGAATATAGGGTGTTGTGCCGCTGTTGTGAATTGCATGGATGCGTGCCTTAGGATAGCTAATGCCGTTGTACCAATTATCGGAGAAAGCTGCCCATGCTATTTTCTTTCCGACAATTTTTTCAAAATCAGTAATACGCTGTGTGCTTACCTGATCTTCCGTTCCACCAAAATCAGGAAATGCACCGAAGTATATTTGTTGATTCTTGGGGGGTTGTAAATTTCTATCACATGCTACAAGTAGTGTCATGCTTATTAGTATCAGGAGTGTAGAATATTTCATTGAGTGCCTCTAATGGGGTATAGACTCATTATTATTATAATACCCATCCCCCCCTCTTTTTTGTACTTTTTCTATCAATCTCTCTGTTCTCGGTCAGCCTCAAGTACAAGTTTTTGAGGAAAACCTGATTAGATCTATTTTTGATTATGTTGCTGGATACTTAGCCAGAGTCCTAGCGCAATACTGAGACCTCCTACAATATGATAGAGTTGGATTTTTTCATCAAGAAAGATAATTGCCATAATTGCACCAAACAATGGCATTAGATGAATATATTGTCCACCGATGGATGCTCCAATTTTTTGTATTCCGTAGTTCCAAGCGAGATATGAAATAATTGAAGGAAAAATAGCGATATAAGCTAATGCCTTAATCATGTCCTGATCCCATCTGATGGGTTGTTCGTTAAAGGGGTTAATGGCTAGTAGTGGGACTAAAATTATAGTACCAATTATCATCATTATTCCTAGAAAGGGCATGGGCTTAAGGTCTTTTGGGCGCAGGTATTTGAGTAATATGGAATATAATGCCCAGTCTAAGGCGGCGAGTAGCATCCACAAGTCACCTTTGTTTATTTCAAGCTCAGCGATTACTTGTTGATCTAAGCGGGTGAGTATCACAATTACACCTATTAAAGATACTATAACGCCTAGAATTTGCTTTTTGGATATTTTCTCTTTAAAAAAAATGCCTGTAATAATTAAAATAAATATAGGAATAAAAGAGTTAAGTAGAGTGGCGTTGGTTGCTGTTGTGTATTGCAGGCTAATATAAGCGAGTGAGTTAAATGAGCTGATACTCAAAGCAGCTAGAATAAAAATCTTCCAAAAGTGTTTTAAAATTATTTGTCGTTGTTGCCAGATGGGTTTTACCACAAAGGGTAATAAAATGGAGCAGGCTAAAAACCAGCGCCAAAATGATAGCCCTATAGGTGCATGTTGATCTGAAACAGCTCGACCAACGACAAAATTACCTGCCCACAAGAGTGGTGGTAAAATCATAATAAGATATGGGAAGTATTTTTTATTCATTTTTTACTCATTGCTTGTTTCTTTCTTAGTCATCAATCATTGCTTTAAGAGTTTTAGATGCAAATTCACGTCGGTAAATGACTAAAGAAACAAGTATTGTTGTGAACATAAACAAAAAGGGATGGATAAACCAAGCAAGAGCTGCAAGGGCATATTCAAAAGCGCGCATACCTTCAACAAAATGTCGTGTGGCACGATTTAGTACGATTCCAAGATTGTTGGCATAAGAGAATAACTCTTCATCTTCATCAAAAACATCTGGAGCTGCTCCAATCATTATAACAGTAGAGTTGTATTGGCGTAGTGACCAGACTAATTTGAAGAATGAATAGACAAAGATTATTACTAATAACAAGAGTTTTAACTTTGTGAAAGCAGGGGATACGTGCTGGGCGTAGGGGATACCATAGATAATTTTGATGACATCATCGACTACACCAAAGATGGCGATTAAACTTGCCAGAACCAAAATGCTGGTTGATGCAAAGAAAGAAACACTACGCATTAAATTGCCAATTAAAGCAACATCAGACATGCGGTTGCTACGCTCTAGTAGGTGTAGCATCCATTGATTTCGATAAGATTTAGAAATACTACTGAGTGTGGTTTTATCATTTTCTTTATAATGTCTACCAATCCACGACATACTGTACCATGCAAGAAAAAATCCAAGAAGTACAATTATGTCGGATATTGTTATATCGGAAGGCATGGCAATCCCCAATAATTAGAGTTATGGGGGTAGTCTAGCAGAGACTTGTGTGATTGTTTTAATTATTACCCCCAGCCTTGATAAGGGGAGGGGGTCGATTGGTTTTTTATATTTTTTGATTTGCAGATTCTGGAGAATTAATCAAGGAGGTAGTCGTCTTCAAAAACTTCTTTGAGACTGCGTTCGAGAGCTTTTCGCTCAAGATAGTCTTCTACATTGCGACGGATGACGTGAGCTTTTACTTTTTTCTTGTCATCCATATCTTCCTCTATTTCTGAAAGAGTGGGGATTATTTCTATGTCTTGTGCGGGGTCTAGTGTTTGGTCATTATATCTCATTATATTTTCCTCATTTGTTGTTCTTATTATTTATAAATTTGTCATTATAAAACTAGAATAAGTCTATCTAATCTAGGCATATTTCTTCCGACATGGGTTTTATTATAAGGTTCAAAGCTGAATAGAAGATGAGTAGATTAGTTTTTATATAAATAGAGGAGGTGTTTTTTTTCTTTTGCTGTAAATAATTGTTGTTGCTGGTTTTTTAATACTCCTCCAATTTGCTTGCAGATTTTTTCAGAGAGTGAAATAAACAGAGAGATAGCTTCTGAATCATTTATTTTAGTGGGTGTGATCATTACAATGGATAAGCCAGCTAGTTTTTTATTGACTAAATCTTCTGCTTTTAAAGTCCAAGGTGATACACCGTTTGCTATTCTGATAAGGCTATATTTTTCTGAGTCAGGTAAAGAATCCTTCATAACTGGAAAATAATGATAAATATCCATATCCCCAAGAACTAGCCCATTCTTTTTTAATGCCTTCTGTACTAGTTTTCCATCCAGTCCATTGTCATCTTTCCCTGATATAAAGAGGATATGCTGTTGAGATTCAGGGGGTTCATTGTTTATTTCGCTATTTGTTTTATCAATGTTTTCATTAGATTCTTCACTAATAGTTTCTTGAACAATTTTGTCTGATTTTGGCGTAGAGCCATCGCGTGCGGGAATATCATCTAAAACTGAAGTAAAGTGATTGCCATTTTCATCTTTTAGGTTAGGTAGCCTTGAGGTTTGTTTGCTCGGTAATTTACTCTGGGATATGCGGCTTATAATATATAAGGCAATAATAAATATGATGCCTGCTAAGGTGATTAGTAAACTTGTAATATTCATTTGTGATTATCCTTAATCGTAAGTCCTAATTTTCATTTCATGCACCTTCCTTGGATTACTCATGAGCCATTCGCTCTGCTTCATTTACATCGACTGAAACGAGTCTCGAAACACCAGGCTCTCGCATGGTAACACCGATTAGATTATCAGCAAGTTCCATCGTTGTCTTGCTGTGTGTAATAAAAATAAATTGCACACGATCAGACATTTTTTTAACTAAATTACAAAAGCGTCCGATATTGGCTTCATCTAGCGGTGCATCAACTTCATCTAGCATACAAAATGGAGCAGGGTTTAGCTCGAAGATTGCAAAAACCATTGCCACTGCTGTTAATGCTTTTTCACCACCTGACATAAGATGAATACTTGAAATTCTTTTCCCAGGAGGTTGTGCCATAATTGAGATACCTGTTGTTAGTAGGTCGTCCCCTGTCATTTCAAGATAAGCTTTGCCTCCACCAAATAATTGAGGGAACATCTCTTGAATACGTGAGTTTACCTTTTCAAAAGTATCTTTAAAACGACTGCGAGTGTCTTTATCAATTTTAGCAATGGCTGATTCTAATGTTTCCAATGCTTCTATTAAGTCAGTATTCTGTTGGTCAAGGTAGATTTTACGCTCACTTTGTTCTTTAAATTCATCAATTGCCGCAAGATTGATTGCACCTAAACGTGAAACTTTTCTTTGAATATCCTCTAGGGCTTGTTGCTGTGATTTTAAACTTATTGATTCATCCATTGATTTTTTAAGTTCATCAGCATCAAAATCAGTTTCATCAAATTGTTCTTTGAAAGTCTGTTCTCTGACACTTACTTCTTGCCATTCAAGTTTCAGTTTTTCTAATAAGTTTCTATAAGTTTCAACTTCTTGTTCTGCTTGATGACGTTTTTGTTCAAGCTCCCGTACTTTGTTGTCTATAGTTTGTAAGCTGTTGCGTGCCTCTGAAAGTTCTACTTCGATTGTCGTACGGTTTTTGAGTTGCTGTTCTAGCTGGGTTGATAATTCACTAATAGAGACAGAGGACTCTTGAGAGTTTTGTTCAATCAAACTATTTTTGCGTTTTTCTAATTGTGATAAGCGTTCATCAAAGCGAATGAGCTGTTGTTGAGAGCTTTCACGAGTGGTTTTTGATCTTTCTACGAGTAGTTGAGTTTGTTGAACTTGCTCACGATAGCTGTTGCATTGTTTTTTATATTCATTAACCGCTTGGCGCAGTGGTGCATCTTTACCTTCCAACAACTGTTTTTCTTTTTCGAGTGTTTCTAATAAGCTTAATGCTTTGTTGCGAAGTAGAGTGGCGCTTTGATGGGCTTCTTGTTCGGTAATTTGACGCGCTTCAAGCTCTGTAATTTCTTGTAAAATGCGTTGTTCATTTGACTCAATCTGTTTAATTCTATTTTCAGTTGCATGAATCACTGATTGTGCTTGAGATTCTTCTCGGTGCAATGCATTCAACTGTGCTTGCAACTGAGATTGCTCTTCTTCATGCTTTTTACGTTTTTCTTGTAAAGATTCAAGTGTTGCTTCAAGTTTACTCAGGTTTTCTTGATGTTCTATTATTTGTTGTTGAGTTTGCTCGATTTCTTTTTGACGAGCCAGTATGCCTTCACCCTGATTAGCCTTATTTTGGGCTTGTAGGGTCAGCCAGTTTGCTCCCAATAAAATACCGTCTTTGGTGATAATGCGTTCATCTGCTTTAAGTCTATTTTGCTGTATTAATGCATCTTTAATTGTTTCAACGCAATAAATGTTAGAGAGTAGGGGAACTAACGATTTTGGCTGGATAACTTTTTCAGCTAATGAATTTTTAGCGAGTTCTTCCTCGTGTAAATTTGAATTAAGAAAAAATGAAGCGGATATATCAGGCGCATCTTCCATTAATGCTTGTAGTTTTTCTATTGATTCTAGTTGCACTGATTCAAGCTGATTACCTAAAACAGTTTCTAATGCTTTTTCCCAGCCTGATTCAACTTTGATGGATTCAGCTAATAATGGAGCATTATTGAGTTGATGATTGGCAAGCCAACGCTCTCGTATTTTGGCAGACTTACTTCCCTTGTCTTTGTTTAGCCCTGCTTTTTGTAAGACGTTTAAAGATGAGAGTTTTCCATTGAGTGCTTGCAGTATTGAGCGTGTTTCTTGGGTTTTTTGCTGTAACTGGCGGTTTTCATCATCATCAGATTGCGCTGATTGTTTGCAGTTTTTAAAAGCTTCTTTAGCTTCTTGATGGCTTATTTTTAAGTGTTCAAGTTTTTTTTGCTGTTCGACTAACTCAATTTTATTAGAATCAGTATTAAAAACTCCTTTATCGGTTTGTAACTTCAATAAACGGCTACTAATATGCTGTAATGCACTTTCTAGCTGCTCCATGCGTGCTCGTTCAACCTGTGCCTGCTGTGCGGGTTCAGCTAATTGTTGCCGCAATTTATTCCATGATTGTTGCCAGTTTGATAGTGCTTGTTCAGCATCGTTTAAATTAGTTGTAAATTTATCTAAAGCAACACGCTGTTCAATGAGCTTCGGCTCTAGTTCTTCAATTTGCTTTAGTGCATTTTCAAGTTGCTCTTGGTCTTCTTTGGCATGATGGTTAGCAGATTTAATTTCATTTTCAATTTCTTCTAGCTCACGGTTATAACGTGCTTCAAGCTGTTTTTGATGCTTAATAGTCTGCTCAATACGAGATATTTCAGAACCAATCTGATAAAAATCAGCTTGTACTGAATTAAAGTTATCACTGGCTTCGCTATGTTCAGCTCTTAGGCTTTCAATTTGATTTTCTAGTGAACGCTGTTCTGCTAGTTGTGCCTGATGTTTGGTGGCTTTTTCATTAATAATATTTTGGCGCGTTAAAATATCTTCTTGAACTTGCTTTAATTTTAATAGAATAAGCTCTGCACTTAGTCGCCTTTCAGTTTCTTTGTATATTTTAAAGCGTTCTGCAGCTTTTGCCTGACGATTAAGATGCGCTAATTGCTTTTCTAGCTCTTCTCGTAGATCACTTAAGCGATCAAGGTTTTCACGTGTATGCTTGATGCGTGTTTCTGTCTCGCGCCGCCGATCTTTATATTTAGAAATGCCTGCCGCTTCTTCCAAGGTATTACGCAACTCTTCAGGCTTTGCCTCAATCAAACGTGAGATCATACCTTGTTCGATAATGGCATAACTGCGCGGCCCTAAGCCTGTGCCTAAGAAAATATCCGTAATATCACGGCGACGACAGCGTGAGCCATTAAGAAAATATTTGGATTGCCCATCGCGTGAAATTTGCCGTTTAATACCAATTTCAGTAAATTTGGCATATTCACCACCTAGACTGCCATCAGAATTATCAAATAATAATTCAATCGATGCTTGACCAATTGGTTTGCGAGATGATGAGCCATTAAATATGACATCATCCATAGAAGCACCACGTAAATGCTTGGCGGAGCTTTCACCCATCACCCAGCGAACTGCATCAATGGTGTTTGATTTTCCACAGCCATTTGGCCCCACAATACCTGTTAGGTTACTGCGAAGGTCGATAGTTGTAGGATCAACAAAAGATTTGAAACCAGCAATTTTTAATTTGCTTAGTCGCATTAAATAAGAGGGTTGTGAGTTATCATAGGTATGTGAATAATAGGTAAAGTGATAGCTTGTTTCAACTTATAAAGAATATAAATAATTGGACTTGATCAGGGGTTCCTTATAGGGGTATAGCACTTCATGAGGTTTGTCTTGAATAAGCTTGTAGATACACCACCCCCCCTTTTTTTTTACATTTTTTATACCGCAGAGAGTTGCAGAGTTTTTTATCATGTGAACTTCATGGGTTCAAGTTAAAGTTTGAAATCTTCGCCTAAGTATATTTCACGGACAATTTTGTTTTCTAGTATGGTTTCTGGTTTCCCTTCTGCGATTATATTGCCATTACCTAACACATAGGCGCGATCACAGATACCTAGTGTTTCTCTTACATTGTGATCAGTAATGAGTATTCCAATTCCGCGTGTTTTAAGGTGAGAAATAATCTTTTGAATTTCTATCACTGATACTGGATCAACTCCAGCGAAAGGCTCGTCAAGGAGAATGAAGGATGGTTCTGTTGCTAATGCTCTGGCAATTTCAACACGGCGACGTTCACCTCCTGAGAGGCTAATACCTAAATTATTACGAATATGCGTTATTTGAAACTCTTCAAGTAAGCTTTCTAGCTTATCACGGCGCATTTGATTATTTAGATCTTTGCGTGTTTCTAATATTGAATAAAGATTATTTGCTACACTAAGTTTACGAAAAATACTGGCTTCTTGTGCGAGATAACCTATTCCATGGCGTGCTCTAAGATGCATGGGAAGTTTTGTTAGGTCGGTATCTCCATTATTTGTTTGAAGAATAACTTGACCCTTATCACAGCCTACAAGCCCTACAACCATATAAAAGCATGTTGTTTTTCCTGCTCCATTGGGTCCGAGTAAGCCTACAACTTCTGTGCTATTGATATTGAGAGAAATGCCTTTTAGTATTTCACGTTTGCCATAGCTTTTGTGCAGGTCAATTGCTTTGAGAGTCGCTGAAGAATGGGTAGTCAAGTTTATTACTTCGCTTTGTTTGATGGATAAAATATGACATTTACTCGACTTTTCCCGGGCGCTTTTTTATTCCCTGCTTTTAATTCACCATTACGAATGGAGTAGTCAATATGATTGCTACTAAACTTGTCGTTGCCCTGTGAAATAACTGCATTTCCATCAAGAAATAAACGTTTATCTTTGATGAGATAAATTACACGATTAGCTTTTCCTATTGCTAATTTTCCATCATCCATTTTCTGTTTAAAACTAACGGGTGATCCAGTTGCTGTTATTTTTATTATGTCATTTTTAGGTGCATTAATTTCAATTTTAGATGCTTTAATTTCCAATGTTCCTTGAACTATAGAAACATGCCCTTCATAAATGGCAAAGCCTTTAGCTTTATTAAAGACAACGCTATCTGCGCTGATGTATACAGGTTTCTCAACATCACTTTTTAAAGCCATTAGAGATGATGTAAAAAATAAAAATAGGCTTGCTATAGCTACTTTTAAGATTCTTCTATTTTTGAGGTTGGTATTTTGCCTGTACATTTGCATTTATCCTGAATTCCTGTTCATCTAGTTTGCTACTAAAACCTATTCCTTGAAAGGAACCCTGATCGGATGTAAAGGTTAGTCTAGTATTTGATCGTAGCTCCCTACTAATTGGATTATAAATTAAATCACTGGTTCGAATATTAAATCCATTAGAATTTTTATCATCTGCTTCTTTTTTGACGATTACAGTGCCTTGTAATTGAATTTCTCCATTTTTTTTTACTTGTACTGCTTTTCTTGCTACGAGTGAAGTGATAGTGCCATCGGTATTGCGAGCTTCTAAAACGGGGTTAAATATCTCGCTTGAACCAGTGTTTTGTTGGTGAATTAAATGCTGCCCCGTAACAAAATATTGCATTTCTCCACTTTCCTGAACCTTAAGAAGTGTAAAGTTGCTTAAGTAGTAGTCAATTTGTTTTTCTTTTTGAGTCAGCTGAAAATATTTAAAGCTAATCCACTGGGAGTTTAGCCATGTGGTCACAACAAAAAATATTATCGCACCTATTAAAAAGAAAATACCACTGCGGTTCAAGTTGTAGGGCTCATTTTATTGAAGATAGGCTGCATACAGAGAGTCTAGTTTCCCCTGTGCGTTAAGAATTAACTCACAAACCTCACGTACTGCACCTTTTCCGCCTTTAACACTGCATACCCAGTCAGAGTGATCTTTAACAAACCAGTTTGCATCTCCCACTGCTATTGAAAAGCCCACTCGACTCATAATAGGTAGGTCAATGACATCATCACCAATATAAGCAATTTGTTCTTTTTCATATCCTGTTTTCTTTAATAGATCAGCAAAAGCAGGTAGTTTGTCTCTATAACCCTGGTATATAAGCTCTGGGGAGAGTTTGAGATTATTTGCTCGGTGCTTTACCAATTCTGATTCTCTGCCAGTGATTAGAGCTACTTCTATTCCGTTTTCAAGCAATAGACGTATACCGTGACCATCTTTTGAATTAAAGGCTTTAAATTCTTGACCTTGATTATCAAAATACAAGCTACCATCTGTCAATACGCCGTCAACATCTAGTATGATTAATTTAATTTTTCTAGCAAGAGAGGCTATATCTTTATTCATTTAGACTATTCCTGCTTTGAGTAAATCATGCATGTGTATTATACCTATGACTTTCTTTAATGGAGAAGGTTCTTTAGAGTCGTCTTTATTAGTTTTAATAGTATTTTCGGTATACGTTTCGACAACAGGTAGAACGGTTATTTCTTTCTCTTGCATTAAATTGACTACATTAACAGCAAGTTCTTCTGCTTCTGTAGTATAACAATTGATATGTGCAATTTCACCAATAGTTATATTTTTCAAGTCAATACCTTCTTCAAAGCATCGGCGTAAGTCACCATCAGTAAAGATTCCCATCAGTATATTATCAGTATTAACAATTAATGTTGCGCCAAGCTTTTTTCCTGTCATTTGCAGAATAGCTTCTTTTAGTGAAGTCTCTGGCAAGCATAGAGGCGTATCTTTACCGCTATGCATAATATCTTTAACATGAACAAGTAATCGTTTGCCTAATCGCCCACCTGGGTGTGAACGTGCAAAATCTTCGGGAGTAAAGCCACGTGCTTCGAGTAAGGCTACTGCTAATGCGTCACCAAGTACCAAAGTCACCGTAGTACTTGATGTTGGCGCAAGCCCAAGAGGGCAAGCTTCTTTTTCTACACCAATATTTAAGTGAAAATCAGATAATTCTGCGAGAGGTGAATTGTTGTCCCCTGACATGCCAATAATTTTAGTACCCCATCTTTTGACGATAGAGCTTAGAGTTAACACTTCTTCTGTAGTGCCTGAATTTGAAATGGCAATAACAATATCATCGCTAGTTATCATTCCTAGGTCACCATGAAGTGCCTCTCCAGGGTGGACAAAAAATGCGGGAGTGCCAGTGCTTGCAAGTGTTGCAGCAATTTTATTGCTAATATGCCCTGACTTACCCATTCCTGAAATAATAACTCTTCCTTTACAGGCAAGAATTGCCTCGCAAGATTTTTCAAAGTTTAAATCGAGACGATTGCTAAATGCTTCAATCGCTTCTAATTCAGCTTCAATAACGGCACGAGCAAAGCCTATAAAGTCATGTTTTTTTGACATTTATTCCTTAAGGGTTTATTTGGAAATAAAGTAGTGTTTCGTAAGCGAGAAAAGAAAAAACCAGAATTAACCCTTTAACTCTGTTAATTTTAAGTCGACCACTTTTTATACAGCCAAAACTAAATAATAATAGAAGGATTGTTAAGGCAACCATAATAGGCATATCTCTAGTAAGAACACCTTCAGGTATTTTTAGTGGTTGAATGATGCCAGGAATTGCAAGAACAGCCAGTGTATTAAAGAGGTTTGAGCCAACAATATTACCAACGGCAAGATCAGTTTCGCCTTTGCGAGCACTACTTATGGTTGCCGCTAATTCCGGCAAGCTAGTTCCTATTGCAACAATAGTAAGACCTATAATTAAATCACTGACACCGAGTTGGCTTGCCACACTTGATGCGCCCCATACCAGCATTTTAGAGCTTAATAACAGAACAGCAAGCCCTACAATAGTCAAGATTATTGATTTTTTTAGTGGAAGTTTTTCGGGTAGTTCTTCAATGGTATCATCAATTAATGGATCGTGATGCTGTGCCTCTTTTTTAACAGAACTAATCATCCAACTCAAAACAAGGACTAGAGCGACTAAAAGAATAATTGCATCACTACGAGAGAAATAGCCATCAAATAAAAGAAACCATGATAATAAAGCAGCAACAAGAACCAGTGGTAACTCTTTGCGAAGAAGCTGTGAATGAACGGGTAATACATAAAAAACTGCGGTTAATCCAAGTACTAAAGATATATTAGTAATATTAGAGCCTAAGGCATTACCAATACCTAATTCAGGATTACCTTGAAAGGCAGCCGTTGCAGCAACAAGCATTTCTGGTGCTGAAGTACCAAAACCGATAATCAACATGCCAACAATAAGGGGAGAAATCCCTAAGTTTCTTGCAATACTTGTAGCCCCATCAACAAAAATATCAGAACTCCAAATAAGTAAAACCAATCCAATAACTATGGATAGAAAGAAAATAAGCATAAAATCGATTGAAAATTAAAAGGTTGAAAGTATACAGAAGTCTGCAATATATTCCTTAAAACTATGAGAATAAAATTATTATTTTTTACCGTAATCTATATTGGATTCTCGGTTTCAGATTTTACTCCTGTGCTCCAGTTAAGGAAACCCAGATCAAGTTCAATTATTTTTAGCTTGCCAAATCTGCCGATATTTCCCCCGAAGCTCGGTGCAATAGAATGACTATTACGTCTCGTTTCGTGAAAAATAGCGACAGATTCTTCTGCGCTAAACTCTAATCGACTTAATCAGGGTTTCCTTAAGAAATGTTGATATTCTTCAAGTTCACTCCAGTTTTTATTGTGTGCCATTTCTGCTTGAACAGGCCATGTTTTAGGTTCGTACTTTTGGTATTTTGAACCAGCATCACTAAGAATGGACTTAAGTGTATCTATAGTACTTTGTTTGAGGTCTTCAAATGTTAAAATATCAGCGTTATTAAGCACTTTTTCAATTTTTGAGTCTATGCCTTTAATTAATTTGAGATCATTTTTTTGTTTGGTCTTGGGCTTATCATCGCCTCTATGATCTTGGGTATCTTGCTTGAGTTGTTGTAATGCTTTGCTTTTACCATAAGAACTGTCATGCTTACTTATTAAATTATCTGGGGTGTTTTTATCAGTTTTCTTTACCACAGCCAGTCTATATAAACTTGAGGAACTTGGGTTTTTCTGCGTGTTACTTAGATTCAGTGCATCCGTATCGGCTGGATTAAGTGCCGGTGCTTCATTTTGGCTGAAGTTATAACTTACAAATGGTTGCTTCTTATCTGTTTTTTCAGGGTCAAATTTAGAACTTGTATTGACTTTCTCTTGCTCAATACCTTTCTCGAAAGTAGTTGATGGTGCCGAAGTGGTTTTGGGTTTTTTTATAGTTGCTGCTAGGTTATCACTATCTATTTTGATGTCATCCATAAACTCCTGATAAATAGCAAGCTCTTTCCACTGCTCTTTTTCTGCCATACTTGCTTGATGTGACCACGTTGCAGTTTGGTTGTTTTTAAACTGGCTATTTGCATTACTTATATGATTTCTAAGAGTTTCTGCGTCGGCTTTCTTCAATTGCTCAAAGGTGAAAATGCCTTTGCTGTTTAGTATCTGTTCGATTTGTGGATTAATGCCTTTTATTTTTTGTAAATTATTTTTTTTTGGATTTGTTTTGTTTTTACTTTTTATGGTCTTTTTTGTGTTATTTTTTCTTTTTTTTTCACTTTCTTCCTTCTTTGAAAGTAGAGCTTGCTCGATAAAATCTTGATACTCAGATAGTTTTCTCCAGTCCCCTTTAGCGGCTAATGCCGCTTGATGTGGCCAAGTTTTAATAATTTGTTTTTTTGTTTTTTCTGTTGTCGATGAGCTAAGGATTTCATTTAATGTTGTAGGGTTAACATTGCTAAGTGCTGAAAATGAATTAATATCCTTTCGTCTTAACAGCTCTTCAATCTGAGGCGTTATTCCGTTGATGATTTTGAAATCAGAAATGATAGCTCTAGACTTTGTAGTCGTTGCTGATTCAGTTTTATTAGGTAGACCATTATGATTATCTTCCTCTTTGGCTATCACCTGAGAGTTTCTATTGCTGTTTGCTAAGCTAGTATCGCTAGTATCAAAGTGCCCATCACCAATATTAACGGTGCTCTTTTTCATTAGAGACTGTCTGAGTAACCAGCAGAGTAGACAACCGAGTAAAAATGCTCCCATAAGCATAATCAAGATTTCTGTACTTGCATCCAGATGGTTATAGGTTTGTGTTACATTATTTTTAAACATATTGAATACTTCCTTAAAACTTTTGTATCATTATTACTTTATCTTGAATCTGTGAGTCACTACGGCGCAGTGATTAAGCTAGCCGCATTGGACTCATTGATTCAGGTTTATTTTTTTACTGGGCTGTAAGGTGTAATTTCTACACGTCTATTTTTCCAGCGTCCTTCTTTTGTTTTATTATCAGCAATTGGCAGTGTTTCACCCTTGGATAAAATCTTGACTTGCCTTTTCTTTGCTCCCTTCTTGACTAAGAACTCTTTTATTGCAATAGCTCTCTTTTTTCCGAGGGAAAGGTTGGCACGTTCAGAGCCGACGTTATCCGTATGACCTGTCAGTAAAATGATATTTTTGGGGTTTTTATCAATCCAGCTAACTACTTCACTAAAATACTTAGTAGCTTCATCAGTGATTTTTTGACTTGTAGATCGAAAAGGGAAATAGACTCTTGCTGCTTGAATATCTTCATTACTGGATTTTCCAATTCTTTCTATAGTGATGATTTCTTTGCTATTGCTACTACTATTATTACTTACTGGAGTATTTTTTAGTGCTTTAGATTTAAGCATTTCTTGTTCTTTATAGTCGTTAATTCCATCTCCATTAGAATCTGCAGAAATGGGATTAGTTCCTATTTTGGACTCATAAAGGGTGCTCAAACCATCATTGTCATCATCTGTATCATTAATATTTAAGATGCCGTCCTTGTCGGTATCTAGTGGCTTATCAATATTATCACCCACCTCTAATCGATCATTAATTCCATCTTTATCTGAATCAGCTAGATTTGGATTGCTACCAAGTTTTTTCTCTAATGCATCACTCAGACCATCATTGTCTGCATCGCTATCATTACTGTTATCAAGCGCATCAATAATGCCATCGAGGTCAGTATCTAAAGGTGAGTTAATATTAGTCCCAACTTCCTCGAGATCACCAATGCCATCTCCATCGGTATCTGGATTAGCAGGGTCTGTATGAAGTAAAGCTTCAGTTTGGTCACTAAGCCCATCGTTATCTTGATCACTGGGAACGTTTTTATTTTGATCAGTGTTATCACTATTGTTATTAGTAGTGGTATCAAGAGCATCAATAATACCGTCTTTATCTGAATCTAGTGGTTTTTCAATGTTATCACCTATCTCTATAGAATCAGATAAACCATCCCCATCACTATCTGCAAGCAAGAAGTTTGTGCCCAGTAATATCTCTTCTTGGGTTAGGATGCCGTCGTCATCATCGTCTGTATCTAGGGCGTTATTAATTCCATCCCCATCAGTATCAAGAGGTCTTTTAGGGTGTCTTCCAACTTCTTCTGAATCTGAGAAGCCATCTTGATCTGTATCGGTGAGAAGAGGGTTAGTGCCAATTTTTATTTCTAAGCTAGTTGCTAAACCATCGTTATCATCATCAGTATCTAGCGCATCAATTTTTCCATCGTGATCCGTGTCTAAGGGTAGAGCAATATTGCTCCCAACTTCCTCATTGTCAGGAATGCCATCATGGTCAGAATCAGCAAGTAAGGGGTCAGTTCCTAGTTTTTCTTCTTCTTTATCGCTTAATCCATCAGAGTCAGAATCAATAACTGGTTTAGTTGATTGTTGGCTTCCACAAGTATTTTTAATTTTGCAGCTGTAGTACCACCAGCTACCAGCAAACCATAGAATAGTTGCTAATAATGTTAGTATTAGTAAAAGATTCTCAGAATTTCTCTTCATGAAAATTGGACCTTTTATTTCTTTAAAGGATCAGGATTGAGGATTAATTTGTGATTGCTAATGATCTGTTGGATTAAGCTATTGCTAATCAGATCTGCAAAAAAACAGATTTAACCTCTACTCAATATTTTTAATTTCTCGAATCATGCTTAGTAGACCCACATTCGAGAAGCCCCATATATTTGTGAACAATTAAATGCTTTATAAGTGTTATTAGTGCTTAGTAAGTACCTTATTCTGATTAAACTTAGTCTTTAATTGACGAAAGGTCAGTTAGTCCCTGTTGTTTCTCTTTGTCACTTTTTATGACTGTGATCTGCTGTTGAATTAGCTTGGGAGAGTAAATAAATCCAGTAACTAAGGCTCATTGTTAGTAAAACTGAAGTAGCAAAGGTATAAAGCCCATAATGTACATCGACCTTAGCAAGAGCACCAAGTTTTACAGAAACAAGTAATAAAGCGACTACAAACACATCTAGCATTGACCATTTGCCAATTATTTCAATAATATGTAATGCTCTATCAAAAAAAGAGCCTTTTTTATATCCAACATTAAGGATTAAAACCAACCCTGTTATCTTAATTATAGGAACACAAAGGCTAAAAAGTGTAATTACAAGAAATAAAAACCATTCTTTTTGATAAAAGAGTTCTTGTACTGTTGAAGCTAAGGAGACAGTATTATTGAAAAAATACATCTTTTCCAATGTGAGCAAAGGAGCTGTAATGCCAATAATAAGACAGGTTAAAGAAGCTAATAACAATAAATTTATCAGGATGCCCTGTTTGGGGTATGTGTGAATAAGAGAACGCATTTTTAATACCTGTAAATACCTTAAATTTAAAACTTACACTTGCCACTTTAACTTGTTTAGATAATGATTAGTACTTTTCAACCTGAATTTGTGAGTTCAGGCTAGGAGGCTGTCTGAGAACTAGGATTGAAGCGAAAATGCCAGAAATATTATAAGGTGGGCTTATCAAAAGAGGCGAATAGTTGTTCTATTTAACGAATTTGATAAGCTCAGATTATGATGTTTATGGGATTTGCAGTCAATTCTTGGTTCTCGGGCTGCCTCTTAGAAACATTATACAAGGATTAAATTGTGTTAGATATATATCATCAAGAGCTTGCAGGGCGTGCCTTACAGGGTATTCCAGCAAAACCATTATCAGCCAAACAAACAGCAGAGCTGGTTGAATTACTTAAAAATCCAGCTTCTAGTTCAGCTGAGATGGATAATGAATTACTTGATTTAATATCCAATCGTGTCCCTGCTGGAGTAGATGAAGCGGCTTATGTTAAAGCAGGTTTTCTAGCTGCCCTAGCTAAAGGTGAAGCGACAAGCTCCCTCATTGATTCAGTAAAAGCAATCGAACTTTTAGGCACTATGTTAGGTGGTTATAATATACAACCTCTGATTTCGGCACTTGAAGATAATGAACTAGCTCCTGCTGCTGCTAAAGCACTCTCAAAAACACTGCTTATGTTTGATGCCTTCCATGATGTGAAAGACTTGGCACAAGCGGGTAATGAACAAGCTCAAAAAGTAATGCAATCATGGGCAGATGCTGAGTGGTTTACTTCGCGTCCTAAATTAGCAGAAAAAATAACAGTAACAGTTTTCAAAGTACCAGGTGAAACCAATACTGATGATTTATCACCTGCTCCTGATGCTTGGTCACGTCCTGATATACCGCTTCATGCACTTGCGATGTTAAAGATGCCGCGTCCTAATTTTACTGATAAACCTTTAGAAACCATTGAAGAGCTAAAGAAAAAAGGATACCCAGTGGCTTATGTTGGAGATGTTGTTGGTACTGGATCTTCGCGCAAATCTGCAACCAATTCTGTGCTTTGGCACATGGGTAATGATATTCCCTTTATCCCTAACAAGCGTGATGGTGGTTATTGTTTTGGGAATAAAATAGCACCTATCTTTTTTAATACAATGGAAGATGCAGGTGCTTTGCCTATAGAAATGGATGTCTCCAAAATGGAAATGGGTGATGTCATTGATGTATACCCATTTGAAGGTGTAGTCAAACGTAATGGCACTGATGATGTTATTGCAACATTTGAGTTAAATACCCCTGTTTTAGTTGATGAAGTGCAAGCAGGAGGACGGATTCCTTTAATTATTGGTCGAGGTCTAACAGCACGAGCAAGAGAGGCACTAGGGCTACCTGCAATAGATTTATTTGCCAGTCCAATAGCTCCTGAAAATTCATCCAAAGGATATACACTAGCACAAAAAATGGTTGGTCAAGCATGTGGCTTAGAAGGTGTACGCCCAGGTCAATATTGTGAACCTAAAATGACCACGGTAGGTTCTCAAGATACCACAGGGCCGATGACACGGGATGAACTTAAAGACCTTGCCTGTTTAGGTTTTTCCGCAGATTTAACCATGCAGTCTTTTTGCCATACCGCCGCATATCCGCGCCCCATTGATATTGACACACAACACACCTTACCTGAGTTTATAATGAATCGTGGTGGTGTATCTTTACGTGCAGGTGATGGAGTTATTCACTCATGGTTAAATCGTATGCTATTACCAGATACCGTTGGAACAGGTGGTGATTCTCATACCCGTTTTCCTATTGGTATTTCTTTTCCCGCTGGCTCTGGTTTAGTTGCTTTTGCGGCCGCTACGGGTGTTATGCCTTTGGATATGCCAGAGTCTGTTTTAGTACGCTTTACAGGTACGATGCAAGCAGGGATTACATTGCGTGATTTAGTTAATGCTGTCCCTTATGCTGCGATTCAAAAAGGCTTATTAACCGTTGAGAAAGAAGGAAAAGTCAATGTTTATTCAGGAACAGTGATTGAAATTGAAGGCTTGCCAGATCTAAAAGTAGAACAGGCATTTGAACTCTCAGATTCAGCTGCCGAGCGTTCTGCCGCTGCCTGTAC
>JALSLM010000059.1 GCA_026988295.1 Thiotrichaceae bacterium
AATCTGTATCATCAACAGAATGATCCCCTTCGATTTGGGTGACAGCATATTCTAACTCGCGTAACGAACTGATGGGAGGAGCCGCTAAATTATTATTGTTATCAACAAACTCTCCTTCAAGACTTCGCTTAAAACGTAATCCTCCCATTCGGTATTGATCATGCACACCAAGAAGATAATCTATCTCCATCAATAACTTGGGTTTTCGTTGTTCTTGTTTAGCCATCGCGGCTTCACGGCGTTTCATGAGAAGTCGTCCCCAGCGATCTGGGCAAGAGTCTAAGAAAGTTCGGAAGTTATTATCACTGCTATAGTGTCGCCCACTAAAAAGTTGTAATTCTGGGTCAATTTGTAAGGCATAGGGTGAATCTAGCCACTCAGGGGAATAGGTAAAACTAAACAGTTCTTTATTGCGAATAACAGATGTCGTGAGTTTACCAATCAGCTGTGGTTCTGTTTCGGGGTGTTTATTATCCAGAATCCAGTCTGCAAATACCCAAACATCAGTTTCCATTGGACTGTCCTTTTAATAAAGCAGCATCTTGTATTTTACGACCAAGCTCATCATCTTGAGCGACTTTTGATAGGTCATTTTCAAGGTTTAATACGCCAAGAACAACCTGATAATGTCCAATTGAAACACTGCCTTCACCTCTTTCAATTTTGCCTAATGTGACACGGCTCAGCCCAGTTCTCTCTGATACGAGCTTTTGTGTTAATTTTCTACGTTTACGTGCAAGTTTTATATTTTCCCCTAGGATTTTAAGCGCATCTTTCTGTTTAGGGAAAAGTGTTGCACGTCGATTGTCGTTTTTCATAAAGCACACTATAGTTTTTAATATTTTCCAGTATGTAAATTATAGTGTTCTTTTTGCTATTTGCAAGTTTTTAGTTTTTCACAATAAAAGTAAGTAGTTATATGCTAAGACCTATAATTAATTTTGAATATAGGCTATTACCTATAAGTTCGTATCAATAATTCTAAAAGAAGATTAAATTCTTCATAATTTAACGTATGTAGATATATATTGTATAGTTAATCGGAACAAATGCGTTTAACTATACAAAACATGCTATGCTTTGTGACATGAATCATCTGGAATCATTATCCAACCCTGTTATCAATCATGCAACTCTTGCATCGGTTCTGGGTAATTATGCGCGACCTAATGATAAGATTAGTGAACTCATTGCAAAGCATCAACTTGTGCCTTTAAAGCGTGGTTTGTATCTTATTGCAGATTCTCAACAACCCTCACGGGAGTTGATTGCCAATCACTTGCATGGACCTAGCTATGTCTCAAGGCATTGGGCTTTAGGCTATTATGGTTTACTAACAGAACAAGTCTCAGTCGTTACTTCCATGTGTCTTGGACGTTCCCGCCAAGTAGAAACAGCTCGGGGGAGTTTTCACTATCAGGCTATTCCAGCTTCCTACTACTCAGTAGGCATAGATAGTATTCAGCAAGATAAAATAGCATTTATGATGGCAACGCCTGAAAAAGCTTTGGCGGATTTGCTGGTTTCTACCCGCAAGTTACGCATCCAATCTTCAAATGCCATGATGAGCTATTTAGAGGATGATTTACGACTTGATAGTGATTATCTAATAAAATTAGAGGCTTCTTGTTTTTATGATTTTGCACAGCAAGGTTACAAATCAAAACTGCTTGTTTTCCTAGGTAAAGCCATAGAAGATTGTCAGAATTAAGGATTACCAATGATTGATACCATGCTCAAGCGTTATTCGATTAACACGGCAGATGATTACGATCAGGCATTGCGTGAAATTATGCAGGAGATAGCATTGGCGGGGCTATATCGTGGGGGATTCTTTGAAAAGGCTGCTTTTTATGGCGGTACTGCTTTGCGAATATTTTATAAGCTTGATCGTTTCTCTGAGGATCTTGATTTTTCATTGCTCAAGACTGATAAAGATTTTTCACTTGATCCTTATTTTTCTGCAATAGAAAAGGAGTTTCATGCATTAGGTATTGATGTTGATATTAAAACCAAACAGAAAAAGCAGAAGACGGCTGTGGAATCAGCATTTTTAAAAAGTGATACCAGTGTTCATGTTTTGCAATTTCAAAGTAGCCATCAAGCATGGGTAACTAAAGCTAAACGTCCCATTAAAATAAAGTTTGAAGTGGATACTCAACCACCTTTAGGGTTTGCTACTGAAGAAAAGTTATTATTACAGCCTTTTTCTTTCTATGTGAAGTGCTACCAAATGCCTGATCTCTTTGCAGGTAAGCTTCATGCATTACTCTACCGTAGCTGGAAGAATCGTATCAAAGGTCGTGACTGGTATGATTTTGAATGGTATATCCGTCAAGACTCCCCGGTTCATCTAGAACACTTTTTACAACGAGCACATCAAAGCGGTGATTTAATTGATCAACATAGCATTACCCTTCAGGATATTCAGGTTTTGCTACAGCAACGTATCCAAGAAATAGATTTTGAACAGGCAAAGCAGGATGTATTTCCATTTGTGAGCAATAGTAATGTGCTGGAACTATGGTCGCAGAAGTATTTTGCTGAGTTAGTATTGCGACTAACAATATCTTAGCCAAAAAAAGAGTTTTCACTGTAGTAATGTTAAGTCGTCAGTTGCTTATCTAATGGTGTTATTTTTGCTGAAATAGGCTTTAGTTTTCATTTAATAATACGAGAAAAGACATACCATAATACGAGTTATATCAGGGGATAATACGAGAAAAATGTTGATGTTTTTTATAAAATAGGTTTTCCAGACTTATCCTGAGCGGTAAATTTACAGCCCTCTTTAAATCCACTACATCCCCAGAATTTCCCCTTTTTACCCGCTATTTGCCTGAGTAGTTTGCCACACTGAGGACAAGGAAGTTTTGACGTTATTACTTTGCGCTTTTTTCCAGGCTTTCCTCGACTATCAGGTGCGGTATATTTACAGCTGTGGTCACTACAAACCCAGAAGAAACCTTTTTTGCCTTTAATGCGTCGAAGTGCATGATTACAGGTAGGGCAAAGGTGTTTTGCCGTTGCTTTAATATTCATGCTGTTGGTGTTGCCTAGTTCAAACGTTACTAGGCGTTGCAGAAATCTTTTTTGAGAGGCAATAAAGTCATCCATTGAGACTTTACCTGTTGCAATGGATTCAAGTGACTGTTCCCACATCGCAGTTGTCCCAGGTGATTTAACCGCTTCTGGCAAGGCATTGATCAAGCTTCGTCCTGCATCGGAGGAATGTAAGTATTTACCTTTCTTTATCAATAATGCACGTTTGAGAAGTACCTCAAAAATATTAGGTCGAGTCGCCACTGTACCTATTCCAGTAGTTTCTTTTAATATTTTCTTAAGCTTAGGATCAGTCACTTCTCGTGCAACATTTTCCATAGCCTTTGAAAGCGTACCTTCGGTATAACGTGCAGGTGGTTTGGTTTTTTTATTTTGAATTTCAACATCAACAACAGGAACTTCATCACCTTTGCTCACTTTTGGTAATGATTGTTCAGTGTTGTTATCTGAAGTATTTCCTGTTGTTTTTCTCGCTAGAATGGATTTAAAACCATCAATAACGGTTACTCGTCCTGTTGCTTTGAAGAGTTCATCTGCAATATTAAGAAATATTGTTGTTTGATCATATTCGTGAATAGGGTAAAACTGAGCAAGATAGTATCGGCAAATGGCATCATAAACTTTGCATTCTATCTCAGACATTTTTGACAGGTTGGCTGCGACTGTTGTAGGAATAATGGCATGATGAGCCGTGATTTTTTTATCATTCCACACACGAGAACGCCTTGATGAATCAGCACTATCAACCCATTGCTTCAAATCTTTTTGCTGGCTCAAGTGATTTAATATTGGTTCAATGTCATCAACTTGAGATTTGGGAAGATACTGACAATCTGAACGAGGATAGCTTGTCACTTTATGTTTTTCATACAGGCTCTGTGCAATATCTAACACTTGTTTAGCACCTAAGCTAAAGGCTTTATCACAGAACTGAGTGAGTGTAGAGAGTGAAAAAGGAAGTGGAGTATTTTGTTTACGTCGCTCTTTTTTAAAAGAGGTAACAACACCTTTTATTTTTTCTGTTTCCTTAATCTGTTGGAACAGGTTCATAGCCGATTGTTGGTTGATACAGCGGCCATCAGAATCACTAGATGCCTCACTGGGTAGCCACTTAGCCTTAAAACTTTGATTACCTGAGTGACTTAATATGGCGTAAACATCCCAAAAGTCAGTAGCAACAAAGTTTTCAATGATTAAATCTCTATCCACTACCATGCGTAGTGTCGGTGTTTGTACGCGCCCAACAGATAAAATGCCATCATAACCAGCACTCTTTGCTTTCAAGGTATAAAGCCTTGTCAGATTCATGCCGACAAGCCAGTCACATCTAGATCGGGCTAGTCCTGCATAATATAAATCAACGGTTGATTCACCAGGTCTGATATTGGCTAATGCACGTTTTATCGAGGTATCATCTAAAGCAGATAACCACAGACGAGAAATATTGCCTGAGAATTTAGCGGCATCAAGCATTTCACGCGCAATGACTTCACCTTCACGGTCGGCATCGGTTGCAATCACAACATGGTCAGCTTGCTTGATCAGTTTAATAATGATGTTGTATTGCTTTTTTGTTTGTTTTTTTACAATATTTTTCCAGTGACCTGGATGAATAGGTAAGGTGTCAAATGACCAACGTTTTAATGACTTATCATAATCATCGGGATTGGCCATCTCTACTAAGTGACCAATACACCAAGTAACAATAACTGTATCCCCTTTTTTCAAGCAACCATCAGCGCGTGAATTTGCACCCAAGGCTTTTGCAATATCTCTACCTTGAGAGGGCTTTTCACATAAATATAATTGCATTGGTTTTACTGGTTCATGCCACTTTCAAAGAATCGTTCAATGTTTATATTTAATGGTGCACTGATTCGAAGTCTAGCGCCAGTTTGTCTGTTGGTGTCTAGTACTGTGATCGTAATGTCGTCACCAATTTTGACAGAGCGACCTGGTAAACGAGTAATAACTAAGCTTCCGTTGTTCTTTGTCTTTTTAGGTCTACGGGTTTCCATATTTCTCTCTATTAATTGCTGGTGTTAAGGGGGATGACTTGCGTAGCTGCGATAATAATTTACTGTCAGTTAAATAGCTTTGAAGTCGTTGTTGTTCGTATAGAATAACTGATAATTTGTGATTTAAGTCTATTCTTAGAGATTCAAATTTCAATACCAGCTTTCGTTGCTTCTCAATATGAAAATACTCCAGTAAATCACGATTAAAAGGAACCTGAGAAGCTTTGTCAGAATGTGTTTTACTACGTCTCCATCGCAAGGTTGATAATGATCTGTCAGAAACTTTCGTTAAGTAAATTGGAACACTACTTCGAGGAAAGAATGATTTCCACTCAGAAAGAAGTTGATCAGCAATCTGTTTTAGTCGATCACGTTCGGTTTCTAATTGAAATAATCTTTCAGAGGCTAAGCTTACGGTACTAAAAGGAAAGTTAAGGATGTTACGCCATTGCTGTAATGATAGTTCAACATACTTATTCATTTAATAACCGTTGTTAGTCAGGAGTATCTTCTGAGAACTCAGGCGTATCATTTAGTGGTAACTCAGTGGCAGGACTATCATTTTCTGCATCCTTTGTATCATTCGAAGGTGCTTTATCTAGGTATTGTATTTCTTTTACCATGACCTCTGTTGTATAGCGATCATTACCATTCTTGTCGTTCCACTTACGTGTACGATTTCTGCCTTGAATCCAAACCTTAGAGCCTTTGGTGAGATATTTAGCAGCATTTTCTGCTTGAGTACGAAAAATAACACATCGATGCCATTCGGTTTCTAATACACTTTCACCTGATTGCTTACTTCTCCACTTCTCGGTAGTTGCCACTGAAATGTTAAGTACGGCATCACCACCAGGCATATACTTAAGTTCTGGATCAGCGCCAAGATTACCTACGATGATTGTTATGCTTTTTGTTCCATTACTCATTATCTTTACCAAAGTCGTTAATAATATGTTTCATCGCTTTTTTACTACGTAAGCAATGCAACGACTTCAATAAATCACAAAATAGGATGACCTATCAAACAAGAATAGATAATCCACACCAGTGTATTTGGTTGCAGCAACTTGATTCAGAATTTAATGATGCTTGTCAAAAAATAGCTGGATAATATTTGTCCCAAATTCTTCACTATTCTCGTGACACATATCAATTGAAACAGAAGATGGTTTTACGAAAGATCCTACCAAGCGATTATCTGAATGATGTTTAATGATGTAGCCTAAGCCACTCAATAGGCGCATTGCTTCTGCAAGTTCTTTATCATCACCTTGGGGCACTTTGTAAAATACAGCGTTCAGTTCATGTTGTTCCAAAATATCAAGTGCTTGCTTTTTGGTGATTGAAGCGTCGATTATTTTTAATTGTTTCATTTCTTAAATGCTCCCTTACCCTTAAAGGGCTTTCCCTTTGGTTAATTCTTTAGACTCCACTGGATTAGACTCCACTTTCTTTAGATATTGAACAATACAAATCTATGTTGCTGTATTTGGCTTGTTGGTTATTTTTTTCTTTTGTCTTAGTTTTCTCATAATCATGGACTTTCCTGACTCAAACTTAGGAACTACTTCATCATCAAGAATTTTGATTGGGCAAGGCCCCATCAGTTCTAATGCTTTCTCTGCTATTTGGTTATTTGCATAAACATCATCACGAGTAACTCCAGTGAAACGATAACCTGTTACTGCCTGAAATGCGGTACGAGCAGCTTTTGCGGAATGCTCTATATCGTAGTGGGCTCTTTGTGATTCAACTAAACCCACATGATTGGCAGTCATGATAATGATGACAAGTTCATCATGTTTAGTGAGTAACATTGCACCTCGATATGAGTAAGGAATTGAGAATTTTAGCTCTCGTTTAATGGGGGATATTGAGTGTGCAATTTCATGTGAGAGGTTATCAAGCTGTCCCAGGATCTTTTTGTATTCCTTGTATTTGTTTTTGATCCATAGTTCTTTGGATTCTATTTCACGTTCTACTTTTAATAGCCACCAGTCTGCATAAGGATCATTATTGCCAGCAGCATCCCAAACAATTCTTAAATAGCTGGCAAAGGTTTTAAGTCCAATAATGGCCGCTTTTTTCTTATCAGGATCAGGTCGCCTACCTTCAAAAATCATTTGTCCCTTGCGTGTTTCAAGAATCAACTGACTTGTGCCACGTAGAGGACCAGGACTAGATAGAGATCCGCTATTGGGATCATCTGAGATAATCTCTGATTCAATTGTGACTTTTGATTTATCTTGCTGTTTTTCTTTTGTATTCATTTTTACTCCAACTATTTAATTAAAAATACTCAAAACAAGGGGGGACACCGTGTCCCCCCTTGTAATCATTTTGTTTCTAGGTAAACACTTAGTTGCCTTTTTCTTTCGCTGAGTTCTTGTAACTTCTTTTGAGTTCGCTCAAGTGATTTCCCAATAACCTCATTTGGATTTGTTGCTTGCATGCTTTCCAATGACTTTAATTCTGCCCAATGACTGCTTAACTCGTTATTGATGGTGGCTAACTCGCTTTGATATTGTTTTCCTGGCGACTTTTGTTTTTGATGGTTGGCTCCATGTTGCTGGTAATCAGGAAAACTAAAATCAGAAAAGGGATACTCTCCATTTTTTAATAATCCACATAATCGTCCGATATAGCCGACAGGGTTGGGGATAGCTTTACTGCCATAACGGATACGATTTGACACTTCATAAATCATACTTTCTCTGTCTTCAGTGTTGATTCGCATGAGCAAGCGACCGATACGATAGTGTTGTTCATGTTTTAGGGTGTTAAATCGGGTTTTGATTAATTTGTTTAACGCATCGTCAGGGGTTACTGAAATGTAGAACGTCTGCTTTTTGGTAGTTGTTGTTATATTTAAACTACTACAACTACTACTAGGCTCTTCAATAATTGAAGAGCTAGGAGAAATAGGTTCTTCATTTTTTAAAGAGGGTTTATTCAGTTGCTCTTTAAAATTTGAAGTAGATGGGGTACGAAAGTGCTCTTTAATATTTAAAGAGCTCACTTTTTTGGGTTCTTCAATATTTGAAGAAGGGGTGTTTTTGTAACGTGTTTTTCTTAAATGCTCAATAGCCTCATCTGTTAAACCAAAGTAGGATGTTTTCTTATTTCCATTTAGGTAACTGTTGGCATCAACAATAGATTCTAAATGATGTGTTGGTTGTGATAGGTCTTTACCACTAAGCATGTCATTTTCATATTGAGTGAGTATGGTTTGAGCAACCTGATTTACACGGTTATGACTATGTGTAAGACACTCGGTGACATACTCCATATAACCATCATCAATCATTTCCATATCAATAATGTCTAGCGGTTGATCATGTGTGATGTATACGTTTGCTACAACACCAGCGTTCGATGTTACTTGCTTGCTGGTAAGCCATCGGGTGATTCTTAGAATAGCGAGTGCTCTTGCAACTGTCGCATGAGAACCCACATTGGCAACTTTGCATATCTTGTTATAAGTGGGATAGGCAAAGTTGCTGTTATTGATGCTATTAGGTGTCAATAAGCGGATTGTGCTGTATATGCCTTTATCAACCATCTCTAATACTGGATCTGCTAATAAAAAAGAAGGCAGTGCAATATGCTCATTGCCTAAATGCATTAAGCCAGCGCTTTCATTATGGCTATCTGGATTAAAGTGCTTTTCAGCAATAGCTTTTGCGCCTGTTTCCATAGCATCTTTTATATGTTGAAGATCTCTCCTCATGATTTTCCCCTTTTTTTATCTCTCATTTCACATAAGCTCTTTTAGCAGTATTACGTGATAGCCCAATATTTCACGTATACCTAGTTTGTAGGTGTCTGATAAAGAAATAAGAAGCTCTGTGTCTTCTTTAATATCTGATTCATTATGATTGAGAATATATTTCTCTAAAGCTCGAATAAGCGCTTGAGGTGCTCTGTTTATTTCTGGCTCTCTAGGTCTTCCTGGTTTGGTCGTATCCATTCCTAGCTTGCTTCTTTGTTCGTTGAAGTCTTTTAATTGCATTCCAAAATTGACCGCTAAAACAGAAAGAGGCGCATCTGCTAAAATTATCTGAATGATGTATTCGGTTTCTTTTTCACTATTGATGCTGTGTTGAATATTTAAACTAAGCGCTTTGTTGTCTATTTGAATAATAGGAGCAATGGCTCTACCAAGAAGGTGTTGTCCAACATGTGAAAGCTTTTCTAGTTTCTCAACAGAGTCATGATTAACTCCAAGTGATAACAGTGTTCTTTTATCACCTGTCGCAACACTATGTTGTAATACCGACAGCACGGTATGGTTAATTAAATTGATGGATGAATGGTTAGTATTGTTCACGAACCGACCTCCCAAATCTTATGATCTGTTACATGCATTAATCGGTTATGAATTAGCATGATCTCGATAAAGAGTTGTAATTCTTTGGGTGATGCATAACTGGTAAAGAGTGGTGCTAATTCTGAGAGATAGCCAAAATCAATTTGATGGTTGTAGATAAGATCGATCGTATCTAAGCGGTTATCTTTAGGGGTGAGTAGGTAATCTTTTAGGTTTCCATCAGGTTGATAAGTCTTTATAAGGTCAAAATTCCCCATCAGGCTTTGATGTAATAGATCACTGAAACCCAGAAGTATCCACCAACCAATATAGTGTTTGGTTGTTTTACCTAACCGTGTTTTTGATCCTTTCTGGTTTTCAAAAACCAATTTCATGCCTTGTTCGTGAGGTATCTTACTAAGAGCAAATCCAGCACCTGAACTGATTTTTACTACTCTCGCGGGTACATGAAGATAATGCTTAAAGAAAAAAGCCTTATAAAAGAGGATCTCTCGAAGTTCTTCTGCTGAATTGGGTAATGGTGCTGCCTCTATCCTATCTTCACAGGTTAGTGGCATATCTTTAAAAATAGAGAACTCATGATTGGCATTCTCTGGATACATCCATTGGTTATGGACTAAATGTCGAGAAGGATTGTCATAAATGAAGTGATAGTCATCCTCACTTGGGTTATTGAACTCTAAAGGTTCTGTAACGATTGATGATGGTAGTGGTAAATCTGAAATAATTTGAGAGGTTGTTTTTTCCTTTTCTTCAATATTATTGGTTGCTGGTTCAGATGTAGGTGTCTTTGGTGAGGGGTGTTCATCAGCTATTTCCTGTGTTTTTTCAGGTGTGGCTTCAACTGAAGTGCTGGTAATTGGTGGTGACGATTGAATAGAATTGTTTTCTAAAGGCTCATCTTTTAGTAGTAAATCTGGGGTAAAAGTTTGTGGGACTTTTCTGCCATTAATGCGCTCATCAAGAAGAAATGACAATCGATTTGCTGAGAGGGGATTATTATTTGAGAGAGCATCCAGAACATTCTCATATAAATGCTGATATGAGAATGCTTCATCATGAGCTATATAGCTTTTTTCTTGTTTTTGTAGAATTGTCGCAAAAGTATCAAGCCATTTACTCGGTTTGTTTTCAGGAAAGATTTCAGCATAGAGTTCTCCTGATTTCTTGTCGAGTTTCTTAATGCTGTCAATAGTTCGCGGTCCAATATAGGCGGCTAATAATTTTGGACAATATGGATTAAGGTTATCAACGGCATAGTTCATGCGCCTTAAATCAGGACCACTAAGCTTGTAACCCTGTAAATTAAAGATTCTTATCAGACCTTTATCAGATATTTTTTCTTTAGTTTCTGCCTGTAGTTCAACCTTTGCCAGTCGTATGCCTAAAGCACGGTCTATAAATATGTAATCTCCACGCGCATCATTTTCTCGAAGATGCCCAATGACAGCATCAGATTCAGATTTCCAGTTTTTAAAACTAGCGCTAAATTCGTAGTATTTCTTATCATTGGTTTCTTTATAGAGTTCTTTGAGGATAGCTAGTCGTGTATTACCGCCACGAATAAGAAAGAAACTAAGAAGGTCATCACCTGGTCGTTGTGTAACGCTAAGAGAGTCTTCAAGCCCATTAGCTTTAATACTTTCATAAATGCTTTCGTATTCAGGATTCTTCTGTTGGCGTGGATTCTTATCATAGGTACTGACTTGTTTAATATTAAGAGTAAGTATCTGCCCATCTTTGTAGGAAGAAAGAGACCTTCTTTCGCCTAAATCTGAAACGTTGAGCTCAGCTTTGATATGTGATTTTGTTGAATCATCTTTTGCTTGGGTCATCATTTTGTTGTCTCCCTAAATCTCTTACACTGGTTGGCAAGATTTGGAAGAATTTCAGAGACCAATTCACACATGGTTTCATTAGCACGTTGATCTATTTTATGAACAGGAGTTTTATCTGTGCTGGCATTTTTATAAGCAACTAGAGATGGAACCATTGTATTGAGAATACGAATCTTTGATTTAGATTCTTGAAAAGTCATGGATGTTAATTCATCAGAAAAAAGCTGTGCATCCTTCGTTCGATCTTTTCTATAAATCAATCCATATAGTTGCCCTAGAGAGGTTAGACCACTAAGAGGTTCTAATAATTTAAGCATTCCAAGTGTGCCACGTTGAAACTCTCGACTAGATACAATGTCAGGAGGGATAGGGGAGACTAAGATATCTGCTGCCAATACTGTAGTGTGTTGTAGTGGACTGTTTGCCCCCTGAGAATCAATAATAATAAAATCATAGAAGGAACGTAAATTATCAAGAGCACCTTTTAGAGTAATGCGTCCTGCTGGCATCCCAGTAATCCAATCTTGAATTATTCCGTCAGGATCATTAGAGATCACTATGTCCAGATTGGGAATGACTGTATTTGAAATACAATCTTGTAAGTTACCTTCATTTTTTATGAGTTGTGATAAGCCGCTTTTGGAGTATTTCTTGATGGAGTAGTAAGAAGATAACCCTGGCTGAATATCTCCATCAATTAGCAGTACTTTATATTCAAGATCAACTAGTAACCCTCCGATATTAGCTGCTAGTGTTGTTTTACCTACACCACCTTTGGTTGAACAGATGGTAATAATAATGCTTTGTCTTTCCTTGTTTGCTTCCGAGTTCATGTTGTGGACTCCAGTATCTATATTGTTTAGAATGATGGAATCAGGGATCACGGATGGAATGAGGCTTCCAATATCTCCTCAAACTGTCCTAAGCCCCAGCATTATCGATAAAGTTTAGATTATCGAGCTGGGGCTTTTTTGTGCCTGAAACTTATGTACTGGAGTGTCAAAACGACAGAGGAATCTACATGGGTGTAGATTCCTATTAAGCGTGATTTAAGTATTATTATTTTATAATTAGCAGATCAGAAAAGCATGAAAGAGAGAGCAGTAGACTGTTAATCTATTGGTCCCTGGTTCGAGTCCAGGTCGAGGAGCCATATTCTAAAAGCCCTGTAGATGTTTCTTATAGAAACATACAGGGCTTTTTTTTGCCTTAAAAAGAAGATTAAACGCACTTGCCAAATCTCTTTCAACCATATTGGTAATATTAAAAAGCACCTAACAACAATTACCTAGGAGTCACAGCGAGAGAAAGTTGATTTGAGCTAGATTTTTCACCTATTTGAGGGGAATAGTTGTTCTTTTCATCGAAAATTTAGGAGGGGTGGATCAGGGAGATATCCTATACGTCTTTCGATACCCCTCTTCTACTCTAAGCATTCTTTATAAATAATTACCCCTGACTTCTAAGTTCTTCCAAAGACCAGCGTGGCTTGGGCTGTATAATCGGCTCTTCCCTCTCTCCTGCTTGCAATCTAATTGCACCTGCATAGGCAATCATTGCTCCATTATCGGTGCAAAACTTAAGCCTTGGAAAAAACACATCTGCACCAAGCTCATCAAGTTTTTCTCTTAGACGTTTATTTGCACCAACCCCTCCTGCTACCACCAATCTTTTAATACCGAGTGCTTTTATAGCTCGACGACATTTTATAAAGAGCGTATCAACCACCGCTTCTTGAAAAGCGTGGGCTATATTAGCTTTGCTTTGTTCGCTCTTGTCAGAGTTATTCCATGTCGTTAAGGCGAAGGTTTTTAAGCCGCTATAACTAAAATCCAAGCCCGCATGACGCACCATTGGACGTGGAAAAGTATAGACACCCTCCTCTCCTTTATCTGCAAGCTTTGCCAAAACAGGCCCACCAGGATAGCCCAAACCTAGCATTTTAGCGGTTTTATCAAAAGCCTCACCCACTGCATCATCCAATGACTCACCTAAAATAGCATAATCACCAATGGCTTTAACATGCACCAGCATCGTATGACCACCTGAAACCAATAATGCAACAAAGGGAAACTCAGGCGCAGCTTCTTCTAACATCGGTGCAAGCAAATGTCCTTCCATGTGGTGAACTGCAACAGCAGGGATTTTTAAACCCCAAGCCAATGAACGACCGACTGATGCACCCACCATTAAAGCACCTATCAAACCAGGACCACTGGTATAAGCGATACCATCCAGATCAGAAAGTTTTAGCTTTGCTTCTGCTAGTGCTTCTTTGATTAAAGGGACTGTTTTACGAATATGGTCACGTGACGCAAGCTCAGGCACAACACCACCATATTCAGCATGTAGAGCAACCTGAGAATAAAGTTGATCAGCTAATAACATGCCTTTATCAGTGTCATAAATGGCGACACCAGTTTCATCACAGGATGATTCTATACCTAATACTTTCATGAGTATGCTACTTGAACTATCTACAAAAACAGGAATCAGGTATTCTACCGCCACTTAACACATAACACCAAGCAGGTTTTTGAATGCAAGCAAAACAATCAAAATCATTTTTTACCTCATTGACCTTTCGTAGCGTGCTGATTGGCTTATTAATACTATTGATGCTAATCCCACTTATGATGGTCGATGACATTGTCTCCGAAAGAGATCGCTATTATCATCAGGTTGTCACTGATATTTCTAGAGGCTGGGGACAAGATCAATCTGTTATTGGCCCCGTGCTTGCTGTGCCTTATGTTATACACCAAACTAGCGTAGAAACCATTACTGATAATAATGGCAAAACCAGAACGGTAAGCCGAGATATTTTTAAAGATAGAACCCTGATCATGCTTCCTGAAGTGTTAAATATTGATGTGAAACTAAAAGAAGCGCATCGCAAGCGTGGTATTTATGATTCGCTGGTTTATAAAGCAGATATTCAACTTACGGGGCATTTTGATTTAAGTGACTTACCCACCGAAAGTAATAAATACTCCATTCGCTGGAAAAAAGCCTGGCTAGCGGTGGGTATCAGTGATACCAAAGCGATTAACAGTACAAGCCCACTAGAATGGGATGGTAGCCGAGCAAAGTTTGAACCTGGAACACGCATGACTAAAATTATTGCGAGTGGTTTTCATGCCAGTATGGCAAATACGGCAGCTGGCTCACAAAAAGGTGGCTTGCGTCCTGAATTTAAAATAAAACTCTCCATAAACGGTAGCAAAGGTTTTAGATTTGCACCCTTAGGAGAAACCACCTTTGCTAAAATCTCTTCTGGTTGGTCTCATCCAAGCTTTCAAGGGGATGTATTACCCAAATCAAAAATCACTTCCCAAGCAGGATTTAATGCCGAATGGGTAATCCCGCATTTAGCCAGAAATTATCCACAATCATGGTTAATGACGAAAGAAGAATATAAATTACAAGAGTTAAGCACTGGTGTTGATCTATTTACACCTGTTTCTCTCTATGCAAAGGTCAAACGTGCCGTCAAATATGGCGTGTTATTTATTGGGCTTACCTTTCTTACTTTTTTAGTATTTGAAGTTACCGTCAAAGCAAGGTTACATATCATTCAGTATGCCATTATCGGCTTATCCCTGAGTTTGTTCTATTTATTATTGATTTCTTTATCTGAGCAAATTTCATTTATGATGGCATATATTTATGCTGCCAGTGCGATAGTTGGGATCATCACCCTATATACTTTTACCGTATTAAGAAGCTTTGGCAAAGGCCTGTTTATATTCATTTTATTAGGTAGCTTATATACAGCCTTGTATTTTATTCTACAAATGGAAGACTATGCACTAATCGCTGGCTCAGGCGTAATGCTGTTTGTTTTAGTGATTCTAATGATTGCTACGCGGAATATTCAGCATGATAGCTAGGAGACCGTCTGAGAACTAGGATTGAAGCGAAAATGCCAGAAATGTTATAGGTGAGCTTATCAAAAGAGGCGAATAGGCTACTGTGCTATTCGCGACGCAAGAATATAACACTCCGTCATCCCCGCATGTTTTAAGCAGGGATCTATTTAAACTTTGTGTATAAATTGCGTGTATATATAGCGAGATTCCCGCTAAAAACTTGCGGGAATGACGGATATGGGTGGTACATTTGGGAATGACGACGTAGAGACGCAATGCAGTAGAGACGCAAGCATTGCGTCTCTACGCTACAAAAAATACAAAAAACAGGGGGGATGGGTATCTATTATCTATACTACCCATCCCCCCCTGTTTTTGCATTTTTTATATTTTTATTTTAAGCGTAGTGCATTTAAAACAACTAAAATCGAACTTAATGACATGCCTATGGCTGCCATCCACGGGGCAACCCAGCCCATTGCAGCTATCGGTATGGCAACGACATTGTAGAGTACTGCCCAGCTGAAATTCTGTCGAATTATTGATAGCATTTTTCTGGATAGTTTTACGGCTGAGGGTAGCAACATTAGGTTTTCTGATAATAAAATCATATCTGCACTGGCTTGTGCAAGCTGTGAACCTTTTCCCATTGCAACAGATACATCAGCCGCTGCCAGCACAGGTGCGTCGTTTACACCATCCCCTATCATTGCTACAACGTAACCTTGTGCTTGTAAATTTTGTACATAGCTGAGTTTATCAGCAGGTAATAGTTGTGATTCTGCTTTCTCAATCTCTAACTTTTTCGCTACTGATGATACTGCCAGCGGTGTATCACCACTTAATAGACTAACAACTAAACCCTGCTTTTTAAGTGCTATTACGGTGTCTTTTGCGTCTTCTCTTAGCTCATCTTTTAGCTGAAAAATAGCTAACCAGTCTCCCTGCATTCCAAGATATATGGTGCTTGTTAGCGTATCTTCATTTTGCTTTAGATTCTCAAGCTGTTTTTTAGGGAGTTTTTTTGAGGTTATTTGTGATACGAAATCTTTTGTACCAATGCGATAGGTTCTGTTATTTAGGCGAGCTTCTATACCGCAACCAGACTCAGCTCGGTGTTGGGACATTTCAGCAGGTTTTTGAGACTGATCAATAATGGCTAAAGCTAGAGGATGTTCTGAGGCACTTTCTAGCCCTGCGGCTAAATTGATACATTCTTCTTCACTGAGATCAGCTAGCACTTGAGTGTTTGTCAGTTTTGGCTTGCCGTAAGTTAATGTGCCTGTCTTATCAAAAATAATATGTGTTATTTTGGCAAGTGTTTCGAGTGCATGACCGCGTGTCGTTAAAACTCCTTGCTCGGTTAGATTTCCCGTGGCTGCTGTCAAGGCTGCGGGTGTTGCTAGTGATAGGGCGCAGGGGCAAGTAATCACTAAAACAGATAAGGCGACCCAAAATGCTTGTGTCGAATCGTTAAACCACCAATAAACAAAAACAGTCAAAGCTATTGCCAATAATAAAAGCACAAACCACCCTGCACTCTTATCAGCAAATTTAGCAAGCTTAGGTTTTTCACTTTGGGCACGATCTAACAAACGAATAATTGAAGATAAAATAGTGCTATCTCCAAGTTTGTCTACCTGCATAATCAAAGGGCTTTCTATATTTACTGTACCACCTATTAATTGATCTCCTAAATTTTTGCCACAGGGCATATTCTCGCCAGTGAGCAATGATTCATTAACACTGCTGATACCTTCTAGTACCGTGCCATCAGCGGGAATTGTTTCCCCTGGCTTAATTAAAACTCGGTCAGACAAGGCTAGTTCTGTTGCTGGTATGACAGTTTGTAGCTCTTCTCCGTTAGCAGTAGTATCAAGACGCACAGCGGTATCAGGGAGTAGCCGCACTAAGGCATCTGCCACTTGACCTGCTTTATGGCGTGCGCCCATTTCAAGAAATCGTCCTAGCAGAAGAAAGAAGGTAAACATAACAACAGAGTCAAAATAGACTTCTCCTGTATTTGTAAAAGTTGCCCAAACACTTGCTAAATAGGCACTACCGACGGCAATAGATACGGGGACATCCATGCCAAATACACCACGTTTTAAATCACGCCATGCTGACGTGAAAAACACTTTGGAAGAGTAAAAGACAACGGGTGTCGTAACAATAAGGCTAATCCAGCGTAAGAAGTTACGCATAGATTCTGACATATCAGAGCTTTCACCAATGTAGATAGCAATGGCTGGCATCATGACTTGCATCATACCGACCCCTGCTAATGCGATACGTCTGAGGGCCGCTGATTTTTCCTTTTTTTGCAGGGTTTCGAGTCTACCAGGATCAAAGGGATGTGCATTGTAGCCAATATCGGTGATAGCCTGTAAGACTTCACTGAGTTTAATTTCTTCGTTATTCCATTTTAAACTCGCACGATGAGTTGAATAATTAACACGAAAATCAATCACACCTTTTAGTTTTTTTACATGATTTTCATTGAGCCAAACACAGGCGGCACAAACAATGCCTTCCAAGATCAAAGATGCTTCACGAATGGATGAGCCATCAGCTGACTGCACAAAGCTGTGTTGCAACGCATCACTATCATATATCTGTAATTCAGCAGGAATAAGATCAACTGGCTTTTGTGAATTTTGTGTGCGGTGGCTATAAAAATCGGTGAGATTATTATCAACAATAGCCTGAGCCACAGTCTGACAGCCCATACAACACATTGGCTCTTCTTTATCTTTGATTATAACTTGGTATGAGGAACCTTTCGGAACAGGCAAGCCACAGTGAAAGCAATCTTTAGCCATAAACACTGATTCGCTTGCATATTATGCTTTGAGCATTCAAAAATATAAAAATATGTAAAAAAAGGGGGGGATGGGTATATAGCATTATTCTAATCATATTCAACAAGCTTAATACAAGATCAGTCAATATCTGGTTCACCATCCGTACATTCAGGGCGAACTAGCTTACCATCAATCATAGTGGCTACTTCTGTCTGTCCTTTTATTTCATATTCTTCATTATTTTTTACCACCAATACTTTCATATCCCAACAGCCAGCTAATGGCAGAGTGACTGGTGCAGAATAAACACCCGTTTCAGTCTCTTTAAATTCAAGCGATTGATCACGTTTCATATTAGATGCACGTCTAAAATCAATGGTAACTTTAGCTTTTGTAATAAGCTTTCCTTTTTCATCTTTTGGTTTTAAACGGAATATGCCTTCTTGATTAACCTGTGGTGTTTTGTCCCAACCACCAGTAATCTTCCAACCTCGTTTACGTTGTTCATTTAGTTTAACAACATATTCATCAAATTGTTTTTCTTCATCTTGCAGGTTATTTGAAACTGCACCTGTAAATTGCGAACTAACATTTTTACTGACATCTTCTCCTCTAGGCTCAGGCAAGATTAGCTGGGCTAAACCACCACCTAAACCCGTTGTAGCAAATGAAATAATCACACTATCAACAACAGCAATGAGAATAAAGAATACAACAATAAAAGCTGGTATCCAATGTAAGCCTTTTTTTACACTAGCTTCACCTTCTAGCTGACGACGCTCAGCATGAACGCCTGTAATAATTCCTAAGCCATAAGGAATCATCATAAAAAAAGCAAAGTGTATGGCAAAGACATCAATCCCTGCCCAATGTGTTATAGATAATGGAACATAAACTAACAACATACATGCAGCCGTTGCCAGTGCTGCCATTTTGCCACTCCAATGGAGTACTTTATAAAAGATAAAAAACAGGAAAAAAGCCAGTAAAGAACCTGATCCTAATGTAGTTACTAATGGATAATTATTCATATAAAGATTGACCAATAAAGTGAAACTTTGCAGTGTTAGGAATACAGATTTAATATGTAAAACTTACACCTGAATCTATGAATCCAATGCAGATTCAGGTGTAAATATTTGTATTTCTATTCCTTGTTATGGGATTATAAATTGTGAGTTAATATAAATAGGGTCTTTAATTTTTCCTTCAATAGGCGTAAGAATAAATTGGAACTTTGTACGTTTTGCCAAGCTCTTATTAGGATCTCGTATAATTTTTACACGAATACGCTGTTTTTCATCAGGCTTAAGGGATACATTCTTAATTCCCCCCATATCAAGCACTGCTTCGGGAAGATCCTTTAATGACAAATTAAAACTTTGTTTAAACATAGATTTATTATCAACTTTAACTTCGTAAGCATTCTTAATTCGCCCATCAGATAAGGTGGTATACAATGGGCTACGAATTTGTCTTGCAGTGGCTTCAATAATCTTATGACCGCTCATACTCCACAATAAAAAGAATATAGCACCTAGTGTTGCAATACCATATCCATAAGTTCTTAACTTAAAGAAGTGGGTTTTTCCATGTTTCAAACCATTTTCAGATTCGTAGCGTATTAAACCTCTATCCCATCCTCGTGCATCCATAATTTGATCACAGGCATCTACACAAAGTCCACATTGAATACATTCGTACTGCATACCATCACGTATATCTATACCTGTTGGGCAAACTTGCACACAAAGTCCACAATCAACACAATCACCAACACCTGCATCATGTCTAGCTTCTTGTGTTTTAAGTGCTTTAATGGGTTTAGCGCGCCCCTGCTTACCTTCACCCCTTTCAGGGTCATAGGTAGGTACTAAGGTATCTTTATCAATCATTACACTCTGAAAACGAGCATACGGGCAAACATGCTGACAAACCTTTTCTCGCATCAAACCTGCGGCAATATAGGTTGTAGTCATTAAGCCAAAAGCGGTGATATATGCAGCTGATGGGGCTTGACCAGTAAAGAATTTCACAATAAGATCAGGTGCATACCCCCAAAAAAGCACAAAGGTTAGACCTGTCCAGAAAGCAAAAAACAACCAAATCAGATGAGTACTACCTTTCTTGATTATTTTCTCTTTATTCCAAGGTTGCTTATCCAAACGAACTCGTTTGACTCGATCTCCTTGGATCATTTTCTCAACTTCACGAAACGCATCTGTCCAAAGTGTTTGGAAACAAAAATAGCCACAAAATGCACGACCAACTAAGGCAGTTGAAAAGAATAATAATACTGCTGCTAGAAATAATAATGCGGCAAGCCAAAAAATATCTTGAGCATAAACAACCAAGCCAAAAATGTAGAATTTTTTGGCAACCAAATCAAATAAGACAGCCTGATTTTCTCCAACAGGTCGTGACCAAGGAATCCACGGTAATATAAAAAAAACCGCATAAGCCAAATATAAAACAATAGATTTAAATGAGCGAAAACGCCCCTTAATCGAACGTGGATGAATCTGAATACTTTCTGCAACAACAGGGATTGGAAAATCTTTCATTGTAAATATCTTCCTAAAGAAAAGGGGCAATAGTAACGATTACATTAATGTAAAAAAATGTTATTTATCAATCGTTTTATTAAATAAAACACATTATTCTGAATCCGTGAACTAGGAGGCTGTCTGAGAACTAGGATTAAACGAAAATGCCAGAAATAATTGAAGAATAAAAAACGGCCGGTAATACCGGCCGTTTTTTATTTCTTGAGAATCGGTATTATTGTGATAACAATTTTAGATAAGCCACAAGTACTTTAATCTCATCATTACTCAAGCGTGATTCCCATGAAGGCATTTCACGTTGTATTCCACCAGCAATTACCGTTTTAACAGCTTCAACTTTATCTTCTACTGTTTTAGCTTCTGGAACATGCGCTTGTGTCCAAATTTTATCAGTTAAATTAGCAGAACCTAACGCCTTCATACCCGTAGCCGCAGGAGTATGACAGCCTGAACAGCCTTTAGTATTAAAAATTTCCTTACCCTTAGAGGCAAGTTCCTGATTAACCTTTTCACCAGAAAGGCTTAATACATAGTTAGCCGCTTCCGTGATTTCTTCAGCCGATAAAATTGCTTTGTGTGCGGGCATATTACCTTTACGCCCTTTTCTAATGGTTGTTTCAATATCAGCGGCATCACCACCCCATAACCAAGCATCATCAACTAAATTTGGGTAGTTTCCACGAACACCTTGACCACCAGATTGATGACAAGCGGCACAATAGTCACCAAAGATGCCTTTACCATAGGCAAGTACAAAAGCACTTTTCCCAGGATCTTTAACAACATCGGCTAATGGCATTGCCGCGACGGCTTTAACCATCTCTTGAC
>JALSLM010000060.1 GCA_026988295.1 Thiotrichaceae bacterium
TCTTAGTTCATCACGCAAAGTTTGAACTGATTCACCTTCGCTATCATCTTCCCAGCGTTTTAAGTGCTCAATTGCACTGTTTAATGATTCATCATCAAGCTTATGGTGGTAAGTATTTTCTTTGAGATAATCAATCATGTGGTCTGCGGCTGCGCGTCCAAATACTAAAATATCTAGCAGGGAATTACCCCCTAATCGGTTTGCACCATGCACGGATACACAAGCTGATTCTCCAGCTGCATATAGCCCTGTCACCTGTTGTTCAGGTGAATGTTTAGATGGTACAACAACCTGCCCATTAATATCAGTTGGTATTCCGCCCATTGTGTAATGTGCGGTTGGATAAATAGGGATGGCTTCTTCAATGGGGTCAATGCCCAAAAAGGTTTGACACATATCACGAATACCCGGCAGACGTTTTTTGACTACCTCGGCACCTAGATGATCCAATTTGAGATAAACAAAATCTTTGTTTGGCCCACAACCACGACCTTCTTTTACTTCGGTATAAATTGAGCGACTCACTACATCACGACTGGCAAGGTCTTTAGCATTAGGTGCATAACGCTCCATAAAACGCTCGCCTTCAGCATTTACTAGATAGCCACCTTCGCCTCGTGCGCCTTCGGTAATCAACATGCCTTTTCCTGCAATGCCTGTTGGGTGGAACTGGAAGAATTCCATATCTTGAATTGGTAGACCAGCGCGTAGAGCCATACCAAAACCGTCGCCAGTATTGATTAATGCATTAGTACAAGTACGAAATAATTGACCCACACCGCCTGTGGCCAAAAGTGTTGTACGTGCATCTATAATCACTGGCTCGCCACTTTCTATGGAGAAAACTAATGCGCCCTGAATGCTATCTTCTTCGTTTTTGATGAGATCAACAGCAAAATATTCATTAAAGAATTGTGTTTTGGCCTGAATATTTTTCTGATAAAGCGTATGCAACATGGCATGACCCGTGCGATCTGCTGCTGCACAGGTTCTGGCAGCCTGTTCGCCACCAAAATTTTGACTTTGTCCGCCAAACTTGCGTTGATAAATATTGCCATTATCAAGCCGTGAAAAGGGGATGCCAAAATGCTCTAGCTCATAGACTGCGCGAGGTGCTTCACGACACATAAATTCAATGGCATCTTGATCACCTAAATAATCACTACCCTTGACCGTATCAAACATGTGCCAGTGCCAATCATCAGGTAAAACATTAGCAAGTGCCGCATTGATGCCGCCTTGTGCCGCTACAGTATGTGAGCGAGTAGGGTAGACCTTGGAAACCACTGCAACACTTAAATCTGCATTAGATAATTGTAGGGCAGCCCGTAAACCCGCACCGCCAGCACCGATAATTAAAGCGTCAAAATGACGCACGGGAATATCTTTTATTGTTTGCATTTTTTAATCCTGAAAAAAGCGTTGTAATACGTCATAGAATAAGGAGCGTGCATGACATTAATTTTCCGATTTTAACTTGTCTTTTATTTCAGCTAGTTACTTCATACAGGTGTTATATAAAGCCCCAAAGAATGGCAAGAAGCCAAAAGCCATTGGCGAGCAGAAACAGCCCTACAAGTGAAAGTGCCAGCAAGCGTATCCCCAGTGGATGAATATAGTCAATTACGACATCACGCAAACCTATCCAAGCATGTAGCAATAAGCTTAAACCAAATAGCAAAACACCCAGTTGTACCCAGACGCTTTGAAAACCTTGCCGCCAGATAGTTATATTAATATCAGTCGTCATACCCCAAATAATAGCAATAACGATAAAGACTGCTAAATAAACAGCAGAAAGGCGTTGCAATAACCATGCAGAAAAACCAGCCATTAGAACACCCTCATTATAATAAAGACTAAGCTAGAAAAAGCTGTTGCTGCCAAAACAATCCATGAGGAAATTTCAGCAGGTTTTTTATCTTCGCCAATATCAATATCCATTAATAGAAAGCGAATACCCGCAAAGAAATGATAGATCAGAGCGGTAAAAATTATTACCTCAAATAGTAGAATTAAAGGATGATTTAATAAATCAACAGCCCGTTGAAAATCAACTTCATCATGCATTGAAAGTTGTAATAAATATAAAGAAAAAGGGATAGCCAAAAAAAGAACCACACCTGTAACTCGATGTAATAAAGAGACAATACCAGGCAGTGGTAATTTGATTTTAAACAGGTTTAAATAAACCGGTTGATTGTTGTTCATGGTCAGATTTTTTTATCAGAGAAGTATTCAGAAGCATAGACTACTTTAAAATAAAAAAAGTGTTTTTTGTCATGTTTTTTTTAAATATTTTTAATACTTAATAGATAGGGATGTAATAGTTAAAATACTTGGTTTGACGAATTTAAAAATTGTAAAATTAGGGGGGGGGTGGGTATGGAATGAATAGCACTTGAATTAGCGAATGACTCGTGCCTCATTGCCGCGCTTAATTATTCTAACTCTGTCACCTCGTTTAAAGGATGTGCTATAGGGTTGAGTCACTGCGACTAATGTGCCGTTGGACCTTCTAATAATAATTTCTTGCATAACTTTATCTTTTTTCTTTATGCCAAAGAGACTGCCAAGGGTGAGTATATCAACCGCACCATAAAAACCTGCATGACCACCTGAGCCTAGTGAAACACCAATATTACCATGTGGTCTTATCGGCTCAGCTTTGAGAACTACTTTTTTGACTGCGATAACTGATCCGCTTTGCACATCTTGAAGTGTATAGATTCGTTTATCATTGTTAGTAGTATTTGTAGTATTATTAGTGCAGGAAGTGATTAGTGAAATTAATGCAAGTACTGTTATTAGTTGTTTGATTGTTTTCATATCGTGTATCCCCTTTGGTATTGGTATTCAATAACTATGTGATCTTCCCCAAGCAGTCCAGATAGATAATTTCATCAGGCATCTGTTGTGTTTGCTGGGCGCGCCAGATCATTTCACCTAAACATTCCATCATGGCATGTTCGGCTTCATGTATGCCTTTTAGTGCCACTAGACGCTGATATAGTTCAGCAATGCCTGTAGGGCGGTCGGTTGATACCTGTTCACGCAAGCCAATATGCATTCCTAAGTGCATAAATGGATTGTTATCGCCCATCTCAGGCAAATACGATGCGCTTAAGCAAGTTTCTTTGTCTTCAAGGATTTTATGATACTCAGGATGCTCCTTGATAGTTGCGACTATTTGTTGCTCAAGAGGGGATAGCCTTTCTTTTTGTTGACGATGTTTCTTCCAGCTATTGTAATAAAATTCACGAAGCTGATCGCGTTGGTTGGATTGATCCATTTTTTACCTGTTTAGTTTGTAAATGGTTGTAGTTAATTAATTAATTAACTACATAAATAAATAAGGGATGTTGTAATAGTTTATTACCCATCCCCCCCTTTTTTTATACTTTTTTGTGATGGCTTAAACTGTGCTTGTGTAAGGACTCAGGAGTAAATAACTTACGAAACATAACTTGCCTTTTTGCCCCAGATTGGATGATCTAAAGTCGTTGCGTAGAATAACTATGCGCCTCTTTAGATCATCCAATCTGAAACAAAAATTCTGCGTTAACTTCCGCAACTTATTTAATCCTGAGTCCTA
>JALSLM010000061.1 GCA_026988295.1 Thiotrichaceae bacterium
TGGGCTTGCCACGATAAAAAGGCTATTTAGATAAATAATGAGAAATATTTTTTTCATATTGTAAAACTGTGTTGATGGGGTTCAACACAGTTTTACGTTTTAAGCTCTTGTTGTCAGTCTTAATAATGATGACAGGCTTGAGTCTGCCGATAAATCATAAGATTGTAAAAAAAATTTCATGCACGTTCCTAAGTTACTTATCTTGTTTAATAGGAACTACTCTCTTCATTAGCAGAGCTAAGCTCTTCCATCAATAACGATTTACAAGTAATCCCTTCTGGTTTGGTTAATCCCATTAAGTGAAGTACTGTCGGCGCGATATTGCTCAAACCACCGCTAGTACGCAAACACCAAAAGGATTTATCTATAATTAAACAAGGAACAGGATATACCGTGTGCTGTGTATTTGGCTCACCAGTAAAAGGATCTATATATTCATCACAATTACCATGATCAGCGGTGAGAATAACCGAATATTCATTTTTAACAGCAACATCAAGTACACGCCCGACTTCTTTATCTAACACTTCAACTGCTTCAATAATGGCATCAGGAATGGCAGTATGACCGACCATATCACCATTGGCGAAATTGACGACAATAAAAGAGTGTTCTTGATCATTGAGTGCATTAATAATTTCATCAGCAACTTGCTTTGCACTCATTTGAGGTGCTTCATCATAGGTATGTACGCGAGGTGAATCCACCATAATACGATCTTCACCTGCATAGGGTGTTTCACGCCCTCCATTCAGGAAGAAAGTAACGTGTGCATATTTTTCAGTTTCAGAACAATGCAATTGCTTATAGCCTGACAAACTAATCGCATGAGCCAGATTGGTTAAAGGTCGTTCTGGCGGAAAGGCAACAGGAGCCAATAATTTTTTATCGTATTCAGTCAGGCAAGTAACAACGATTGGTATATAGTCGCCTCGATCAAATTCTTTAAACTCCTCCATACCTAGGGCAGCAGAAAGTTGGCGTGGTCGATCATTTCGAAAGTTAAAGAAAATGAGTGAATCATCAGCCTGAATAGTATCAGCATTAGGCATAATACGAGGAAGAATGAATTCATCGGTTTCACCATTAGCATAAGCATCATCAATTGCTTCTAATGGACCTAGAGCAGTTTCACCTATGCCATGTACCATTGCATCCCAAGCAATTTGGGTACGATTCCAGCGGGAATCTCTATCCATTGCATAGAAACGTCCTGTAATTGTTGCAATACTGCCACCATATTTTTCTAATGCTTTGATTAGCTGGCTAACATATTTTTTAGCTGATTTTGGTGATGTATCACGTCCATCAGTGATGACGTGGACAACAGGCTTGACACCATTTTTTTTACACATTTTAATAAGCGCACAAAGGTGATTTACATGACTATGAACACCACCATCAGAAACTAGACCAACCAGGTGAACAGGGCGCTTATTCTCTTTAGCAAGAAACAAGGTATTGAGTAAAACAATGTTTTTCTTAAAGCTACCATCTTCAATAGCATCATCAATACGCACTAAATCCTGTTTGATAATAGTGCCACAACCGATTGTTAAATGACCTACTTCTGAGTTACCCATTTGCCCATCAGGTAGACCTACCGCATTACCTGAGGCCTGCAATGTTGTATGTGGGTATTTACTGAAATATTCATCCAGATTAGGTGTGTTTGCCTCATGAAAGGCATTATTTTTTTTGCTGGGATTTACGCCAACACCATCCATAATAAGCAGCAAGGTTTTGCGGCGTGGAACAACTCTTTGATTCACGTGATGTCCTATTTGATTGAGAATTTAGGTAAGGGTGAAAGCTGTAAGTTTATGCTTGAATCCGTGAGACCAATGCGGGTAACAGGTCATAAGTTATTGATTTATCGCAGGATTTAAAAATGTTAGCTTCACCCATAGGTTAAGCAGGTGTTTTTAAACCCATTATGAATCAATAGCTTGCGTCCTGTTCCGTAGTGATCTCACGGATTCAGGTTATTAGTTTTAACACAACTAATCAGACCTACAAAAATTTTACGCACTACCGAGAATCCGAAATAATAGCTGAATTATATGACAACTTCACTACACTTTTACTAAGAAACATACAAAAAATAACTTGTAATACAGGATTTTTTCTTCAGATAGGGTGCAATCTCATGAGGCGTAGAGACCTCTACACAATGAATGAGGGCAATTGAGCGCAAAATAATTTATAAGGCTTAGTTTTTAGGCTTTACTATTTTTGGTTTTAAATCAGTTATGCCATACCTAGAGCTAAAAAATAAGGGTTGTTATCCCTTTTCTTATATCCCAATTAAACAAATATTAATAGCCTATAACTGGCTTTGTAGCGCGACATAAAAAGGAACTTCTTTTAGTCTGTATGTGGTGCCCAGGGCCGGAATCGAACCGGCACGGTGTTGCCACCGAGGGATTTTAAGTCCCTTGCGTCTACCAATTTCGCCACCTGGGCATACTACTTAGATGGTCTTTCGATAATTATAAACAATTTAAAAAGTAGACATTTTAAATTGTATTTAGCTATTTTTTAGTGCTCTATTAACAGTAAAAAATGGAGGCTGAGCCCGGAATCGAACCGAGGTAGACGGTTTTGCAAACCGTTGCATAACCACTCTGCAACTCAGCCTCACAAGGCGCGGAATCATAACATCTAATTTTATTTTTTGTAAAGGGTATTTGCATTTTTTTAGAATAAAAAAAGCCCATACTAAACAAGTATGGGCTATGTTATATAATCTGGAGGCTGAGCTTGGATTCTAACCAAGGTATTCGACGTTGCAAGTCGTTGCATAAGCACTCTGCCACTCAGCCAAGAAGAATATTACCCCCTATCATAATAATTAACCAGACTAATCAGATAATTGGTTTTAGAGTTTTAGGATGACACAATAATAAACTTTGAAACGCGCATAAAATATGTTGAACAATTATGACATAGATTTTTTGTGTCTAACCCAATAATCTCGAGACTTAGCTAAGCTTTAGTTAAACTTATAAGCTTCAGCAGATGCATAGTTATTCTACGCACAATTGAGATCATTGGAGCAGGAACAAAAGGCAAGTCAGAAAATAGCCACCCATATTATTGTATTTCTTTTGAGTGTTGTTGTTCCATGCTACGAGAGTCTATTTCCTTACAAATACCCTTGTGGAATAGGTGTCTTGAAATCAATATCTATAAAAATTCAATAAAAAGCTGATATTAGTGCTTTATTTTTGTTGCAAAAAATGAAAAGATAGATTATCTGAGTGGTTATCAATTGTATTTTTTTTACAATGGCTACTGCGGAAATTAATTATTAAAGGTGAATCATGAGCGAACCAGCAAAAACTAGACCTGTTGTACCTGAAGGAAAAACTGCCCTTTTAACTACTCGCCAGAAAAAACCGACAAAAACGGGTTATGTTGGCTATGATCTTATTTGGGAATCATTTCAAACTGAGGTAGAATACACTACCCCTAAAGCTCCATAAGTTAGTCCTCTACGCGACCTTCAAAGGTCGCGTTGTTATAATATTTTGCTTTAGCATTCAGCTAATTCCTTTGCAAAATAATCAAGTTTTTTAAACCCACCAACTATTTTCATTCCTAATCTACTGACTATTGATAATTTCCATCAGTTAAGTTAGTTAACAGGAATAGGATTGCTAAACATGCCAGAAAAAAAATTTTGCCCTTTTTGTGATGGGGATGATGAGAGAATTGTCAAAAATAATTTAGCCTTTGCTATTTATGATACAAATCCAGCAAGCCCTGGTCACGCATTAGTAGTAACAAAGAGGCATATTGCCGAATACTTTGATGCTAGCCGTGAAGAAAAATTAGCCATACTAGAGTTAATTGATGAGATGAAACAAGCTATCGATAAAAAATATATGCCTGATGCATACAATATAGGTGTAAATATAGGTGAAATTGCAGGGCAATCTGTTCCACATATCCATATTCATATAATTCCACGCTATAAAGGCGATGTAGATGATCCAAGAGGTGGAGTGCGTGGAGTTATTCCTAAAAAGCAAAAATACAATTAATAAACTTTTTTAGTTAATTAATGAAAAGAACCTAGGAGGCTGTCCGAGAATAGGAGTCGTAGCGAGGGAAAGCTGATTTGAGCTAGATTTTTCACCAATTTGAGGGGAATAGTTGTTCTATTTAACGAATTTGATAAGCTCAGATATATGATATTTATGGGGTTTTCAGTCAATTCTATAGTCCTCAGATAGCCTCCGTACTGTTTTTTTTATATCTTTTCTCTGTGCCTCTCTGTGTTATAAAAAATGCAAAAAAAAGGGGGGGGATGGTGTATCTATTTCAGGTCTTTTAAAAAGCGGCTAACAGCAAGCCAATACTCTTTATTCCCTTTATTTCTTTTCCATAATGCGCGTGAGCCATGATTACCTGCCGTTTTGGGTATGAAGGCTATTTTCTTTTTGCTTTTGATGGCATTAAAAATAGGTTTCCAGTGTTTTTGTTCTGCTCTTGCTGAGGTGATAAAAACAGGTCGTGTGTATAACTTGGCTGAGTCTTGAATCCAGTGAGAAGACTTTCCCATTCTTTTAAAGTACTCACCTGGGGAAAAGGCTAACACAGCATTTGCCAATTCAGGATGATCTCCTGCTACTTTTAAGACTAGGGCTGCGGAATAAGAACTCCCCCAAGCAATAACCTTTACCTTATCACCCACTAAGCTTCGCGCATAAATCAAGCTGGCTTCGACATCTTGTAGTGCATCAATGTATCTCACGCCTTTGCCTGCTTTTTTGGCACGTTTTTTTGTCTCGTTGGCAATGCTATTTACTTTATTGCCTGCGCGTAAATCAACAGCTATTGCATTAAAGCCCAGTTTATTTAGCTTGGGTGCGATTTCTGTATATTCTCCCCTACTCCAACCTGCTTGATGAAATAAGACGATTAAAGGACGTTTATCGGTAATATCAATATAGGTATCAACGGTTATTGGCAAACCATCTTTAGAGGGAAAGGTCAATGTGC
>JALSLM010000062.1 GCA_026988295.1 Thiotrichaceae bacterium
CCTAAGGTGTGCAAAACAATTAAAATATCTGAATTGCCTGTAGTATTAGCTATGTTATTAGCTAATATTTTGTCTACTTGACTAATTAACTCCTCATCAAATAGCTCACCATTTGTATAAAAAGCTGAGTCGGGGTTTGGCGTATTGCGAATATTTATTTCTCCAATACGATCACAGACTCCTTTACAACTGGAGTTATTATCAATCCAAAAAACTTCTACACCAGCTTTTTTTAATACATCAAGAACATTAGTCTGCGTCGCTGCCTTGCTTGGTGAATAATCATCTGCATTCAAAAAAGAAAACATGCAAGGCACAGAATATGCCGTTGATGTACCGCAGGAACTTGTTTTTGTATAGTTGATAATATCCAGTTTTTTCAATTTTGGATTGGTTTCACGGGCATAGCCATTTAATGAGAAATGATCCCATCTGGCAGTTTCACCAACAACCATAATACCTATTCTTCTATTAATCCCTTGACTGATCTGCCTTGCATCAGTGCCTATGATTTTCAGAGGAGCTTTATTTTTATCTAGTTCACGACGCACAAAACCTTTAATAGAATCAATTGCATATAAGGGCGTTATATAAACTCTTAAATCTCGATTTTCGCGTGAAAAGTAAGTTGTAAATTTAAAGTTAGCAAGCAAAAGGGAGGCAATCATGACAAGCAAAAGAATCACACTCACAATTCGCCACCCTATCTCTTTGAATACAGGTTTATACGTTATTTTAGTTAAAGCAACAGCAATTGCAGGCAATATACCAAACAAGAAAACATATTTGAGTAAAGGTGCGGACAATAGCTCAAATGCCTCATGTTGATTACCATCCTTGATGTTTTCTACAATATTACGCACCATATCAACATCAAAAATTACGCCTAACTCCTGACCGAAATAAGATAATATTGCCGATGTTATTAGCAAGAGTGCCATAACTATTTTTAAGAAGTATGGAAACCCAAAAATAAACTGAATTAAGACCAGAAGCGTAAAGACAATTAAATAAATAGAGAGTAGATAAAAACCACCTTGAAATGAAAAAATATCCAGCCTTTCAGTGAGTTTTGTAAAAAGAACTTGATTATCAAGTATTGTAATAAACAGTGAAACCAGCAAAATCAATCGAATTGCTGTTATTTTTAATATAGACAATGGTAAACCTAGCGGAGATTTTAAAAGAATGCCCTATTTTACAGCTTATTTTTATAAAAACCCACCCCCCCCCCTTTTTTTATATATTTTTTCACATACCCTAATGTGCATCAATTTGTTATCCTTAGGAATAAGGCATAGAAACAAAGCAATAGCCCCCCCTATCTTAATTATTTGAGTAATCATCCCAATAACCATGAAACCAGTATTCGCTCTCGTCGGTCGTCCTAATGTCGGCAAATCTACTTTATTTAACCGTCTTACAAAATCACGTGATGCGCTGGTGGCTGATTACCCTGGTCTTACTCGTGACCGCAAATACGGTCAAGGGGTTCTTGGCGGTGAGGATCGTAGCTACCTTGTTATTGATACGGGTGGTTTAAGTGGTGATGATGCGGGTATTGATGAATACATGGCAAACCAAACATGGCTAGCTGTGGATGAGGCCAATACGGTGCTATTTATGGTTGATGGTCGTGAGGGCTTAACCTCAGCGGATCATTTAGTAGCAGATCGTTTGCGCAAAGCAGGTAAAAATGTCTATTTGGTTGTTAATAAAACCGATGCCGTTGACCCTGACCAAGCCGTTGCAGATTTTTATCAACTTGGTTTTAAAGATGTCTTTGCGATTGCAGCATCACATGGTCGTGGTGTTACTCAAATGATTAATCACCTGCTTGAAACCTTTCCTACTGATGCTGATAATGACGCACAAGATAGTGTTCCAGATGAATATGCAGACAGTATTCGCATTGCTTTTGTTGGGCGACCCAATGTTGGAAAATCAACTCTTATCAATCGTATTATGGGTGAAGAACGGGTTGTTGCCTTTGACCAACCAGGTACAACCAGAGACAGTATTTATGTACCCTATGAGCGTGATGGTCAAAAATATACATTAATTGATACCGCAGGTGTGCGTCGCCGTGGCAAAGTAAAGGAAGCTATTGAAACTTTCAGTATTATCAAAACCTTGTCAGCCATTGAGAACTCACATGTGGTCATTATGTTGTTAGATGCCCATGAAAGTATTACCGACCAAGATGCGCACCTCTTAGGGTTAATTCTTGATGCTGGGCGTTCATTAGTTGTAGCTATTAATAAATGGGATGGGCTGGATGATTACCAGCGTGATCAAATCAAAGTTAAACTTGAAGTAAAATTACCATTTTTAGATTTTGCTGATAAACACTTTATCTCTGCACTGCATGGCACAGGTGTAGGGCATCTTTATAAATCGGTGCATGAGGCTTATGATTCAGCCATGTTGGATGTCTCAACCTCGCGCATGACGCGTATTTTACAAACAGCTGTTGATGCGCATCAACTACCTGTTGTTGCCTCACGACGAATCAAGCTACGCTATGCACATCAAGGGGGTAGCAACCCTTTTACGGTGATTATTCATGGCAATCAGACCAAACGCATTCCTGGTAGTTATAAACGCTACTTAATGAACTATTTTCGTGAAACACTCCAACTCAAAGGCACTCAAGTCAGAATTGCCTTTAAAACAGGTGATAACCCCTTTGAAGGGCGCGGCGATAAACGGGCTAAGTTATCCCCTTCACAGATGTATCGTAAAAATAAAAAGAACCCACATAATACATCGACTAAAGTGAGCAAGAAAAGGAAACGATAAACAATAAACAAAAGAAGGAAACTAAACGCAGAAAACAATAACTAATGACAGCCACCATAAGGAAATTAAAAATGTACAAATCAAAAGGATTGATACTTACACTTCTATTATTTTCACTCAGTATTGTTTCATTAAATGCCAATGCTAAACTACCTATCGGCATGAATACCAATGAAATTATGCAAGTTGACCCCAGCGTGCCTTTCGTTAACCTGTTCAAAATGGCAATGCCCTTTAGAGAAGCTAAAAAACTCACTAAAGGTAGAATTATTTATGATCAAGATGGCTGGCCACGCAAACTAAATGGCGGTCAGGCTGGTAGTTATGTGGTTCACTGGATACCTGAGGGCAGTCTCCCCAAAGGTCGATATACCGTTCTTTATGATGGTGAAGGTCAAATCACTTATGGTGGTGATGCAAAACTAATCCACTCGCAACCAGGAAAAGATATTATTGAATTGCATGCGGGAAAAGATAAGCACCTACAAGTATCACTTATTATTAAGCGCTCTGAACCTCAAAATTATTTGCGAAATATTCGTGTTCTATTACCAGGCGGTATTTGTGCTAATAACCCCTTTAGGCGTGTTAGTAGCGCACGTCAATGTCGTGGAAATTATCAATCATTTGAGAGATACCACGATAAAATCCTCTTTAATCCTGATTATCTTAAGTTTATGAAAGACTTTAAAGTTATTCGTATGATGAATATCTCAGGCATTACCCGTAACCCCATTCGTAGCTGGCAAGATATGCCACAGATGAGTAAAGCAACTTGGGCAGGCATGGAAGGTGTACGCGGCGCACCGTTAGAAGTGATGGTCAGGCTTGCTAATATTCTTAATCGTAATGCTTGGTTTAATTTGCCTCATGCTGCTGATAATCAGTTTGTCAGACAATACGCTGTTTATATTAAAAAGCATCTTCGTCCCCATCTAAAAGCTTATATTGAATACACCAATGAAAACTGGAATACGGTGTTTATGCAAAGTCGTTATACCAAAAAAATGGGGCTAAAATATAAACTTGATCGAGATATTAATCAGGCAAGCTATAAATATTATTCACAACGTGCGGTTGAAATCTTCCGCATTTTTGAACAGGTTTTTGGTAATACCAAACGCTTAGTGCGTGTAATGGGTGTCTGGTCTGCAAATCGTTATATGACACCTGTAGTGATGGAACATAAAGGCGCATATCGCTATGTAGATGCTATGGCTATTGCGCCCTATTTCTTTGTTCATCGAAAAGCATTGAGTGGGGTTAATAGTGTGCCTAGCGTTTTCAAGCTTCTCGAAGATGATAAAAAGAACCCTTACTCCATGAATAACGTCTATAAAATGATTAGACAACAAATGGAATATGCCAAAAAGTATAAAGTGAAACTTATTGCCTATGAAGGCGGACAACACCTCACAGCACCTGGCACACATTCAACCAGAGATTATCCTAATCCTTATTTAATTGGTGCGAATCGTGCAAATACGATGGAGAAGTTTTATGTGGATTTTCTAAATCACTGGAATAAAATAACAGGTGGATCATTATTTGTGGCTTTCTCAGCACCTCGAAACTGTCAATTCTACGGCTGCTGGGGAATCAAAGAGCACATTAATGAACCTGATAATAAAGCACCTAAGTATCGAGCATTGAAACGCTTTTTCTAGTTCATCAAAAAATATATCAAAAAAAGGGGGGGATGGGTTTATGATTATTATGTATGGAATTAAAAACTGCGACACAATTAAAAAAGCACGTAAGTTTTTAGAATCGAACAATATTGACTATGAGTTTCATGATTTTAGAGTTGATGGGATGAACCCTATACAGTTACGCGCATGGATAAAAGAGCTCGGCTGGGAAAAGCTTATCAACAAACGTAGCACTACTTGGCGAAATCTACCTGCTGAAACTAAAGAAAATATGGATGAAACTTTAGCTTTAGTCGTTGCAGAGGGTCAACCGACTATTATCAAACGTCCTGTTTTGGAACTTAGTGATAAAGTTTTAGTTGGCTTTTCTGAAAAAAGTTATACAGAGTTATTATCTCCCCATACCTAATGAACAATACTATATAACCCATCCCCCCCTTTTTTTACACTTTTTCTGAGTAAAGGACAACTCAAATGCCTATTCAAATCAGTCATATTGATCATCTAGCTCTTACCGTCAAGGATATTGAAGTAAGTTGCCAGTTTTATACAGAGGTATTAGGCATGAGAGTCGTTAGCTTTGCAGACAATCGTAAAGCGTTAGTCTTTGGTAATCAAAAAATTAACCTACATGAGCTTGGTAAAGAGCATGAGCCAAAAGCAAAGAATCCTACATCGGGTGCTATTGATTTGTGTTTGATTAGTGATACTCCGCTAAAAGTAATACTAAACGAGCTTGAAAGACTCAATATTTTAGTAGAAGTAGGTCCTATTATAAAAACAGGCGCGACAAACCCAATCAATTCAGTATATATTCGTGACCCTGATAATAATCTCATCGAAATTTCAAATATATTATGTCCAGACCTACAGCCAAAACCACCTCCAGAACATTAGATCTTTTAAAAGAACTAGTCTCTCGCCCTTCCATCACACCTGATGATAAAGGTTGCCAGCAATTACTCAGTAATAAACTTGAGCCACTTGGTTTTAAAACTGAAAAGCTTGATTTTGCAGAAGTAGAAAACCTTTGGCTACGCAAAGGCACAGAAGCACCACTTTTTTGTTTTGCAGGTCATACTGATGTTGTTCCAACGGGTCCTGTGGATAGCTGGAAATTTGATCCTTTTCAAGCAGTAGAAGAAGATGGCAAACTCTATGGACGTGGCACAGCAGATATGAAAGGCGGTATTGCGGCTTTTACCATTGCCTGCGAACGCTTTGTTACAGACTATCCTGATCATAAAGGGTCTATTGCCTTTCTCATTACCAGTGATGAGGAAGGCCCTGCCAAAAATGGCACAGTAAAAGTTATTGAAACACTAGAAGCACGCAATGAAAAAATAGATTGCTGTATTGTTGGCGAACCATCTTCAAGCAAGAAAGTTGGTGATGTCATTAAAAATGGCAGACGAGGCTCACTTGGCTGTCAGTTAAAAATTATTGGCAAACAAGGGCATGTTGCTTACCCACATCTTGCTAATAACCCCATCCATCTAACTGCGCCCATGCTTGCAGAATTAATAGCAATGCAATGGGATAAAGGCAATGACTTTTTTCCACCAACTACTTTTCAAGTTTCTAATCTAAATGCTGGAACAGGTGCTAGCAATGTTATCCCTGGGATATTGGAAATGGACTTTAACTTTCGATTTTCAACTGAAATAACTCCAGAAGAAATACAGGAAAAAGTTGAAGCACTGATTAATAAACACCAACTTGATTTTGAAATTAACTGGTCCTTATCAGGGATGCCATTTTTAACCGCAGAAGGCAATTTGCTAACAGCAGCTGTTGTAGCAATTAAAGATATAACAGGTCTGGAGACTGAATTATCAACAAGTGGTGGCACATCAGATGGACGCTTTATAGCACCAACGGGCGCACAAGTTTTAGAACTCGGTCCGACTAATTCGACTATTCACCAAGTCAATGAATGCGTTGCTATTGAGGAATTAGATATATTAGAAAAAATCTACTACAGAATTTTAATGGAGATATTGCTATAATTAAAAAAGTGTATGTTGTTGTAGCTTGAGTTAGGTTACCGAAACATCGCGAGCTAACGTTAATACTATCTCGCTTTAAGTTGGTAGCCATAATATTTATAATTTATTATTAAAGGGAAATCATGAAACAATCTATAAAACAAATTAGTCTACTTATTGCTTTAACTGCTGGTCTAACTGCTTGTGGCGGTGGCGGTAGTAGCAGTGGTGGTGGCGGTACTGTTAGCAAATATAACGGCACATGGAAAGGTGGATGTGAAACAATTGGTACGAACTCCTTCAAACAAACATGGACACTAAATGGCACATCACTCAAAAATGATGTACAGCTATGGCGTACAAACGCATCATGTCAATCTGGTACTGTAACTCCTGTAGTGGTAAAAGCAGATATTGACTACAAAGATGAGGTAAGCGTAGCCAATACCTGTGCAGGAGGAAAGGCACAACAAGTTGATGTAAGCTACACATCAGTTAAAGCAGGCGGTATTACTATTTCAGGAGAGCAAAAGATACAAAATTTATTAACTTCTCAAGGCATTAGTAATGCTCTTCCTAAATACGGACTTATCTGCAAAGGGGATGATGGAAAACTCTACAGAGGGCTAATTACTGCTGATAAAGATGCTTCTACGGCGGCTAAACGTCCTACAGAAATGGATACAACAAATCCTCTTGTTCCATAATTTTTTACTTATTAACTGAATCCATGAATCTAATGCGGATAGCAGGGGATAAGACATTGGTTTAGCACGGGATTTAAAAAATCTTAGCTTCACCCTTAGCTTAAGCGGGTATTCTTTAAACCCATTTTAAACCCATGATGAATCAATAGCTTATTCACTGTGCCGTAGTGGACTCACGGATTCAGGTATTAATAAAGCAGTAAAAAATAAGCCGTGTATTCTTTAAATACATGGCTTATTTTTTGTCTATTATTTGGCTGTTCTTTAGACCACTTCCCTTACGCAAGTCTTACCTGAATCCGTGAGGTCAACACGTATAGCAGGGTGTAAGATATTGGTTTAAAAAGGGATTTGAAAAATATTAGCTTCACCCATGGGTTAAGCGGGTATTTTTAAACCCATGAAGAATCAATAGCTTGCATCCTGTGCCGTAGTAGCCTCACGGATTCAGGTTTTAGAACTTGGTCCGACTAATTCGACTATTCATCAAGTCAATGAATGCATTGCTATTGATGAATTAGATATACTGTAAAAATCTACTACAGAATTTTAACGGAGTTATTACTACTATAATAACGAAGATATAAATTAACAATTATAGTAATAATTATAACAAGATAATATTGGCTATCAGATTAAGCTTTAAGAAAGTCATCTTGACTTAACTTGCCGAACATCGCGAACTAACATAAATACCATCTCACTTTAAGTTGGTAGCCAGAATATTTATATTAAAGGAAATCATGAAACAATCTATAAAACAAATTAGTTTTCTTATTGCTTTAACTGCTGGTCTAGCAGCTTGTGGTGGTGGTAATAGCGGAGTTAATGAAATTAAAATTAACGCTGCAGATGACACAGTAACAATAGTTCGCGCTCAAGTAATAACCATCAATATTTTGGGAAACGATGACTCTGATGCAAGTTTAACGGGTACATTGACTCAACCAGCTCATGGAATTGCTGTTATTTCAAAAAGACAAATTATCTATACTCCTAATATTAATTACACAGGAATAGATGATTTTACCTATGAAGTAACCGATCCTGAAGGTAATAAAGCTACTGCTAAAGTTACTATAACCATTTCTAATACTGCACTCACAAAATATAACGGCATATGGAAAAGTGGATGTAAAATAAGTAGTACGCGCCCCTCGCGCTCTTTCAAACAAACATGGACACTAAATGGCAGATCACTCACTAATAATGTGTTGCTATGGCACTCAAATACATTATGTCAATCTGATGAAAAACAAACAGTAGAAATAAAAGCAAATATAGAATACAAAGATAAGGTAAGCGTAGCTACTACCTGTGCAGGAGAAAAAGCACAACAAGTCAATATAAGTTATCTATCACTTAAAACAGATGATGGTACTATCTCTGAAGAAGAACAAAACATCCGAGGTTTATTAGGACCTCTAGGCATTAGTATTTCACTTCCCAAATATGGACTCATCTGTATAGGGAATGATGGAAAACTCTACAGAGGGCTAATTACTGCTGATAAAGATGCTTCTACGGCGGCTAAACGTCCTACAGAAATGGATACAACAAATCCTCTTGCTCCATAATTCTATTCGGGTTTAATAAAGTATCTTATTTAGCTGTTCTTTAGAGCACTTTACTTACGGAACCCCTGATCAATAGACCAGAAATAAAAAAACTACGTCATAATTGCTCAACTTATTCCATGCACATTCCTAACTATTGTACTTTGTCGTATTAGCGATAGAGTGAGCCGACAAATCGCTACTAACCGTATGTTTAACCACTACATAATTTCTTATTCAGAATTTTCTCCGACCTTAAAACTAGGTATATCACTCGAACCAATAATAAATAAAACCACGGCTACAAAGCCAAAAAAGAATGAGGATGCAAGTAAGCTTGCGCTGATTGGGCTTTCCCAACCCAGAGTTTGAATTTTCAAATAAAGAAAAATTATACTCAGAATAGAGGCAATAACACTAAATGCTGAAAAATAGAGTGCTGATTTTTGAAAGTGGCTTTTTTTCTTAGACATAAGTGATACAGGTCTCGTAGATAAGGAATATTACCTGAATCCGTGAGTCCAATGCGGATAGCAGGGGATAAAATATTGGTTTAGCACGGGATTTAAAAAGCTCTACATAATTGAGTTCACCATCTGCTAGCGCAGATGGGAAGCTCACTAAATCTTAGCTTCACCCGTAGGTTAAGCGGGTATTTTTTAAACCCGTGATGAATCAATAGTTTATTCACTGTGCCGTAGTGGACTCATGGATTCAGGTATTAGTGAGTAAAAAGTTTGGGTGCAATAATAGTTGTTTGAAACAAAGAGGCAGGAATCTTATCCGCAATAGTAGCATGTAATGCTGGTAACTTTGACCAATGTAAACCTTGCTTGTGGTGGTGTGCTGTGTGATAACCAAGGTTTCCTGTTAAGAAATTAAAGACAGGATTAAGATTATTATAGGAGGCTTCAAACTCATTTTCTGTATTTAGCCCTGTATGGTGCTTATAAGTCACATAAGTCGTAAACAAAAGACTGGTAAACATGGGTAATACAAATAAAAACAAGCTAGCCATTGGGTGATACCATGTTAGCAAGGCTACAAGGATAAAAGTCACCACGCCGTAGATTAGAAATGGTTTTAATTGTTTTGGGTGACGTTTTCCCACTGCATAACCACGAGGATAAGCCGTTAGTGCCACAACAAACGTATATTCTAAAGCCCCCATTTGTGAGCCATCCTTACGTTGCCAACGACTTTCATCTTTACTTTGATCAAGAAAATTCAGATGATGCCCCAAAACATGATGGAGCCGCCAAAGATGTGTTGTTACGCCTGTATGCAAAGCATAAAAGAACTCCAGTATACGATTTAAAGTGGAATTTCTAAATGTAAAGATATGCTGGTGGTGATGATTCCATGCGCAAATAATCCCCTTTGGGATAATCATAACAAGGTAATAGGTGACAAATACAGCAAGACTATCAATAGTAAAATATAAAATTAAATCAAGGAGAGATAGCAACAAGATAATCAAAACAGGCCAACGATCTTCTTTATATCTAAAAATACCCGTTCCTTTTTGAGCCTTGTGTATGTTTTGCATATTATTCCTTAAGGGTTAGCGGTATCCGATAATCAGATCAAGCGATAATAATACACTTTGGTAGCAAAGTAAGAAAAAATTGCTTACTTAATCAGGTTTTCCTTAGGAACATACATGAAATAATTTTCCAAAAAGATTTTCAAGCATCACTGCATAAATAACTTAATAGGCAAGTTAATTCTCTCTCTACCATTTCTTAAGATACTGATAACAATATTATCATTAAGTTTGTGTTTTTCGATAATTTTTAAAAAATCATTCATATCTTCAACTTTTTGACCATCTATAGCCTGAATTACATCACCAAGAATCATATCCCCATTAATAAATTGAGATCCTATCATTCCCGCTTTTTCAGCTGGTGAGTGAGCTGTCACCCCGAGGACCAGCACACCTTTTATTCCCAGTTTTTCATGAATAAATTTATTGCCTTTATCTGTGGCATTAATACCAACAATGGGTTGAATAAAACGTCCGTTACGAATCAGATTCGGTACGACGCGATTAATTTTTTCTACAGGAATCGCAAAACCAATACCTGCCGATGCTCCTGATGGGCTATAAATGGCAACATTCATTCCAATCAAACGACCCGCGCTATCGAGCAATGGTCCGCCAGAATTTCCAGGGTTGATAGCAGCATCCGTTTGTATCAAATCATCCATATCAATATTACTATCGGATATGGTTCGTCCTAATGCTGAGATAATTCCTGTTGTTAAGGTGTGATCAAGTCCAAAAGGGTTTCCTATAGCATAAACCTTTTGCCCTACCATTAGGTTTTTACTGGTTCCTGGTTGAATAGAATTAGATAATTGCTTGATATTATCGAGCTTAAGAACGGCAATATCATGTCGTTTACTCTTACCAATGACTTTAGCAGTATAGGTTTTTTGATTCGCTAAACGCACTCTAGCAGTTCGACTTTCTCTGACCACATGGTAGTTAGTAATAATATGCCCTTTCTTGTCCCAAATAAATCCTGTTCCTGTACCACTTGGGATTGCACGAATATCAAGGGTATATGGATTAATCACATGCTTAATGGTCGATATATAAACCACAGCAGGATTATTGTGCTTAAAAAGAGAAATCGTACCCTTTTCCTCTAAAGTCAGATCATGTCTTTGCGACAAATCATTTGCTGTTTTAGCCTCTACCATTGGAATGGATTGAAACATGATTCTTGAGAGCAACAAAAGGACAGCCATTAGTACGACGACAACAGCTGCCTTCATAAATGGATATTTGGATAGAGATTTAAATAATGAATTGAAAAGAGATTTAATTTTAAGCATTGAATAACCACTAGAAAAATAAATAGAATCGTATACCCTAAAATGGTTGCAATTAAGTCGGTTTCAAGTATAAAACACCCATGAAATTTATCCCCTCAAAAATACCCGAAGTTATTCTTCTTGAACCCACCGTATATGGTGATCATCGAGGTTTTTTTATGGAAACTTGGCAACGTCAAACTTTTGCAGAAAATGGCATTGATTATGACTTTGTGCAAGATAATCATAGCAAATCCTCACACGGCATCTTACGTGGCTTGCATTATCAAATCCAACAACCACAAGGAAAACTAGTACGAGTAGTCGAAGGAGCTGTTTTTGATGTTGCTGTAGATATGCGTCAAAGCTCCCCGACGTTAGGTCAATGGGTGGGCTATGAACTTTCCGCTGACAACCACCGAATGCTTTGGGTTCCACCAGGCTTTGCACACGGCTTTTATGTACTGAGTGAAACAGCAGAATTTGTTTATAAATGTACCGATTATTATGCACCAGAATATGAGCGTAGTGTTCTATGGAATGACGCTGATCTGGCTATTAACTGGCACTTAGTGGATGAAGAACAACCCATCTTATCAGAAAAAGATGCCGTTGCACCTAGCTTCAAAGAAGCGGAGAAATTCTCATGAGAAAAGTATTAATAACAGGTGGCAACGGACAGCTAGGATACGAACTACAACGCACTATACCAACTTCAACAAAACAAGAAAAATACAGCTGTATTTCAACCGATGTCGCTGATTTGGATATCACTGATGCAAATGCTGTTAAGACCTACATTACCGACATAAAACCCGACATCATTATCAACTCAGCCGCTTACACAGCCGTTGATAAGGCTGAAGAAGAAAAAGACCTAGCTATCGCGATCAATACCACAGGTGCGGCTAATTTAGCCCAAGCCTGTAAAGATAATACTATTCGCTTAATACAGGTTTCCACCGATTTTGTATTTGATGGCAAAGCCTGCACACCCTACCCCGTAGATGCACCCACAAATCCAGATGGTTATTATGGTTTAACCAAACGTGATGGCGATTTACGAGTACAAGAAATACTCGGAGACAAAGCCTTTATTATTCGCACCTCATGGCTTTACTCTGCCAATGGCAATAACTTTGTAAAAACCATGCTCAAGTTTATGAAAGAGCGTGAATCACTCGGTATCATTGCTGATCAAATTGGCACACCGACATGGGCAAATTCATTAGCACAAGCAATTTGGCGAGCAATAGAAAAAAATATCACGGGGATATACCACTGGAGTGATGCAGGAGTCGCAAGCTGGTACGACTTTGCCTATGCCATTATGGAAGAAGGTGTCACACTTGGTTTGCTTGATAAAGAAATTGAAATCAACCCTATCACAACAGCAGATTACCCAACGCCTGCCAGTCGCCCGTGCTATAGCGTAATGGATAAAACAAGCACATGGCGAGCACTAGAAATGAAAAGTGAACATTGGCGAGTAGCACTGCGACAAATGATGGCAGAGCTTTAAGAAAACCCTGATCAAGTCCAATTATTTTTAGCTTGCCAAATCTGCCGATATTTTCCATGAAGATCGTCGTAATAGAATGACTGTTATGACTCACTTCATAAAAAAATAGCGACAGATTTTTCTGCGCTAAATTCTAATCGACTTAATCAGGTTTTCCTTAAGACCCACAATACATGGTATGACAAAACATAACACAATCAAAATATGATACCCAGCCCCCCCTATTTTTGGATATTTTGTAGTGACCTCACAGATTCAGGATGATACAAAATATCTAAAAAACTGGGGGGATGGGTATCAGTTATTCAATACATATTAATTAGATATAAATAGAGAAAAAACAAATGAAAAGACTATTAGTCACAGGCGGTGCAGGTTTTATTGGTGCAAACTTTGTCTATTACTGGATGCGAACTCATCCTGAAGACCATCTAGTGGTATTAGATGCACTCACCTATGCAGGCAATGAGCCAAGCCTAGATGCACTCAAAGATAATCCAAACTTCAAGTTCGTCAAAGGCAGTATTGCAGATCAGGCACTAGTTGAAAAACTTTTGATTGAAGAAGATTTAGATACCATCGTCAACTTTGCTGCCGAAAGTCATGTTGATCGTTCAATTTCAGGTCCTGATATTTTCCTCGAAACCAATATTATTGGCACACACAATATTCTAAAAGCAGCACGAAGTGTCTGGATTGAAAACAAAGAAACAGCCAAACCCAACCATCGTTTTCACCATGTCTCTACTGACGAAGTCTATGGCGAGCTAGATGATGATTCACCAGGGTTTACCGAAGATCATGTGTATGCACCAAATTCTCCCTATTCAGCAAGTAAAGCATCATCAGACCATATCGTGCGAGCCTATCATCACACCTTTGGCTTAAATGTTACCACCACAAACTGCTCTAATAACTATGGACCCTATCAATACCCTGAAAAACTAATTCCACTATTCTTAAGCAATATCTTACGCAATAAACCACTGCCTGTTTATGGCACAGGTAAAAATGTTCGTGACTGGCTTTATGTTGATGACCATGCGCGTGGCATCGACCTAATACTCGAAAAAGGTAAAGTCGGAGAAATATATAATATTGGCGGAAATAATGAGTGGAACAATATGGACATTATCAATCTGCTCTGTGAATCAATGGATAAACGCTTTGCCGAAAACCCCGAACTCGCAAAGCAATACCCTGATGCCGCCCCTGCCAATGGCAAAAAATCAGCCGACTTAATCACCTTTGTAGAAGATAGAGCTGGGCACGACTGGCGCTATGCTATAGATGCCAGTAAGTTTAGAAAAGAACTAGGTTATGAACCACAAGAAACATTTGAAACAGGCATAGAAAAAACCATAGATTGGTATCTGGATAACGAAGAGTGGTGGAGACCTTTATTGATTAACTAAGACCTGAATCCATGAGTCCACTACGGCACAGTGAATAAGCTATCCGCATTGGACTCACGAATTCAGGTAAGAAGAAAAACTCAATACAGTATAATACCCATCCCCCCCTTTTTTTACACTTTTTAGCATCCTTCGAGACTGTCCGAGAATTAAGAAAAAACTACAAATCCGAGTTCTCAGACAGCCTCCTAGCTCAATCTTTGATTAAATCTAACTTAAAAGATACATTCTAATGAAATTTCTCCCTAATAAGCTTTGTCTGTTAAGACTATTATTCTTTGTGAATATTATTTTTTTACTCCAAATAAATTCAATATATGCGAATGAGGCATACCCTAATTTAACAGAGATTGTTACAGATAGTGCCGGCATATTCTCAGAAGATGAAGTGCAAAAACTGCGTAAAAAACTTTCTGATTTTGAAATAGAAACAAGTAATCAAGTTGTTGTCTTGACGATAAAAAGCTTATCAGGTGAAAGCATAGAATCTTATGCTTTAGAGACATTTAATCAAAATAAGCTAGGGCAAAAAGATAAAGATAATGGTGTTTTAATTCTTTTTGCAAAAGAAGATAGAAAGGTAAGAATCGAAGTTGGTTATGGATTAGAAGGTGTTTTAACAGATATTTTAAGTGGTAGAATTATTCAAGATAGGATGATTCCAGAGTTCAAATCAGGCAACTATTTTACCGGCATAGAAAATGGCACCGATGATATTATCAAATTCTTGAAACAACCAGAACTAGGAGAATCATTTTTAAAAGAGAAACAAATATCATCAAATACCTCGAATAATATACCGAGTATTTCTTTTATTGTTATTTTTGGGGCAGCAATTCTGGGATTTATTATTATTGTTTTGCGCTTTTTGCTCCCTGAGTTAATATCAAACTATCTTATGCTAATAGAGGCTCATTCAGGTTTGCTGACAGGAAAAATTGGATTAATATTTTTTCCTTTTCTATTGTTTGCTTTGCTTTTTTTATTCTTTGGAACAATGATCTTATTGATACTTCCTTTCGGTTTCGGCTTAATTCTATTGAACATATCGACGAATTCAAATTTACAAATATTTGATAAATTATCTTTTATAATGGATTATTTTCCAATAATTTTAATAACAGTTTTATTAATAATTCCTTTTATTATTGCCTTTTATAAAGTGTTATCTAAAAAAGATTTGGTATTTAAACTTTCACTACTTAAAAATGACGAAAAATATGTAGACTCTAATTTTCCCTCTGGAGGATCAGGAGGATCAGGCTCCTCTGGTGGTAGTCGCTCATCTAGTAGTGGCTTTTCTGGCGGTGGTGGAAGTTCAGGCGGTGGCGGCTCAAGTGGTAGTTGGTAGTTTCTTGCTGATACAGGCACTATCAATGAGAGTACCTTGTTTTAAAGAGCTGCTATTTGATGAATAGTAAATAGAATGACAGCCATAATTTTATCTTCACCATATCAGAGTGGAAAATGCATATTAAAATAATATTACCTTTAATATGCATTATTATTTGTCAAGTCCCGCTAGATCATAAACGTTCTTTTTAAATAATTCTGGCTTCTTTTTATACCATTCCTTTAATTTTTGTATGGGTGTTAAATGACCGATATTACGCTGGGGAATATGATAATTAT
>JALSLM010000063.1 GCA_026988295.1 Thiotrichaceae bacterium
AGTTTTTTTATCTGTCCAGGTGATGGTTTTGCAAGTGGTGCCGCAGAAGCAATAGACATGTTTAATAAAAGAAATATTGCGATATAAATCGTCTTTTTTATGTTCAAGTTAATCATAATCAATATATGTAATAATTTAGGGGTTAAAATAAAGTTATTAGTGGGTAATAGAAAATAATTCGAGTAGACTCCATTCGCAATCACCACGTTCAGGATATAGCCAAGGTCAGCTTTTCTATCGCAAGCTATCTACTCGTATCAGTAATATCGACTACATTGACTTCTTTTTCTGGATCAGAGTTTTGTATTATAAACTTCTCAAGTGATGAGATAGCAACGATGCCAGGTTGTGCGGCAACGAGTTTTCCTTCAGGATCAAAAAGAATAAATGTTGGTGTTCCGATAAGAGATTCACCTAAGTTCTGTTGCATCCAGATATTCATTTCTATGGGGTTACTAATAATGGTGGGAAATTTTATTTTAAATTCAGAAACAAAGCCTTTTGCATCTTCAATGCCTCTAAGCCCATCAAGAGAAATCCCCAGCATTCTGGCATTTTTTAGTTTGCCATCAAATTCAACCATCTCTGGCATGTGTACACGACACTGGGGGCAGTCTGAGGTCCAGACTTCAAGAATTGTCCATTTACCATTTCCAATGTGGTTTTTAATATCATCAATTTGACCATCTGTGATCTTGCTAAACGCTGATGCAGTATTGTTCAAGAGCAAGAAAGCTAATGCTAGAATGAAGCTATGTATTATTTTATTTGCTAATACGTGGTATTTCACGGACAATTTCCTCAATTTTTAAATTATGTATTTTTTACACTGACAAAAGAAATGGCTACTTTGTTCAATAAAAATAATCAGCAACCCGTTATTAATGGCGTATTATTTGACCTTGACGGCACTTTGCTTGATACCGCACCTGACATGACGAATGCTTTAAACCTACTACTAAAAGAAGAGGGTAAAGAGCCTTTGTCTTACGAAGCTTGTCGAGATTTTGTCTCACATGGCTCAGTAGCGATGGTCACATTAGGTTTTGGTGATCAGCAAACAACAACAGAACTAGAACATCGTTGTCAGCGATTTCTCTATTTATACGAGAAAAATCTATGCGTGGATACAAAACTATTCGATGGCATGGACGAAACCCTACGTTTTCTCGAAGAGTGTCACATTCAGTGGGGAGTTGTAACAAATAAACCTGAATTTCTGACCTTGCCATTATTGGATCAGCTAAATTTGACTAAGCGTGCCTGTAGTATTGTATCTGGTGATACCTTAAAACAACGTAAACCCTCGCCAGAACCATTATATTTAGCTGCCAATCAATGTGGCTGTTTAGCAACTGAGTGTATTTATGTGGGTGATGCCGAACGAGATATTATTGCGGGAAATCGCGCCAACATGTGTACATTGTTGGCAAGTTATGGCTATATTGACGAATCACAGAATCCTATAGAATGGGGAGCAAATGGTGTTGTTGAGCACCCCGAAGAAATTCTGGAATGGATTTGGGGATACGCAGACTAATCTTATTAATTTTTGAGGTCATACAATGAATATTAGAAAAAGCAGTGCTAAGAGTACATTAATACAAATTGTGATTTTTTTGATAGTAATTGCAGCCTTAATTTTCTGGAAAAAAGATGCTATTGCTTATCTGTTTACATCAGGTGAAATTAGTAAAACGGGTATGATCATCAATGGCACGATTATCGTGCTGTTTTTACTGGGTATGTTTAGAATTGTGATGACTTTATTTCGTTATATTAATGAACATCAAATTCTCATTAAATTAATTGAATATCTTAAAGAAAATGCCCAAAACCCTGCTTCAAGATTACCACAAGATTCTATAGCCGTACAACGCTACAATGCGGTTAAGTGGGTGGCTCAGCAGGGCGCACCCGTTAATCAAACTGCTATGGCGGCCAGTTTAAATGCCACTGAAAATGCACATTTGACGGTAATACGTTTTGTCCATAGTACCCTTATTTTAGCAGGTGTTTTTGGCACAGTCGTTTCGCTTTCTATGGCTCTTATCGGTGCGGCAGGGCTTTTAAATTCACCCGAAGGTGTCAAGGAAATGGGGGTGATTATTAGCGGAATGTCATCTGCATTAAGCTCTACTGTCACTGCAATTATCTGTTTTTTCATCTTTGCCTACTTCTATTTACGCCTCAATGATGCACGTATTCAGGTGCTTACCTATGTTGAAGATGTAACAAGTTTATATTTACTACCTAGAGTGACACAGACTGAAACAGGTATGATTCATCAAGTTGCCACGCTAACATCAGCACTCAAAGAAGCAGCTGATAAATTGATTATTGTTGAAAGAACTTTTATTGGAGCTGGCGAGCGTTTACAGCAGGTTGTGGAAGATTTACAAGGCAAGGTAAACACTGAAAGCATGGATAATAATCTTTCTGAAATCAAAGATTTAATTCGCAAGGGCTTCCATTTATCCGAGCCTGAGTATGATGTAATTCAGGGCATTCAGAAAGAAGTGATAGGATCTAAAAAAACACCTAAAGAGCCTGTTAAACTAGAAAACCCTACTGAGACTGATCTACCCAAACCTCCACTTGATGTGAAGTAGGATTATTTATTATGTATTTTGGTTATCCTGGTGGAAACACACATTTAGAACAACATGGCGTGAGTGAAGAAAGTTTCTGGCCATCATTCACTGATATTATGATGGTGATTGTAATGGTATTTTTATTAGTCACCGTTACCGTTATTTTAAATAATTGGACGCTAATCGCTGATCTAAAAAATAGTATCAAAGCACAGCAAATCGCCTCATCTTTGGCGGAAAACACTCAAGAGAAAAATCATACACTTGAAGACAAATTAATTGCCTTAGCCGATCAAGTTGAGGATTTAAGCAAGAAATATCGAGATGAAAAGACAAATCTATTAGCTTCACAACAAGAGTTAGTTAAAACCCGTCGGCTTTTGCTCGAAAAAGAAGCCAGTCTGAGCACACTAGAAACAAGGTTATCTGAAGAGCAGGCTGCACTCAATAATAGTCAAAATGAACTAAGCCAAAAACAGCAAATGCTAATCGCTTTGCAAACTGAACTGAAGAATAGCAACGCATTAATTAATAAAAACACATCTGAAAAAGAAAAATACAGCAATACATTAGCAAATTTACAAAATGAGCAAAACCAAACAAAAGCTAAATTAGAACAGCTACAAATTGACTATTCAAAGCTACAAACCTCATTAAAAGATAAAACACTTGCAGCCAAAAATAGTCAGCTGGCTTTTGCAGAACTTGAAAAAACACAGCAAGAAAAAACACAGCTTATTGCCACATTAAATACAAAACTTAAGCAACAAGATAATGAGCTTAAATCCAAAAACAAAGAACTCTTAGCATTAAAAGATAAAAAGAATACCGATGAAGCTCAACTGCGTAGTCTGCAAGGTGAATATGATAGCTTAGATGCCAAATATCAAAAGTTGCTACAACCCGCCCGCTCATCAAAAGGAAAATTTGTTGTTTCTGTTCTTTATAGAAAAACAGCAGGAAGAAAAGTTATTCG
>JALSLM010000064.1 GCA_026988295.1 Thiotrichaceae bacterium
AAAGAGCCGCAACCTTTTCCGCACTTAATAAAGCTCTCAGCTAGGAGCCCGTCCGAGAACTAAGAATTGACTGAAAATCCTAGTTCTCAGACAGCCTCCTAGTACACCATCAAACCAATACTGATAGAGTACTAATAACTTCACATCGCCAAAAGACAAGCTATTATATTTTTATTTATTACTAATTTTTAATATTAAAAATTAAGTTTCTCTCTGTATAATTCATTTTTTAACCATCGAGAGATACAATGAAAAAACAAACCATATCTTTGTCGTTATTAGCAGCAACACTGAGTTTAACTTTTGCTACAGCTTCTGCTGAAGAACATGGAAAAGTTACTCACTGGGGATATACAGGCGATGTTAGCTCAGAACATTGGGGAGAGTTATCTGATAAATTTAAGCTTTGTAGCACAGGCAAGAATCAATCTCCTATAGATATAAAAAGCAATTTTGATGTTGATCTACCTAAAATCAAGTTTAACTACACAAGTAAAAGTACGGATATTGCTAACAATGGACACACCATCCAAGTCGATGTTGCATCAGGCAGTAACATTGAATCTGATGGTAAAACTTTTGAGTTGAAACAGTTTCATTTTCATACACCTAGCGAGAACAAGATTAATGGAAAAAGCTTTCCCTTAGAAGCGCATTTCGTACACCGTATGTCTCATGAAAACACCTATGCTGTGGTTGCAGTAATGTTTGAAGAAGGTGATGAAAACCCAGTGCTTGAAGAAATTTGGAATCAAATGCCTAAGAAAGCAAGTGAAAAAGTAAGCTTAGATAAAGCAATTGATTACGCAAAGCTACTCCCTGAAGATCAAGATTATTATCGCTTTAACGGGTCATTCACCACACCACCTTGTACTGAAGGTGTCTATTGGCATGTTATGAAAAAACCACTCAGTGCATCCAAAGCACAAATTAAAAAGTTTCTTGAAGTAATGCACCACCCCAATAACCGTGACATTCAAGATATAGATGCACGTATTATTGTTGAGTAATCACTTTTTAAGTTTTGTACTTTATCTGACCTCCTAGGAGGCTGTCCGAGAATAGGAGTCCTAGCGAGGGAAAGCTGATTTGAGCTAGATTTTTCACCAATTTGAGGGGAATAGTTGTTCTATTCACCGAAAATTGGGGGGGAATATAGCCAAATTCAGCTTTTCCGCAGTAGACTCTCTATTCTCAGACAGCCTCCTAATTACAAGATTCAGCTAAGACTTCTTTCTCAGCTGATAAAAAATCAAAGCAATCCCCAATCCTATACCGAGAATGGCAATAACCTGAACCATGCCTTGTACACTCGCGTAGCCTGTTCCTGTTAAAAATAATTTAAGCGATAACAGTAAATAGAGCATATTAACAACACTAGATTTTAACTTGTGCTCTTTTAGCCTCAGCCAAGGATGCAATGCTAATTGAACTCCCAGATAAGCACAGGCAAGCCCTAATGTTGCTCCCATTAAAACATCTATCGGCCAATGTACGCCTAACATTATTCTGCTTAAACCCACTAAACTGGCAAGTAAGAACATAGTGACAGTAATAAACGATTTTTTATAAAAGAAAATAAGGCTACTAGCGACAGCAAAAGCACTCAGGGTATGTCCAGAGGGAAAGCTATGCCCGCTTATTTTTGCCCCGATTAGATGATAACTAGAAATATTCAAAATATCAGTGGGTCTAGCGAGATCAAACAGAGGTTTTAAAGTGGATGAAATTAAGCCTGCAAAAATTGATGCTATCAAGGCAGAAACAAGTAAATCAGGCTTTTTCCATGTGACTAAAAACAGCACTGTCAATACAAAGGGTTTATTTCCAAACGTCGTTAATATTTCCCAGAAAATATCAGGAAAGGCTTTTCCACTTTGATTAATAGCAAGAAATAACTCTGTATTGCTATTGGTAAAAAAAATTAAGAAAGCAGTAAAGGGTAGAATTAAAACTAAGAAGATTTTATATGACATATTTGCAAGCAATCCAATAAAAAAGCCACATCATCTTCACTATGTGACGCAGAAAAAGTAACACGCAGTCGTGCCGTATTATTAGGCACAGTCGGTGGACGTATGGCAGTTAACAAGATGCCTTTCTGTTGTAATTTCTGGCTTAAAGAAACAGCCAATTCAGAGCTGCCAATCATTATGGGTTGTATCGCCGTATCAGATGGCATTAGCGTGATACCCAGTTGTTTCGCGCCCTGCTTAAACTGTTTGATTAGCGCATTAAGCTTGTCTCTGCGCCAGTTTTCTTGCTGAACAAGTTTTAAGCTAGTGCGTGTTGCCGCAGCGATAGCGGGTGGCATTGCTGTCGTAAAAATGTATGTTCTAGCTGTTTGAATCAGATATTCAATCAGCTCATTGCTTCCTGCAATAAACGCACCTGCGGTGCCAATACCTTTACCCAAGGTTGCCATCAGTATGGGCACATCTTCTTGAGATAAACCCTGTTGTTCTAATAGACCGGCACCTGTTTTCCCCAATGTAGCAAAGCCGTGCGCATCATCAATTATTAACCATGCCTGATGCTGTTTGGCTATTTTGGCAAGTGCTTTAACTTCTGCCACATCACCATCCATACTAAAAACACCATCACTAAGTATCATGGTATTAGTTGCTGTATTCTTACTGTATAAATTATCTAGGCGACTCAGATCATTATGTGGATAGCGTTGCATTTTAGCATTTGAAAGCAAGCCAGCATCAACCAACGAGGCGTGATTTAAACGATCAGCAAAGATTATATCGCCACGCTCCATCAAGGCATTAACTACGCCTAAATTTGCCATATAACCTGTTGAGAAAAGCAAAGCTCTCTCACGTCCTGTAAATTCAGCCAACTCCTCTTCTAACTTTTGATGCTCAATAGAATGCCCATTAATTAAATGTGCCGCGCCACTGCCAACACCATATTTATTGCTTGCTTGCTGAAAAGATTGGATAATTGTGGGGTGATTCGCTAAACCAAGATAATCATTGCTACAAAAAGTCAGATAGGGCTTTCCACCAATATGCATTCTTGGTTGCTGTGCAGATTCACTAATGCGCGTCGCGCGATACAAATGGCTTTGTTGCTTTTCTCTCAAGAAAGCTTTTAATAGCTTTGGATCATTACGCATGGGTATTCAGCCCATTAATAGAAATATCTAAAAAAAGGGGGGGATGGGTATATAGCATTTCTAATCTATATTCCATTAGTTTGAAATAGCTAAAAACGAAGCAAAGCCAAATACATCTGTTTCTACTGATCGTGTGATGTTTTTAAATAGCTTTTGTGCCTTTTTTTGCAATGCTGTTTTTTTTGACATCAGACTGGCTTCAAGCAGCAATGCCTCAGCCGAAATCAATGAGCTATCAGCAATATGAGCCTGTTGAACACCTTTTGGTAATAAGCTATTTGAGGATTCAATCCAGCGATTATTAATATAAAATTTATTCCACGCAGTATTGGAAATATCAATAGCAATCTGTTTTATCTTGCTATTATTGCTTGCAATCCCCCACTTTAATAAGCCCCAAGAAACCGCCGCATAATCATATAATGTACCCTGTTTTGCATTAGCCGCTGAGCGTCTTAGTTTTTTACCATCCCAAAGATTAATAAGAAATTGAGATAATTTTTGACCCGTCACCTGCAAGGATTTATCTTTCGGATCAACAATAATAGCTTCAGCAAAAGCAGCCAATACTAATCCATTCATACCTGCTAACAGTTTGGTATCTCTTGGTATTTTACGTGTTTTATTACGATGTTTTTTGAGCTTTTGTTTGATTATATTAATCTGCGTTCGAATATCATTTGTGCTTTTATTAAGTTTTTTAGCAAGTTGAGAAAAACTGTATTGTTGACGTGGTAAATTCCCCGCTGGTTTTTCATTTGGGCGATTCATATTCCAATACAAATTAGCCATTTTTAACTCATCTGAACTTAAAACCTTCTTCAACTCTGCTTGTTGCCAGAGGTAATAACCACCCTCCTCTCCTTTATCATCGACTGCTGACAGGCTGGTTATAAAGGCATTTGCAGAGCCGCGCATTTCATCTTGCAAAAATTTTAGGGTTTCCAAACCAAGCTCATTATAAGATTTATTATTGTACTGTTGTGCCGCATCAAAATATAACAGCGGAGCCATTGCATTGGTATAAAGCATTTTCTCATAATGCGGAATTTCCCAATCAGGATCAGTGGTATAGCGATAAAAACCACCTGCAATATCATCGTGCAAACCTTTTTGCATCATCTGATTTAAGGTGAGCTGGATAAATTCATCAGCCTGTTTATTTTTACTAATTCTATTAAGTTTTAACATAGCCCAGAGCTGGGGAATTTGTGGAAATTTACGCTGTTGCCCAAAACCACCTTGCAGAGTGTCGGCATATTGCAGTGCATTTTCTACATATTTTTCTCGTAAGCTTTTAATAGTGCTTGTCGCAACTTGCAACTCTTGTTTTGCCAACAAAGAAACGAGTGTTTTGCTCATACTTTTAGCTTGATTGGAGAGTGAAAACTGCTGATTTTTCCATTTCGTACTAAGTTGATCTAAAACAGAAGAAAAATGTTCTTTAGGCATATAGGTCGCGCCAACAAGCGGATAACCATCAGGCGTGATAAATACATTGAGTGGCCAACCAGCCGTACCATTTGTGGTTTGCACAAACTCAATTAAGCGTTTATCAAGCACAGGATTTAACTCACGATCAACTTTCACTGAAATATAGTTTTTATTCAACTTATCAGCAATTTCTTGATTGGAGTAACTCTCCTTATGCATGACATGACACCAGTGACAGGCAAAATAACCAATTGAAACAAATAGCAGTTTATTTTCTTTTTTAGCTTTATCTAGCGCAGGCTTGCCCCATTCCATCCAGTTAACAGGATCATTTCCATGCATGGCAAGATAAGGACTAGAATGATTTTTTAGTGGGTTTGCATTAGCAATAGTGCAAAAAAGCATCAAACTAAAAGTAAAAAGAAAAATTGATCTGAGTTTCATTATTTTATCCTGTAGGGTGGTATAAGCTGTTCGAGAGCAAACTTGTAGATACCCATCCCCCCCTTTTTTTGCATTTTTTATAACATGGCATCGGCTTGATGATGCAGAATAAGAGCTTTTATAAATGAGAAGTCAACAGCTTTAAAGCTTTTGTAACTCTATGAGAATAGACGACCCATTAAACTACAAACCACAAATTTAACCTATTAGTATTTCCTTATCTCCTCTATTTGTATCAATCTCACGCTGTATTAGTCTTACGGTTTCAGATTATAGTTTACTTTTCTTATTGATAACCCATCGCCCAGTTTAATAATTTTTTTTCGTGCTCTTTTGTGCAAACTACCACCAACAACTTGCTGATAGTTTTTTAAGGCCGATTGCAAATCACCTTCCGCCTCAGAGATTTCACCTTTAAAATAGGATACATCACTCTGATAGCCTTTATGTTTACTTAATTTTTGAATATTTTTCTTGGCACTTTGCAAATGTGACTGATCAATTTCTAAAGCAATTAAGGTCTTTAAAAGATCATTATTATCAGGGTACTTTCTCACTAACTCTTTTAGATAGGGGCTGGCTACATTTTTTTGACGATCAAGAATAAGTAAACGTACTAATTGCAATTGCATACTATCACTGGCTTGTTGCTGATCAACAGAATTCTGTAAGATTTTTACCGCCTCACTCACCCTGTTCAATGCTTGCAACGCTTTTACTTTCATTAGGGTAATTCTTGATGAGTGTATTGATTCATTACTCTCAACATTTTTTAAAGCAGAAAGTACAACTTCATATTTTTTCGCATTCATCGCCAAGGAGGACATAATCAAGTTTTGTTGTGATTGATATACTGTCTTGTTATATTTTTTTAAGTAATACTGAAAGGCAAGCAAGGATTGATCGTGATGGGATTCAATATTGAGCATTGATCCAATAAATTTTAGCCCTTTGCTATAAACATTCTTAGCTTCTTTGTTTGCATTATTTCCATCTTCTTGAGTGCCTTGTTTGTCTATAAACTGACTAATCAAATGAAGTTGCTCAACAGATTCTTCAAAGCTATTGCTCCTTAATAATAACAATGAGTAATATTGTCGAGCTTCAAGATTATTAGGTGATAACTTAACCCAAACACGCACAGCCTCTAATGCCTCTTTTGGCTGAGCAGAACTTGCCGCTAAAATAGTTGCCCGCCTTGCTATCTCGGGGTTATCAGTGCCAGTTAGTAACTTTTGATAATATTTAGCAGATAACCCCACTTCACCAAACTGACTATATAACTCAGCCAGTAAAACATTATTCATACGCTTCGCATATTCTGAGCCTAATTGAACATTAGACTGGGAAATCAATATCACATTTTCTGCTAAAGATATCTTATTATTTTGCAAGCCATAGCGTGTTTCTTGATCTGAATTAACAGTGGCAATTAGCCCTATAACAGAGCCGATAACAAGCAGTATTAGCAATGATAGCAATAATTTGCTTTGAAAAAATTCCCTTAATAAGTCGCTATTCAAGTAGCTCTTCCATGAGTGTCTTACTACATCCATATATTATATTCCTTAGAACTCCATCGAGATTGGTTTGATGAAGTACTAAGTAGTTTACACATTATGCTTTTGAGCAAACTATGGGCTCGAATGATGGTAGCAATCCTCCGCTGAAAGGTAATTTAACAATTGAAGCTCATCAAAGGTTCCTCATTTCATAGAGATGCCCTATAATCTCGCCCCTATGTCAATACGTGTAATAGGAATTAACCATAAAACAGCCCCCGTTGCGGTGCGTGAGAAAGTTGCGTTTTCACCTCAGGGATTAATTGATAAACTTGAACAAATCAAAGCAGACATTGATGACAATTCTCATAACGACTCTGATAAAAATACAAATAAAAATAAAAAAGTTAAAAATGAAGTTGTTATCTTATCTACCTGTAATAGAACAGAAATATATACTTTTTCAGATTATGCTCTGAGTCAAATCCTCAACTGGTTACAGCATCAAGAAAACATTACAGAAGAGCAACTTAAGCAGCATATTTATGACTATTCAGATGAAAAAGCGATTCAACATATCCTTCGCGTTGCCAGTGGTCTTGACTCATTAGTACTCGGTGAACCCCAAATTTTAGGTCAGCTAAAGTCAGCACTTAAAACATCTTCAGAATGCAAAACTGCAGGAACAACCCTAAAACGACTGATGCAACACGCTTTTTTAACAGCAAAACGTGTTCGCACTCAAACCAGTATTGGCTCAAACCCAGTATCGGTTGCTTTCGCTGCGGTAAACCTTGCTAAACAAATATTCAGTAAGCTGGAAAACAAAAGCGCACTCTTAATTGGAGCAGGAGAAACCATCGAATTAGTCGGTAAACATCTACGCAATGCGGGTATTGCTAATATCGTAATCGCTAACCGTAGTGTTGAAAATGCGACCCGACTCGCACAAGAACTTGATGGTGTTGGTGTTTCCTTGCAAGAAATCAGTGAATATTTACCTGATGCAGATATTGTTATATCTTCAACTGCTGCACCCATCCCCGTTATTGGCAAAGGTACGGTTGAATGGGCACTTAAAAAACGCAAACGTAAGCCCATATTTATGGTCGATATTGCTGTACCACGCGATATCGAAGCTGAAGTTAGCGAATTAGATGATGTCTATCTGTATACTGTCGATGATCTTCACTCAGTTATTGAAGAAAATATGAAATCTCGACAAGAAGCTGCCGCGCAAGCCGAAGTCATGATCACTGAGGAAGTTACAGCGTTTATGGGCTGGCTTCGCGCACAAGATAAAATTCAGCTCATTAAAAGCTATCGTACAAAAATTAGTAGCATTCAAAATGAAACCCTAGAAAAAGCCACAAAACTGTTAAATAATGGCTCTTCCCCCGAAGAAGCATTAAAGTTTTTAGCGCATACCCTAACAAATAAACTTGCACATGATGCGACCGTTGCGATGAACAAAGCAGCACATTCAGGTGATCACAAACTGCTTGAAGCATCTGATAAAATATTTAACTTATCTGGGCAAGCAGATAAAAAGACAATAGAAAAGGACAAACAGTGAAGCAATCCATTCTCAGCAAATTAGATACTCTCACTGACCGCCATGAAGAAGTTGAAGGCTTGCTTGCAGAGCCAGATGTTATGGCGGATCAAAATCAATTTCGCCAATTATCCGTTGAATATAGTCAGCTTGAACCTGTCATTCAAGAATATCAAAAATACCGACAAGCTTTAGAAGATCAAAAATCAGCCAAAGAAATGCTCAGCGATCCTGAAATGAAAGAAATGGCACAAGAAGAGCTAAACGAGCTTGGAGCTTCTCTTGAAGAGATGAAGCTCAATCTACAAAAACTGCTTTTGCCTAAAGACCCACATGATAAAAGCAATACCTTTTTAGAAGTTCGCGCAGGCACAGGTGGTGATGAAGCCGCTCTTTTTGCTGGTGATTTATTTCGTATGTATTCACGCTATGCAGAACAAAAAGGCTGGAAAGTTGAGATTATTAGCCAGAATGAAGGTGAACATGGTGGTTATAAAGAAATCATTGGGCGTATTCTTGGTCAGGATGTTTATGCTCGCTTAAAGTTTGAATCTGGTGTACATCGCGTGCAACGAGTGCCTGAAACCGAATCACAAGGACGTGTGCATACCTCGGCAGCAACCATCGCAATTATGCCTGAACCTGATGAAGTCGAAGCACCTGATATAAGCACAAATGATCTGAGAATAGACACTTTCAGAGCCTCTGGTGCGGGTGGTCAGCATGTAAACAAAACTGACTCCGCCATCCGTATTACGCATCTTCCAACTGGAATTGTCGTCGAATGTCAGGATCAACGCTCACAGCATAAAAACAAAGCACAAGCCTTATCGGTATTATCTGCTCGAATCTTAGAAGGTCAACGACAGGAGCAACATGATGAACAGGCAGAAGCACGTAAAACACTAGTCGGTAGTGGCGACCGCTCAGAACGTATTCGCACTTACAACTTCCCTCAAGGACGCGTGACAGATCATCGTATTAACCTCACACTCTATAAATTAGATGAGATAATTTCTGGTGCTTTAGATCAGATTATTGATCCGCTGATTAATGAGCATCAAGCTGAACTGCTTTCTGCCTTGAGTGAAGAAAATAGTTAATTTACTGTTGTGAAAGGCGCGGCTAATAGTAAACCCATCCCCCCCTTTTTTGATAAATTTTCTATTAAAGAAGCATTAGCAGAAGCTAGAATAAGTCTGGAAAATATATCTGATTCCCCCGCACTTGATGCAGAACTATTACTTGCAAACTGTCTTAAAAAAAATCAAACCTATCTGCATACTTGGCCAGAAATAATATTGAACACGGCTCAACAAGAATGCTTTAAAAAACACCTAGAAAAACGCCTTAATGATTACCCTGTCGCTTACCTGCTTGGTGAACAAGCATTCTGGACTCTCGATTTAATAGTCACACCTGATGTGCTTATCCCGCGCCCTGAAACCGAGCTATTAGTCGAAACAGCACTGAATAAAATCAGTCATATCAAACAACCCAGGATATTAGATTTAGGAACAGGCTCAGGAGCGATAGCACTAGCAATTGCTAGTGAACGTCCTGATGCCTTACTAATCGCCTGTGATAGCTCAAATGCGGTATTAAAAGTTGCCAGACAAAATGCCATAAGAAATAAATTAGACAACCGTATAGAATTTATACAATCAAACTGGTTTGCTAATATCCAAGCAGATCAACAACAAAGCTTTGATCTGATTGTCTCAAACCCACCTTATATTTCACCTGATGATCCACATCTATCACAAACTATCCGCCATGAACCAAGAACAGCATTAGCTGCTGAAAATAATGGAATGGCTGATATTGAAATCATCATAAAAAATAGTATCACTTATCTTAAGCCAAAATCTTATCTAATCATCGAACATGGTTATGATCAAGCAAAACTAAGCCAGCAACTTTTTTTGCAAAATAACTATATAAATATTGAAAGCTATAAAGATCTTAATAAAATTCAGCGTATCACCTTGGGATGCTCCTTATAATTGAGAAAATAAGATGACTACCGTGACAAATACCGACCCCTTCCCCAACTAACCTTGTAATGTTGGGCTTCGTATCTCAGCACCAACCTACAAAAATTTATTAGCATTAGACAAGTCACATATACCTATTAATCTTTCAAAGGATAGAGAAAAGGCTCAACTTTTGCCCGTTTACGCACCCAGTTTAGGCTTTTGAAAATACTTTGATTACTAACCAGTTTTCGCTCTAGTTTATATTTTCCTGGAAAGTTGGTAATGCCTAAACCGATTAATATCGTCAAAAGCCCCTGCCCTGGTAAAACCAGCATAGCTATTCCAGCAAGTATTAAAAGCACTCCTAGAATATTTTTTACAAACTGATTAAAAAAGAAAAATGTCGCTTGTTTACTTTGAGTCGTCACAATACGTTGCTTTTCCATTAGAAAATAATCACTCGGTAAGCGCGCGATAATAATTGGAATAAAAATCAATGATGCAACAAAAGTGACAACAGATAAAACCAGCAGTGCCGTGAGCATATTGGAGCTAAGCATCATTTTCTATACTTTCTTTACCTGCCTGATATGCCTTAAACAAAGCATTATTGATAAGCTCATTTTCTTCTAAGTTATCAATTTGAAGAATATCACTGGCTATATTTTGCAGGGTTTCTTGTATAAGCATTGTTTTTCTTGCATTTATAAAGCCTGCAAAGTCAAAACTATTCTCTGACAAAAACTGTATGGCTAAGCCTGTAGGCTGACTTAATAAAATAGGAGATGATTCTAATACTTCATATTCATAAGAAAAACGATCTATTTTATTTTCACTCGCAACTAAATGGAAAAGAAAACTAAAGTCATGTTTTGTGCGCGTGTAGACATCTAAATCAACGATTGTTGACGGGCTATATTCTTTACCCTTAAAAGAAAATGGGATGGTCGCTTTTATAGTATTTTTTTCCATTTATACCCACCCCCCCCTTTTTTACAACTTTTTCTATTTTGTTGTTTATATTTGATAACTCGAAAAATAGAGTCGTGTTGCTTTATATTTTGTTTTGTATATGGTTTTGTCATAATAAAGTTTTATTAATATTTAATGGTAATTCTGCATGTTGCTTTGCAGATCCAGCAATTTCATCCCAGCTAGCTTTTGAATCTACATAGATATGGTTACTCACTTTTAGGCTAGGAGGTGGGTTATCTAATAAACCAGCAGGAATCCACATAAATCCAGCTTGTACTGAAGTTGGGTTGGGAACAGGGCTACCACAGGTCGCACAAAAATTAACACGATACCCCGAAGACTTAATAAAGACTTTGATATTTTCTTCACCAGCAATCCAGCGAAATTGGTTTTTTGATAATAGCAAACCTGCATTAGCTGAAGAGCCTGTTGTTTTCCGGCATTCAGAACAGTGGCACTGATAAAGGCTAAGCATTTCTCCTCTGATTTCAAACTCAAGGAACGCACATGAAATAACTTGATCATTCAGACTTGCCTTTTTGCTCCTGACTCAATGCTCTCAATCGTCGCGTAGAATAACTATGCTTCTCTTGAGATCATTGAGTCAGAAACAAAAATCCTATGTCATAATTGCTCAACTTATTCCATGCACGTTCCTAGCCCTCTCACAAAAACAAGACCCTTTTATAGTCATATACCCATCCCCCCCTGTTTTTGCATATTCTCGAGAATTTATAGTGTAATTGCAGCATCAAGAACTATCGTGAACATTTCATCAAAAGACAACTGGCGTTCTTCTGGTGTCATCTGCTGATTCTTTTTTAGATGATCACTCACTGTACAAACCGCCAAGGCTTTTTTACCCAGTTCAGCGGCTAGTCCATATAGGCCGGCGGCTTCCATTTCAATGGCGGCAAATTGATATTTTTCTAATAATGCTACTTGCTCGGTATCCACGCTATAAAAAAAGTCTGTGCTAAAAATTGTTCCTACACGAGGTGTCTTACCTAGCTTCTCAGCAGAATCAACCACCGCCCGTAAAAGACCATAGTCAGATGTAGCAGCAAGATCATAACCCTTGAATCTGTGACGATTAACCATTGAATCTGTGCCAGCACCGATAGCTATCACAACATCACCAAGAGCTATATCATCCTGTAGCGCACCACAAGAGCCGATTCTAATGATATTTTCAACACCATAATGATTATAAAGTTCGGTAGCATAAATCTGGATAGAAGGAATACCCATGCCAGAACCTTGCACTGAAACAGGATGCCCTTTATATGTCCCCGTATAACCCAGCATAGAGCGAACATTAGTCACTTCTTTAACATTATCAAGATAGTTTTCGGCAACAAATTTTGCTCTTAATGGATCACCTGGCATAAGTACCGTTTTGGCATAATCGCCAGCGGATGCGCTAATATGAGGGGTAGACATGACTAATATTACTCGATTATTTGGTTATTTGGTTAATGCTAAAAATAATTGTGGTAACTTTTCTGGTAAGCGATTGACATTATCAATCACTGTATAGTGACTGCCAAAAATATCACTCACATATTCATCAGCTTTCGGATCAAGGCTTATACAATGTGTATAGATACCATCCATATCTAACTCAGTGGTAGCTTTATGAGCATCCTGAATAAGTAGTTTTTCATCTTGAACATCAATATCGGCTGGTTCACCATCGGTCAAAATCAGGAGTAACTTTTTATCTGCTTTTTGCTTGCTCAAATAATGCCCTGCATGACGCATGGCAGCACCCATTCGCGTTGAGAATCCAGCCTCCATTTTAGCGACTCGTGCTTTTACATCATCATCCCAGCGTTCTGAAAAGCCTTTTAGATGAAGATATTTTACATCGTGACGGGTGTTAGAGAAGAAGCCACCAATAGAAAACTTATCATCCAATTTATCTATCGCCCATGCCAATAATGACACCGCTTCCTGACTTAATTCTAATAAACTCTGTGTGCTTCCAGCGGGAATATCATCCAATGAGGCTGATAAATCTAATAAAAGAGTTACTGCAATATCACGACCATCATGTTTATGACTCATATTAATGCGTGGGTCTGGTGTTGCACCACTTTTAAAGTCAATCAATGAACGAATCGCAACATCTAAATCTAGCTCGCTGCCCTCCTCCTGATAACGCACTCGCACATAATTTTGTGGTTTGAGCATATCCAACAACTGCTTCAATCTTTTAGCTAATGCCGCATGTTTTTCAAGCAAACGATCTATATCAGCAGAATCACCTGAGGGATGTAAACTTTCATACAAACTTACCCAGTCAGGACGATAACTTTTTGTGTTGTAATCCCATTCAGGATAATGACGCGGAGGCAGTGCATTAAGCTCTTCTTCCTCTTCTTTTTCAGGTGGATTATTATCAAATTGCTCTTCTTCATCGCCATCCTCAATAAAGACCCAAAGCCGCCGATTATCATCACGATAATCGACAATAGTGTTCTCAAAATAGATTCTTGCTGCTTGATCTTCTTGACGACGAGTTCGAGTGATAAAACCTAAACCAATATTGACACTATCTTTTGTGGTACTTTCCTCACCTTTTTCTTCCATTAGCTTATGGAATTGCTCAACCGAGATCAAAACATCTTTATGAGTATAACCATGATCAGGGTTTAAAATTGCATAAGAAAGCATTGCCAAACGATGGCGAATACAGGAAACCCCTTTTTCATTACATTCATCTTCCAGAGGTTTGGGATGCAATGATAACCATAGCTTACGCAAACCAGGGTATTCTTGCATTGCTAAATATTCAACGCGAGAATCTTCAATTATTTCAATAGAAATGCGCTGAAATGGGCTGAAATTATCAGCAATCAGTGACGAACTCCAGCGACGGTGAGCGACCATGTGCGCTAATAAGGCACGATAGCGGTTAATACCAGAAACGCTTGAATCACCTTCAATTTTTGATGCAACATCATCATAAACATCGGGGATACGCATCCCTAATTTGTCGTAATATGGCACAGGCTGACGTAGTTCATCAAAACCTGTTGAATAAGGTACAAGATAATCCTTATCTTGCCAAAGTGCCTGCAAATACATACCTAGATTACGCTCATTGTCGGCAAATAAAGTGCCATGACGCTCACGCTGTAACATGGCGCGTGAATCAGCTGACTGCAAAGTAAAGTAATCTTTTTGACGCTCTGGATGATCAGAATAATTGCGTATACCATAATCAATCCAGTTTTTTAGCCCTTCCAGTGAAATCTGACTAAGCAAATAAGGGATTTGATTGAGCAGATCAGGCAAGCCTGGACTTGGTTGCGTAGTATGATGACCATGAATTGAGCCAGTGGTACGCTCCATCATATCAAGCAAAATATCTAGGTAATGCTTGATTTGATCTAAACTACCCAGTCGCCGAGATGCTTCACCCAAGGTTGCCATAAAGGGTGGAATAGAAACACCATTAGGAGTACGCGAGACCTCCCAAATATTATTGGATACAAGTGAAATAACCTCTTCACCCACTTTATCCGCCATTTCTGGCATGATCTCAAGAAACTGTAAAACTGGCTCAGCACCTCGACCAATCATACAAACTAAGGACGCTCCTTTTAGATAATCTCTGATACCTTTTTCGCTCAAATGAGCCTTGGCATCAGCAATGTAACCTTCAAATACAGCATCAATCTGCTCAAAACTACATTTGAGCTGATCCCGATAAGCTTGTAATTCGGGTGATAGTGGTTTTTCTTCAACTATTGTCATTTTAAAATTCCGCTGTTTGATTGGGCAGTATTTACCTAATACTAGGAGGCTGTCCGAGAACTCGGATTGAAACGAAAATACCAGAAATATTATAAGGTGGACTTATCAAAAGAGGCGAATAGTTGTTCTATTTAACGAATTTGATAAGTTCAAATTATGATGTTTATGAAATTTACAGTCGATTCTTAGTTCTCGAACAGACTCCTAGGAGAATACAGCATCAATAGCATGATCCAGCGTTTGACGTATATCAGCATCATCAGTAATAGGACGTACCAATGCCATTCGACAAGCATCTGGTGCTGCAATACCATGATTCATTAAACTTGCCGCATAAACGAGTAAGCGAGTTGAGATTCCTTCATCAAGCCCATGACCTTTAAGATTACGAGCCACCCCCCCTATTTTTACCAACTTTTTAGCGGTGTCGGCATCAACTCCCGCTTCTTTCTCGATAATACCTTCTTCAACCTTAGCGGGTGCATAGTCAAAATCCATTGCAACAAAACGCTGTTTGGTTGATTGCTTTAACTCTTTCATTAGGCTTTGATAGCCAGGGTTATAAGAGATTACCAATTGAAAATCAGGGTGTGCAGCGACTGTTTCACCTTTTTTATCCAGTGGCAAAGTGCGCCGATGATCTGTTAATGGGTGAATCACTACCGTGGTATCTTGACGTGCTTCTACAATTTCATCCAAATAGCAAATCGCACCAATTCGCGCGGCAACTGTTAATGGACCATCTAGCCAGCGTGTGCCGTTCGCATCAAGCAGATAACGACCCACTAAATCAGATGCGGTCATATCTTCATTACAGGCTACTGTGATTAAAGGTTTGCCTAATTTATAAGCCATGTGCTCAATAAAGCGAGACTTACCACAACCTGTCGGGCCTTTAACCATAACGGGTAGACGTGCATCATAAGCCGCCTGATACCATTTTACTTCATCACCCTGCGCGTGGTAGAAAGGTTCTTCGGTTATTTTGTATTGCTCTATGTCTAACTCTGCCATGATTTATCCTGATTTTTTCAAAATTATTTAATGCGAATGAGTATATATCAGCTTAAAATAATTAAAACTGATTAAATACGATGAAAAGATAAGTATTCCTTATATTTCTCTTTGATATATTGGAATAACAAATGAATCCTGAATATTAAAGATTCGCATACTTAGCTATTGCAAAAGCAACAGCCGCCTTGAGGCGTTCCAGTGTTTTATCCTTGCCCACTAATGCTAATGTAATATCCAGCGAAGGTGAAACCGCAGAACCTGTCACTGCAACTCGCAAAGCAGGCCCTACCTTCCCCATACCTAATTCAAGTTCTTCACAGGTGGCTTTAATTGCATTATTAATGCTATCAGCCTGCCAGCTATCGAGTGCTGTAAGTTTATCTAATACGTTTTGTAAAATATTTGCTGTTGCTGTTTTAAAGTGTTTTTTACTTGCTTTCTCGTCGTATTCAGAAAAATCTTCATAATAATATCGAATAGTCGCGGCAAGCTCTTTCAATGTTTTAGCTCTATCACGATGCGCTTCAATAACTTCTCCTAAAGCTGGTCCATTCGTAGTATCCAGATTTTGATTATCAAGATGCCACTGCAAATGCGCTATAACTTCATTCACTGGAAGCGTCTTAATGTATTGCTCATTTAACCAAATTAATTTTTGAGTATTAAAGGTCGAAGGCGCACCATTTACATTTTCAATATTAAAAAACTCAATCATTTCTTCGCGGTTGAATATTTCTTGATCACCATGTGACCAACCTAAACGCAATAAATAATTTAATACTGCCTGAGGAAAGAAGCCATCATCACGGTATTGCATCACACTCACCGCACCATGACGCTTTGATAAACGCTTGCCATCATCCCCTAAAATCATGGGAGCATGTGCAAATTTAGGTAGCTCAGCACCCAAAGCCTTCATCATATTAATCTGTCGTGGAGTGTTATTCACATGATCATCACCACGAATAATATGTGTCATTTTCATGTCCAAATCATCAACAACAACGGTTAAATTGTAGGTTGGAGTTCCATCTGAACGGGCAATAATCAAATCGTCTAATTCACGATTATTAATTACAATTTTACCCTTAATCAGATCATCAATGACTACATCACCATCCACTGGGTTTTTAAAACGAATAACCGCCTCTCGACCATCTTTTGGATCTTTCAAGTCTCGACATTTTCCGTTATAACGTGGCTTTTCCTTATTAGCACGTTGCTGCTCGCGCATTTCATCCAGCTCTTCGCGAGTACAATAACAATGGTAGGCATCACCTTGATCGAGTAATTGCTGAATGACTTCGGCATAGCGATCAAAACGATCTGTCTGAAAAATAGGCCCCTCGTCATAATCAAGCCCTATCCATTCCATGCCTTCTAAAATAGCATCTACAGATTCTTGTGTTGAGCGTTCACGGTCAGTATCTTCAATTCGTAGCACAAACTTGCCACCATTTTTACGAGCATGTAGCCATGAATAAAGTGCAGTACGCACACCGCCAATATGAAGATAACCAGTTGGGCTTGGAGCAAATCGAGTTCTAACAGTCATTTTTAATTTAGGTTTCGTTGATTAAATAAGAACGGTGCAGATTATCATTAAGTGTATTTAAGCGCGAGAGAACAAATAAAAAAAGTACCCTTATTCCTCAATAGATGCAGTTGTCACACCATCTTTTAGTTGAATTTCAATTTTTTGTTGTGCTGTTAATTGATTAATTTCTGTAATAAGAGTTTGCGAGGTATTATCCTTAACGATAGCATAGCCCCGATCCAATGTTTTTAATGGGCTGACACTATCTAGGGTTGCCATCTGTATTTTAAACTGAGATTTTTTTTGCTTTAAATTATTTTTTATTGCCTGCTTGAGACGAGCCTCATGGTGCAAAAGATTCTCTCGCTGTTCTTTAATCTTATTTGAAGGCTTACTTGCATTTAGTCGTAGCGCAAGATTATTTAAGCTCTGCTGCTTATCTTTGATTGTTTGATTCATTAGCTGTTTTAAGCGTGTATCACAGTTATCAAGCCTTTGAATATATTGCTGAATTTTATTTAATGGCTTTTGCAAATTGAGCCGTGATTCAAGCCTTTCCAGCATCTGCCCACTTTGTTGAATCTGCTGTTTAATTCTTTGCTGCAACCAAATCTGATTTTGAATAATATTAGTCAATAACTGTTTACTATCTTCTGTCGCTAATTCTGCGGCAGCCGAAGGTGTTGGTGCGCGTACATCTGCAACAAAATCAGCAATAGTAAAATCTATTTCATGCCCAATACCACTGATGATAGGAATATCGGCATGATAAATCGCTTTGGCAACATTTTCTTCATTAAATGCCCACAGATCCTCAATTGATCCACCGCCTCTAGCAAGAATAATCACATCACATTGCTTATCTGCATTTGCCTGACGAATAGCAGTTTCTATCTGTATTTTTGCTGATTCACCCTGCACAGCGACAGGATAGATTATTACAGGTGTATGAGGGCTTCGACGCTTCAAAACATGCAAAATATCCTGAATCGCCGCACCCGTTGGGGATGTAATAACAGCTATTCTTTTAGGATATTCAGGCAACTCTTTTTTATGCTCTTCATCAAATAGGCCCGCCGATGACAACTTTTGTTTTAATGCTTCAAATTGTCGTTGTAACTCACCTACCCCAGCATCTTCCATGTGCTCAGCAATAAGTTGAAAATCCCCACGCGGTTCATAAAGCCCTACGCGCCCACGCACTAACACTTTCAAACCATTTTCAGGTTTAATGCTAAGTTTCATATTGCGATTACGAAACATGGCACAGCGTATTTGCGCCTTAGTATCCTTTAGCGAGAAATATAAATGACCCGAAGCAGGTCGCACTAAATTTGAGATTTCACCCTCCACCCAAAGCAAGGGGAAGCCCTGAATTAAAAGCTGATTAACCTCAGCATTAAGTTCAGCAACACTAAGAATGGTACGATTTGAGGTAGGAAGTATAGATTGCATAGAGATTATGATAAAAACTATCAAAACAAGGTGGGATGGGTATTATAACACTCAAGTTTCGGAGTTCAATAATCGAAATCAAAACAAAATATCTTATTGATTATTAAGAATATGGAATAATAATTGAACCCAATCAAGATTTTCTCAAGAAGCTCAAAGAACTGACAACCCCATCTGCCCCCTGCTCTAAAACATGTGTATAAATCTCAGTCGTTTTAACATCAGCATGACCAAGTTGTGCTTGTACCGTTCGTATATGTAAACATATAGATACCCATCCCCCCTCTTTTTTGCATTTTTTATAACGCAGAGAACCGCCGAGGGTTCGCAGAGAGCCACAGAGTCTTTATTAGACTTATAAAGTTAACACTTTATTTCCACCTGAATCCGTGAGTCCAATGCGGATAGCAGGGGATAAGATATTGGTTTAGCACGGGATTTAAAAAGCTCTGCATAATTGAGTTCACCATCTGCTAGCGCAGATGGGAAGCTCACTAAATCTTAGCTTCACCCTTAGGTTAAGCGAGTATTTTTTAAACCCGTGATGAATCAATAGCTTATTCACTGTACCGTAGTGGACTCACGGATTCAGGTTTCAGATAAAAAGCATTAAAAAAGACGGGGATGGTGTAATTGTACAAAGAATTTTGATATGGGGCTTTTTTCTACCTTTCTCCATTTTTCTCCAAGGGATTAAATAAAAGCTGATAGATTGAATACCCACCATAAAAAAATCAGGTTCTCGAATCAAACAAATAACTCAATGGACTTTTTACTCCATCAGCACCTTGTTTCAAGATATGTGTATAAATCTCAGTTGTTTTAACATCGGAGTGACCAAGTTGTTGCTGAACCGTACGAATATCTGCGCCACTTTGTAATAAATGCGTTGCAAAAGAGTGGCGCAAAGTATGAGAACTAATGACCTTTCGAATGCCTGCATCACGTCCTGCTTTTTTAATCACCTTATTTATTATAGATTCATCAGTATGATGTCGTCGGACAAGACCTGTTTCAGGGTCAACACTCAAGCGAGTTGATGGGAAAAGGTATTGCCAAGCAAGTGACTTATTTGCATGTTGATATTTTCGTTCAAGAGCGTCGGGCATCCAGACGCCAGCGTACAGTTTATTTTCCTGATCTTTTACCAAGAAAGACTCTACTCGTTTAATTTGCACCTCTATCATAGGTAGTAACTCAACTGCCATTGTAGTAAAACGATGCTTAAAACCTTTACCATTCCAAACACGTACCTGTTTTAAATCTACATCAATATCCCCTGTGCGTAAACGAACGACTTCCATGCGCCTTAACCCTGAACCATAAAGCAAACCAAACAGCAGTTGATATTGAAACGGAATATGATCAAATAATATTTTAACCTGATTCTGAGTTAAAACCACAGGTAGCTTGGCTTGTCGCTTAGAGCGTTTGAAAGCACTCACATCACCTAATGGTTGTTCTAGAAATTTGTTGTAAAGAAACATTAATGAGTTTAAAGCCAATGCTTGTGTACTTGCTGACACCGATCTATTCACAGCCAAGTGAGTCAAGTAGCGCTCTACATCACTCATGCCTAATGAAGAAGGATGTTGCTTATCACAAAAAACAATAAATGAATGAATCCAAGAAATATAAGTGCTAATAGTGCGCTTGCTATAGCGTCTTGCCATCATGAAATCAGATATCTCATTTAAAAAAGGTGATTGATACATAAAGTAGCCCTAGCTATCAGAAAAGGAGTTTAGTATATTTGCGGTCAATAAGAATTATGTGGGAATAAATTCCTATACAATAGATTTCCAGGATGAAAGGTAGTATATTTAACCTTGAAAACAACAAGTTATATAACTTGTATGGAGATCACACATGATTAGTGGGATTCCCTATAATATTGTTTTGTGGGACGTTAGTCCCATAAAACATGCTGTTGTACAAACACGCTACCGCGTGAGATGTTGGCATTTGAGTTGTCATGACCACTTAGCTTAAAA
>JALSLM010000065.1 GCA_026988295.1 Thiotrichaceae bacterium
TATTTTCTGTATTAAGGGATATTATTTACACCAATGATTTTATTATTGATAACCCTAATTTTAATCTACAAGATAGTGATAATATTACCAATGCTGTTTTTCATATTATGCGCAATGCTGATATTTTCTCTCATGGAGAAGAGCCAAAGCTCGTTGTTTGCTGGGGTGGTCATTCAATATCAAGAGTTGAATATGATTATACAAAAGAAGTGGGTTATCAGTTAGGTTTAAGGGCTTTAGATATTTGTACAGGCTGTGGACCAGGAGCGATGAAAGGCCCTATGAAAGGCGCAACTTTTGGGCATTCCAAACAACGTATTCATAACGGGCAATACCTTGGTATTACAGAGCCAGGAATTATTGCGGCCGAATCACCAAATCCTATTGTTAATGATTTAGTTATTTTACCTGATATTGAAAAACGTCTTGAAGCATTTGTGCGTACAGGGCATGGCATTATTGTATTCCCTGGTGGTGCGGGTACGACTGAAGAAATTCTCTATATTCTAGGTATTTTATTACATCCTGAAAATGCATATATCCCCTTCCCTCTGATATTTACTGCACCTGAATCATCCCGAGATTATTTTGAGAAAATTGATCAGTTTATTGGCGCTACACTCGGTGAAGCCGCACAACAACAATATAAAATAATTATTGGCAATCCTGAAAAAGTTGCTAAAAAAATGAAGCATGGCATGAAAAAAGTGCGTGATTTTAGGCGTGATAATAGTGATGCTTACTTTTATAACTGGTTATTAAAAATTGATGAGGAGTTTCAAAAACCTTTTGAACCAAGTCATGAAAGCATGAGAAATCTTGAACTCAGTAAAGATTTAGAGACGCATATATTAGCTGCTAATTTACGCCGTGCATTTTCAGGGATTGTTGCAGGAAATGTAAAACAAGACGGCATACAAGCAATTAAAGAGCATGGCTTATTTGAAATTAGTGGCGATCCTGAGATTATGGAAGGTATGGACAAATTACTAAAATCATTTATTGAACAAGGACGCATGAAACTACCAAGTGATATCCCATACAAGCCTTGTTATACAATTATTAAGAAATAAACCTGAATCCATGAGACTAATATAAATATGAGGGAAAAAGTATTTTTTGATACTCAGTAGAATCAATAACTTGATCGTCAGAGCATAGTAGATAGTCTCATGGATTCAAAATAAAAGATTCGATTAGAATTAGAGAAAAAGTAGCCCGAATAGATCATGATAGTTTGTTGGCTTACATTACACTAATCCACCACATCCTAAAATATGCAAAAAAAGGGGGGGATGGGTTTTAAGGAAAACCTGATTTAACCAATTAGAATTTAGCGAGGCTAAAAATAATTGGACTTGATCAGGATTTCCTTAAAACCATTGAGTCAATAACAAAAATCCTACATCAAAATTGCTCAACTTATTTTAGGCACGTTCCTAAGACATAATTTCGTGATAGAATCACCCGTTTTTACTTCTACCTAAAACATAAACCATGTCAAGCAAAAGCAATCCCCTTACTTACCGTGATTCTGGTGTTGATATTGATACAGGCAATGCCCTGATTGATCGTATTAAGCCTCATACTAAACGCACTACTCGCCCTGAAGTTATGGGAGGGCTTGGTGGTTTTGGTGGCTTAATGTCTATTCCTGAAGGTTATAAACAGCCTATTTTGGTCTCTGGAACTGATGGTGTTGGCACAAAATTAAAACTGGCTATTGATGCCAAAATATATGACACCATTGGCATTGATCTTGTCGCCATGTGTGTTAATGATATTATTGTAACGGGTGCAGAACCTCTATTTTTTCTTGATTATTACGCAACAGCTAAACTTGATAATGATATCGCCGAAGATGTTATCAAAGGCATTGCAGATGGCTGTGTTGAATCTGGCTGTGCCTTGATTGGTGGTGAAACTGCTGAAATGCCTGGTATGTATGCTCAAGGAGATTTTGATCTCGCTGGGTTTAGTGTTGGAGTTGTCGAAAAATCAGAAATTCTTGACCCTAGCAATGTCAAAGCAGGACAAGTGCTATTAGGTTTGGCATCAAGTGGGCCTCATTCCAATGGTTATTCATTAATTCGTAAAGTCATTGAAGTCAGTGGCGCATCGTTAAGTGATGAGTTTAATGGCACTAGCTTAGGCAAAGCCTTACTTGCCCCCACAACACTTTATGTAAAACCCATTTTAGCCGCATTAAAAAAACATACAATACACGCTATTGCACATATCACAGGTGGTGGGCTTACTGAAAACTTGCCCCGTGTCATGCCTGAAAATAGTAAAGGTATTATTGATGTTGAAAGCTGGTCACCTAAGCCAATTTTTAAATGGTTACAAGAGCAAGGCAATATTGAAGACCAAGAAATGTTACGCACTTTTAACTGTGGAATCGGCATGGTACTTGTTATTGACAAAGAAGATATAGAGGCGATACAAGCAACTTTTAACAGTTTTGGCATTGAGAATACAGTGATTGGCTCAATAGAAACTTCTGAACAAACCGAACCACATATTGAATATGTCAGGAATTGAGCATTGTTTAAACTGGTCATTTTGATTTCTGGATATGGTAGTAATTTACAACAATTTATTGATCATATCGAGGCGGGTAAAATTAATGCTGAAATCAGTGCTGTTATCAGTAATCGTGCTGATGCTTACGGATTGAAACGTGCAGAGAAAGCGGGGATTCCCACCTTAACTCTAGATCACACCCAGTTTTCAACTAGAGAAGCATTTGATCATGCTCTAGCAAAAGAAATCGACAATTATCAACCTGACCTGCTAATACTTTCTGGATTTATGCGTATCCTGAGTGATGGCTTCGTTAAGCATTTTCAAGATAGATTAATCAATATTCATCCATCACTGCTACCAAAATACAAGGGCTTACACACCCACAAACGCGCCCTACAAGACAAACAGTCTCAACACGGAGCCAGTGTTCACTTTGTTATTCCCGAGCTAGATGCAGGCAAAGTTATTATGCAAGGAATTGTAGATGTAAAAGTGGATGATAGCGAAGAGACACTTGCGAATCGTGTACATCAAATTGAGCATATTATTTACCCCAAAGCAGTCAAATTACTACTTGAAACACAAATCAGCAAAGAGCAAATGCCAGTCAAAATATATTTAGAAATGAGCGCAAAGCAATCTTAATTTATCCCTGAATCCGTGAGATCACTACGGCGCAGGACACATTGACATCATGGATTCAGATTATATTTACCAACCTTTCATCATATTTTTATCTACGCTCTTCGATTATTTACTTCTCTTTATCGGGATTTAGTTCAAAGTCCTCACTACATTACAGCCTCCTAGGAGGCTGTCCGAGAACTAACAAAGAATAAAGTGTAAAATAAGCGAATGACCCCTTTATTTAAAACAGCCCCAACAGAAAATCAACAGCGATTGCTGTTTCCCAGCAATATTTATG
>JALSLM010000066.1 GCA_026988295.1 Thiotrichaceae bacterium
AATAGTTTGGCTAATTTCGACTGAAAAACTTTTTGTAAGCTGACTCCCCAATTTTTTTAGTTTTAAGTTTTTTCTATAAGGTAAATCATTTGAGTCTTTAAAAAGCTGAGTAACATTCTTCTGATTAATTAGCCCAAGATGCTGTAGCGGGGTATTAATCAAATTTTTTATAATCGTATCGCAGGTTGGTGGTAATGCGCGCCTTTGTTGACGTTTAATCTTGATACTGTTTTTATTGAAGTGTGCTTGATGTAGTGACTGCTGCAAAGACATTGAATATATCCATATAGTTTTGATTTTAGAGGATACTAGCAATATATTGATAAACCTAAGCTGAACAAAAACTGTGCAAATATCAATTAATAGAATAACTTGTGCGTATAAGACAGAAATCAGGTAATGATAGTTTTTGAACTAAGCTATAGGCTTATTTATGCGTTGCTTTTTGTCTATTTGCCATAAAATAAAAGCAAAACACACTAGGGTTAGTTGAGCTAAAGTAAAGTTTGTGGCACTTGCCCCTAGTGCCGCTACAATTACGTTTGCGGTGATTCCGTTAAAGCCCATTTGTACAAAGCTTTGCATGGCAGATGCGGCACCACGATTATTGGGGAAGCAGTTGATAATGGAAATACCAAGCACAGGCATAATGGTCGCCAGACAAAAAGCATAAAAAATAAGAGGGACAATAGAGCGTAATGGTGAGATTTGTATTGTGTAACTAAGAATGGTATTGATCAGTGCAATCACTAGCATTAGGCTAAGAAAGCTATTAATCATTTGCTTGCTTTCAAAATGATTTACTAGACGGCTAGAAACCAAAGCACCAAACATAATTCCTGAGACTACGGGTACAAACAAATAATAAAATTCATGAGGCTTATAGTGCAAAATATCTATTAAAAGTGTGGGTGCGCCAGCAATAAATATAAAGAAACTGGCAAAGCCAAAAGCATTGATAAGAACCAGTCTAACAAAATGTGGATTTGCTAAGGTGTTGAGGTAGACTCGTGTTACCTTATTGATGTGTATTGAATTTCTTTTTTCTTTGGGTAGAGATTCTTTTACCATGAGAATGGCATAAATAACAATCACTCCAGCATAGATCGCTAAAAACCAAAATACCGAACGCCAGCCAAAGGCATCATGTAGCCAGCCACCAATAATAGGTGCAATGGCGGGAGATATGGCAAATAACATCATTGAATGCGCCATGACTTTTTGTGCTTCTTTAGTAGGTAGAAAATCACGCACCATAGCGCGTCCTGAAATTAAAGCACCGCCAACACCTAAGCCTTGCAGAATACGAAAAATGAGTAATTGCTCATAATTGCTTGCCAGTGCACAAGCAACAGAAGCCAACAAATAACTGACAAGGGATAGCATAATAACAGGCTTACGACCAATCCAGTCGGCAACTGCGCCCCAGATAAGAGTTGAGAAAGCAAAAGCAATTAGATATGCGCCTAAGGTCTGAGTCATTAGTCCGCGCGTAATTGCAAAATCCTGTTCAATATCGGGGAAGGAGGGTAAATAAGTGTCAATACTAAAAGGGCCGATCATAGAAAGCATCGAGACAATTAGTGTTAGATGAAGCTTAGTCACTTGTTATTAACAGTTATGATTGTGCTTTTAAAGATAATGGATCATTAGGGTCAATATCATCCATAAAAGGTATTTTGGGGTTCATATTAGTGACTTGATAAATCAAACCCATCCAGTTCGCCATTATAGCTGCTGCCGTATCATGCCAGCTATTATCAATATGCTCTAAAACCAAAGCTTCAGGAAAAACAGGTAGTTCTTTTTTCTCATCAATCGCTTTAATTAAGCGGTATTGGTATTCCTCAAAAATAGCTTTTGTATGTAAATCAAAATAATGAGCAGGGAAGGGAGGATAATGGCTATTTTCACCTCGGTTATATGCCAAGGAAAAAAGTCCTACTTCGCGTTTGTATTCTTTTAACAGGCTAATGCTATCGTATTCAGGATGACCTTGAAAATAAACAGTTCGAAAGCCGTCAGGGCTAACTGCCATTTGCACGCCAGCTTCTTTGCTTTCTGCCAATATTAATAAGCCAGCAGCTTCAAACTGAGCGCGATCAATTTGATTAAAACGCGAGTGGGGAACATCAAAGCGAGTGTTAATGCCTCGCACCAGAGGATGTGAACGGTCTGTTACACGATGACGAAAAACTCCCCAGCGTTTGCTAGGCAAATGATAGCGAGGCTGATCATAATGCAATTCTAATGAAGCATGGGTAGCCAAGCAAGAGCATAGAGTAGATGTGACATTTTCATGCGCCCAATTAAAGACTTCACTGAGTGGTTGCCAGAAAGCCTCATCGGGTAAATGAGCTTGAGAAACATTAGCACCAGTAATAATCAAGGCATCCAAACCCATCTCTTGAATTTCTGCAAAGCTTTTGTAGTACTTATCTATATGCGCTTGGGCCTTTTCTCTACGTTTAAAAACAGGAAGGGTAAACGGATAAACTTGAAACTGCGCAATCGGATTACTTTCTCCGATCAGCCTAAAAAACTGTCGCTCAGTAGCTTCCAAAGCTGCATCAGGCATCATGTTTAATAGTCCAATATTGAGAGCGCGAATCTCCTGACGTGCTGCTTGACCAAGGGCTAGAATAGTCTGCCCTTCTTTTTTTAGGCGTTCGAAAGTCGGTAAATTATTGTGTGCAACTAATGGCATGGTGTTTTCCTTGTTCCTTATTCTTAGCTTTCTTTCGCTGTAATAGCATTTTCAACCAGATTTAGAAAATCAGCTTCAGTTTTAATTTGGTATAAATCTTTGGTTTTAATGGTGTAGCCATATTTTTCTGCAATGGATTCATAACGAGGAATACGCGAATAAAAAAGTCGGGGGAAAATCCAGCGAACAAAATCATTAGGATTAATCATAGCAACATATTCTAGATTATTCTCCTGCATATAAATTGCTAACTGCTCATCCAGAAAATCGGGGCGATAATATAACGGTTTAGGAGCAGACTTAGAGCGCGCGATTAAACGCTTTTCATCCTCTTCATTGGCTTGTAAATAAATAAACAAGGTATGTTTGGCGAGTATTTCAAATAAGTCATCATTATCAATCTCACACAGGCTACCGCCCGCATCATTAATAAAATGATTAAAACCATAGATTTTATGCGCTTTGTCAATGAATTCAGGCACATCATACATGGCTGAGATTTCAGCCTTTGCATGTAAATCTTGACGGCGTTTAAATTCTTCGAGCGACATGCCATCTTTCTCAGGGTCACCTAGTTTGCCAATAAAACTGGAAACGGCATCCAATTGATCAATAGTAATATTATTATTGATGTAAATAGCATCAGAGCGTAGTAAATCACGCAAAAAAGGAACTCGCATAGCTTGAATTTTGATGTTATCTAAAATCGGTTCATTCAGATAGCG
>JALSLM010000067.1 GCA_026988295.1 Thiotrichaceae bacterium
CAACCCAGCCTTCGCGTTCTGGTTTCGTAATGGGTAGGTTTTTTGCACAAAGTGGGCGTAGTAGCAAATCATCAGCACCAGAGTCACTTGCAATAATCGGCATGGTTTCTTTGCGTTGAGACATAGGGCGTTGACCCACAACTTCACCTGTCACAATAAAGTCGAAATCATGTTCTGCAATCCATTCATGTGCTTTTTTGACCATGAATATTTTACAATCAAGGCAGGGGTTTAGATTTGCACCATAGCCATGTTTGGGGTTGAGCACGACATCTTTATATTCTTCGACAATATCCACAATATGTAGTTTGATACCAAGTTGTTCGGCAACCCAAAGTGAATTATTGCGTTTAGGCTTAGTTGCTTTTTTCTTGCGGATAGCGTGGGTATGGCCTTCAACACAAAACCCTGTAAAGAAATTAATACCTTCTACGTGAATGCCTTGCTCTAACATGGCTTTAGTGGCAAGTAGTGAATCAAGCCCTCCAGAAATTAAAGAGACGGCTTTGCGTTGTATAGTCATAATATCTAAAAAACTGAGAAAAACGGGATATTACAGGCTTATTGCAGTTTGTTATACCCATCCCCCCTGTTTTTTGCATATTTATGCATTAGATTGCACTGAATAGTATTAATATAAATTTTAGGGGAGGATGTATAAGTCTGATCAATCTATATAACAATAATAATGATGTAGGCTTCTAATTGATTTTCATAAATATCTACTAGACTGAATATAAGGGTTGGCAATATCCTCAAAGAGGTAGCTACCCTTATAGTAGGCCACAATAATCAATTAAGAGAGGTGAAACATGTTTAGCAAGATTCTAATCCCGATTGACCTTAGTAATGATGACCATGCAGTGGAACTAATTGAAAAATCAAGTAAATTAGGGAATATTAGTGAGATAACATTGTTGCATGTTCTTGAGAAAATACCAGAACAAGTACAAGATGAGTTTTCCGATGAGTTTACTGATGATGAGATAGATAAGGCAAAACAAGCACTTAATTTGATTTTAAGTCGAGCCAATGTAGTAAATGACCTTGTTAAAATAGATGTGCGTGAGGGTAATTCATGTGAAATGATTATTGAAGCGAGTCAAGATTATGAAGTTGATTTGATACTACTGGATTCTAGCCGACAAGGTCTGGAAAAATATATATTAGGTTCTACTGCAACCAAAGTGGTTAAGCTTGCAAAATGTTCTGTATTAGTCAGGCGGTAATTTGCAATAATTAGCTTACCAAATATAGCGAGGCTGTCCGAGTTCTCAGACAGCCTCCTAGGAGACTGTCTGAGAATAGAGAGTCTACTGCGGAAAAGCTGAATTTGGCTATATTTCCCCCCAATTTTCGGTGAATAGAACAACTATTCCCCTCAAATTGGTGAAAAATCTAGCTCAAATCAGCTTTCCCTCGCTACGACTCCTATTCTCAGACAGTCTCCTAGCATCAGTTAATTAATATGTCTTAGGCTATTTGTTTATCTGTTGTGTTATCAAGCTCAAAAGGGTCTTCTGGGCGAAGTGTTTTCTGTTGAGTAACTTTTTTGCTTTGGCTGGCTTTGATTCTATTTTGTAGGCGACGATATAAAAACCAGTCAACACTAAAAAAGCGACCAGCACCCATAAAGAATAAGGTTAAAAGCATTAGAAAATAAATGATAGCCTTACCAAATGATGTGGTGCTCATATCGGTATAGCCATGCGTCATGAGTAGTTCTTTTAACGTTGCAAATATATCCTGGCCATTGAGTGCGACTATTGCGGTGAGTGCAATTAGGGCAAGTAATGGTAAAGAAATCCAGCGTACTGCAAAGCCTATAAATAATAGAAAAGCACCAACAACCTCTAAGCCACCAATGGCATAAGGCAATATGCTTGAAAAAGAACCGATTAAGGGCAATCCACTCATTGTCTCTGCTGTTGTTTTTACAATTTCAGGGTTTGCCCAAGTGAGAGGGTTGTACCAGTCAAAATCTGCTGTAAACAAGCCTAGCTTTTGGCTACCAGAAATCCAGAATAGGGGGGCTAAAAACAAGCGTAGTAAAAGTGGTGGCAGAAAATCAAAGCCTCTGAGCCATCCAAAACTAAAAAAGCCAAGTAAAAACTTAGTCATAGTTCCAATCTCCTTATGGGGTTTTCTCTATTTGACTGCTTTCTAGCTAATTTTGCAAGCAAAAAATAATTGAACTTGGTCAGGGTTTCCTTTACTAGCACTTCATCAATATTGGTTTATGGGTAAAAAACAGGCTTATAGATACCCATCCCCCCCTTTTTTTACATTTTTTATAGCATAGAGAATCACAAAGAAATTGCAGAGAACCACAGAGTTTCTAATTGTTCCTAAGCTTGAGAAAGGTTATTTTTTCATTATCTCCAAAATGGTTTGGCAATTTCTTTTTGTACTTCAGTATGGGAATATCCAATATCTTCTAACATGTGGTCATCAAGTTCGGCGAGTTCTCTTCTCTGTTTGGAACGCTCCATCCAGAATGCTACTTTTTTAATTGTATTTTTAATAAGAACGCGCAAGCTACTAAAAACGCGTAAGTAACTATAGCGTGATGTTGTCTCAAAGACAGGAATACACTCGTTTAAATTATTGTGTATTTTATTTTCAATGTAAGCTGACATAATATGCCCCCTATTTAAAGTGAGGTGGAGACCCCATGAGGAGAGGTCTCCGATATGATTTACCCCCTACAGGTATACCATAAGCATATTTGACTCTTATTCCTCAAAACTATCCAATCGTTTAAATAGAGGTCAGCTATCAGGATTCCCGATTGTTCATTATCAGGAATAATGAGATCATGATGAGATGGAACTTTATCAATTACGTACATTTGTAACCGTTGCCGATACAGGCAATTTGACTAAGGCTGCTGAACGTCTTTTTACTAGCCAACCAGCAGTGAGCGCGCATGTTAAAGCACTTGAAGAGGAGCTTGAAACCAAACTTTTTGATCGAACTCCTAAGGGGATGAGGTTGACAGAAAATGGTTCGGTGCTACGAGAAAAGGCACAGTTGGTATTAAATGCAGGTAATGACCTAAAATTAAAAGCAAAAACTTTACAGGGTATTCTTACAGGTCAAGCCAAAATCGGCTTAAATGCTGATGCTGAATATTTATTGTTAGCGAAATGGCATAATTCATTGGTGTCAAAATATCCTCAGTTAAAAATACAATTAACGCAAGGAACATCGATAGAACTTGTCAAAAAACTCAGTATCAGTAGTCTTGATGTGAGCTTTTTCTCTGGTGATACAGACTATGACGAACTTGAATTTATTACCCTGTGTACTACTCAAGCGGTTATTGCGGCGGCACCTAAATGGGCAGATCAACTCAAAGATGCTGATACTAATGATTTAGCCAATTTGCCTTGGATATATCCAGAACCATTATGTATTTATCACAAACTAATACGCAATATATTTGCAAATACAGAAAATAAGCCTTCAATGATAACCTCTAGTGCTGCCGAAGATTCAACCAATGCTTTATTGCGGGCGGGCGCAGGGCTTGCTTTTATTCGGGATGATGAAGCTGATACCATGCTAAAAAAAGGTGAAATTGTTGTTTGGTCAGGTGATGCGTTTTCACTGCCGTTACGTTTTGCTTACTTAAAATCAAGAAAAAATGATCCAATTGTAAAAGCCTTGATTGAAACTATTGTCGGTACATTTACAGAGTCTTATTCTTCACAACTCAATTTTGGAGTTTAGCGTGCAACAACAAAAAATCACATTTATTGGTCTGGGTGCAATGGGTTATCCAATGGCGGGGCATCTTGCCAGAAAAGGTTATGCAGTCACTGTTTATAATCGAACCCCTGCTACTGCTGAAAAATGGCTTGAAGAATATTCAGGTGAAAAACAAGACACGATTGAAGCAGCGGTTAAACATGCAGATGTCATTTTAACCTGTGTTGGCAATGATAATGATGTCTGGAGTGTCTATCAAAAAATATTTAATGCCGCCAAGCAAGCGGCTATTTTAGTTGATCATACAACCACATCAGCCAAATTAGCGCGTAAGCTGGATGAAAAAGCCAAAGCACATAATATGAGCTTTATAGATGCACCCGTTTCAGGCGGGCAGGCTGGTGCAGAGCAGGGCATCCTCACCGTTATGGCAGGTGGTGATCAGAAAACCTTTGATCAAGTCTTTGCTATTCTTGAAGTCTATGCAAAAGCAGTCACGTTGATCGGTCCTGCGGGGCAGGGTCAAGTACTCAAAATGATCAATCAGATTTGTTTTATCGGTGTGTTGCAAGGTTTATCAGAGGCTTTAACGCTAGCAAAAGCCTCTGGTATTGATGGTAAAACCATTGTTGATGTTCTACAACATGGAGCAGCAGGCTCATGGCAAATGGTGAATCGTACTGAAACCATGATGAACAATGAGTTTGACTTTGGTTTTGCAGTTGACTGGGTGCGCAAAGACCTATCTATCTGCATGGAAGAAGCCGAAAAGTTAGGTGTTGATTTACCTATGACAAAACAGATTGATGAAAAATATAAACAATTACAAGAGCGTGGTTATGCTCGTGCCGATACCTCTGTTTTGATTAAACAATTTGATAATGATGAGGTGAATTCATAACTCATTCATGGCTTAAGTCCATAGCTTATTTAATTTTAAAGCCCTATTTATTAATACCCATCCCCCCCTCTTTTTTTACATTTCTTATAACGGGGCATCATAAAGCCTATCAGACAGGTAATACTAAAAAATGCAAAAAAAGGGGGGGATGGGTATAAACAGTAAAAAGACTGCAAATACACTCTCTAAGGTTTGATAGATATAAAAAAATAGTGAAACTTTATTGCATACCGACCGGTATGTATGCAAGAATAATGCTATGTGTAAATCATCCTTCTTCAAGTCTAAATCCAAACACTGGTGGCAAATATGGTCATGTGGTCATTGTCAAACTAATGCTTCGGTTGCTTCAGATAAAAGCGCGGAAACACGGGCTAAAATTTTAATGGCTGCATTTGAAGAGATTTATCAATGTGGTTTTCAGGCTGCGAGCCTAAATAATATTCTTAAAAATACCAATATTACCAAAGGAGCACTCTACCACCACTTTAAAAATAAAATGGAGTTGGGTTATGCGGTTGTTGATGAGGTTATTTTTACGACATTGAAAGCAAACTGGATTGATCCTTTAACTGAAACTGATGATCCTATAAGCACCATTCAACAAATTCTTGCAGAGTTAGGTGCCCAGATGACAGCCGAAGATGTTCGATTGGGTTGTCCGCTGAATAATCTATCGCAAGAGATGTCACCAATAGATGAAGGCTTTAGAGAGCGAATCACCGCTGTTTATAGCGAGTGGCAAATGGCTGTTGAAGGTGCTTGTGAACGTGGAAAAGTTGCTGGAAATCTTCGAGAAGAGGCTGATTCTAAACAATTAGCTGTATTGTTTGTGGCAACATTAGAAGGTTGTTTAGGTTTAGCTAAAACAACACAAAGCCTTGAAACTTTAAAGCAGTGTGGTGGCGGGCTGATTGAACAGCTTGAATTACTTCGCCCTGTTAAGGAAGCTCTGATTAAGTCGATTAGAAAATAGCGGCAGATTTGGCAAGCTAAAAATAATTGGGCTTGATCAGGGTTTCCTTAAGGAAACCTGCATACTTGAACCTCATGGGTTCGGATAAAAACTTAGGATAATCAAAATATGATAAAGCAATACGCTAATATTGTTGTTAAATATCGCTGGATATTTTTAGTCTTAATGCTCGCGGCTGTTATGTTATCGGGCATGGGAGCTAAGAACCTATTCTTTAATAATGATTACCGTATCTTCTTTTCACCTGATGATCCTCGACTAAAGGCATTTGAAAACCTTCAAAATACCTATACTAAAAATGACAATGCCTTAATGGTTTTAGCACCGAAAGATGGCAATGTATTTACTAAAAAAACCTTAGCGGCAATTGAAGACATCACTGAAAGAGCATGGAAAACACCGTATTCAATACGTGTGGACTCTCTTGCAAATTACCAACACAGTGCATCTATAGAGGATGATATGTCGGTAGGTAATTTATATGAAGATGCCAATAGCCTAAGTGATGATGATTTAAGCAGGATCAAGAAAATTGCTGTTAATGAACCGCTGCTAATACATCGAATAATTTCTGAGAAAGCGCATGTTACCGCCGTTAATGTGACTGTAGAGCTTCCTAAAATGATACCTGATGGTAAGGGGGGGCAGATGGCAGCTGACCCAACTAAACAGGTCACTGAAATAGTTGCTTCAGTGCGTGAACTAAAAGAATATATCAACAAAACTTACCCTGATATTAAAGTTTACCTTTCGGGTATCGTGATGATGAATAATGCCTTTGGTGAGGCAACAATTTACGATATGTCGCACCTTTTACCCTTGGCATTATTGCTTATTTTAATTACGGTATTTTTCTTACTAAGAAGTGTCTCAGCAACCATTACGACTATGCTTGTAATCATTTTTTCGGTCACAACCGCCTTTGGTTTGGCAGGCTGGTTAGGGATTGAGTTATCATCCCCTGTTATGTCTGCGCCTATAATTATTATGACTTTGGCTGTGGCAGACTGTGTTCATATTTTATCAACATGGATTACAGAAATGCGTGCGGGTAAAGATAAGAAATCAGCAATGAGTGATAGTTTACGGGTGAATTTTGCGCCTGTTTTCTTAACATCAATAACAACCGCCATTGGCTTTTTATCTTTGAACACCAGCGATGCTCCACCTTTTAGAGATTTGGGTAATGTGGCTGCTATTGGTGTTGTTGCTGCTTTTCTCTTTTCAATATTTTTGTTGCCCGCTTTAGCAACTATTCTGCCTGTTAAAGTCAAACAGCGTGAAACCCGAACGCTGAAGTTTATGGCTACTTTTGCAGAGTGGGTCATCAAATATCAGAAAGCATTATTAATTAGTCTGAGTATTATCGCTATCGCTTTGGTTTCATTGGTACCTCGAAATGAATTGAATGATGTTTTTGTAAAGTATTTTGATGAGCGCATTGAGTTTAGAACAGATAGTGATTTTATCGTCGAAAACTTAACAGGGATTTATTTTGTAGATTATTCAATTGATACTAAAAAATCAGGTGATATTTCAGCCCCTGAAACATTGGTGAAAATCAAGAAATTTACAGATTGGCTACGCACTCAGCCAGAAGTGATTCATGTAAATACAGTAACAGATACCTTCATGCGTCTAAATAAAAATATGCACGGTGATGATCCTAGTTGGTATAAATTACCAAATTCTCGTGAATTAGCAGCGCAATATCTTTTGTTATATGAAATGTCACTACCCTTCGGCTTGGATTTGAATAACCAGATTGATATTGACAAAAGAAGTACAAGAATCAGTACTACTTTGAAAACACTTTCTACACAAGAGGTACTAGCCTTTGAGAAACGGGTTGATAAATGGATGTCAGATAATATTCCTACTCTCAAGACGACAGGTGCAAGCCCCACTATTATGTTTGCCCATATTGGTATGAAAAATATTATTAGTATGTTAAGTGGAACAACGATTGCCTTGGTTTTAATTTCATTAATTCTTTTTGTTGCTTTGCGCTCATGGCGTTATGGTTTGTTAAGCCTAATACCCAACCTGATTCCAGCAGGAATGGCATTTGGCGTTTGGGCTATTATTGATGGTGAAATAGGCCTAGCACTTTCAGTGGTAACGGCAATGACACTAGGGATAGTTGTAGATGACACCATACATTTTTTAAGCAAATATTTACGCGCTAGAAGAGAGCAAGGCCTAAATGCCGAAGATGCAGTTCGCTATGCTTTTTCAACAGTCGGTATCGCCTTGTGGGTGACATCAGTAGCACTCGTTGCAGGCTTTTTAGTCTTGGCAACATCATCCTTTAAATTAAATTCAGGAATGGGATTATTAACAGCAATAGTGATAGCAATTGCCCTAATTATAGATTTTCTGCTATTACCACCACTATTAATCAAACTTGATAAATGGTTAAGCAAAGGAGTATCAGAACAAAAACTGATTAGCTAATAAACGGTGATGAGTACATACCCATCCCCCCCCTTTTTTTACATATTTTATAAACGGTAGGACTGTTCCTTGAACTGATTTAATCGTTATATGTCTTAGAGTTAACTGGAAAACAACTTAGAGAACAACTTGGAGAACATCATGTTAATTAAAAAAACTTTATTAATTTCAATGCTAACAGCAATCACACTGTTATCCACAAATGTTATGGCAGAAAGCCCACAGCAAAAAGGCTTGCGAATCTCAAAATTAGCTGATGCCAAAGATAATGGCTTTAGTGATTTTACTGCGAATATGGTTATGACCTTAAAAAATAGAGCAGGTAAAACTAGCCGCCGAATTATTCGTATTAAGACTCTTGAAGGTAAGGGCGATGGTGATAAGTCATTATCATTATTTGACCAGCCACAAGATGTAAAAGGCACAGCAATGTTAACCTTTTCTCATGGCTTGAAAGCAGATGACCAATGGCTTTACTTACCCGCCTTAAAGCGGGTTAAGCGCATTAATTCACGTAATAAATCAGGCCCATTTATGGGTAGTGAATTTGCATTTGAAGATTTAGGTTCGCAAGAAGTAGAGAAGTTTAAATATAAGTTTTTACGCACAGAAAAATGTGCAAATGGGTGGACTTGTAATGTTATCGAACGCACCCCTGCCTATAAGTATTCAGGCTATAGCAAACAGCAGGTCTGGCTTGATACTAAAGAGTATCGCCCTGTGAAAGTGATGTTTTATGATCGTAAAAACTCATTAATGAAAACTCTACAATCAACAGGGTTTAAACAGTATCTTGGTCGCTACTGGCGACCCACAACCATGAGTATGGTTAATCATCAAACAGGTAAAAGCACTATTTTACAATGGACGAACTATAAGTTTAAAACAGGTTTGACAGCGCGTGATTTTAATAAGAAAGCATTGGCACGATAGAAAATAATGAAACTACTTATCCCACCTCCTGTATATGCCTTGATGATTGGCTTTTTAATGTGGCTTTTAAACCATAATTTCCCAATTTATCATTTAATAGATGCGCCTTGGAATAAAATAGGCATTGCGATTATACTAATTGCAGCCTCTTCTGATGCTTGGTCAATATTTTTATTTTTAAAAAAGCATACAACTGCCAATCCAATGAAACCTGAAAACACCACAGATTTAGTGACCAAAGGGCTGTATAAATTCACTCGCAACCCTATGTATGTTGGTTTGCTTACGATGTTAACAGGCTATGCGATTTGGCTAGGTAGTTTCTCGCCATTCTTGGTTTTACCACTTTTTTATTTTTTAATTACAGAAATGCAAATTAAACCTGAAGAACAAATTCTCGAAAAGAAATTTGGACAGGAATATTTGAATTATAAAAACAGCGTAAGGAGATGGCTGTGAAGACCAATATTTTTTTATTGACATCCGTATCGACACTTTTTATTTCAACTCTTGGTGTTTCCACAGGGGTAAGTGCAGGTGAGCTTTCAGGCAATATTTCATTAGAAGGTCGTTATTTTAATAGTGATGGAGCCTTTCCTGATCAACAAAAAAATGGTGGAATATCGCTAAGTTTGCAACCTGAATATAAGCATAAATGGGATAATGATCACTCACAATTCACTTTTAGCCCATTTTATCGCTGGGATAATCAAGATAAAGAACGTACCCATGCTGATATTCGTCAACTCGATATTGTAAGCAGTAAAGGTGACTGGGAGTTTCAAGCGGGTATAGGCAAGGTTTATTGGGGTGTGACAGAATCACAACACCTTGTCGATATTATCAATCAAACAGATGCAATCGAAGGTGCAGATGGCGAAGACAAACTTGGACAACCCCTGTTTCGCGTAAGTCATTTAAGTGAAAATGGCTCATTAGATCTTTTTGTCTTACCCTATTTTCGTGAACGTACTTTTGCAGGAAGCAAGGGGCGTTTTCGCACGCCTTTAGTAATCGACACAGACAAGCCCACTTTTGAATCATCTAAAAAAGAAAAGCATATTGACTACGCTGTACGTTGGTCAGAAACAGTAGATGAGTTGGATATTGGGGTTCATTACTTTAACGGAACGTCACGCGCACCCATTTTTAATCCAATTATAAAAAATGGCATAGCCGTAGGTTTACAGCCCCACTATCCTTTAATAGATCAAATAGGGATAGATTTACAATATACAGGCGAAGAAACCATCTGGAAATTTGAAGGTATTAGTCGAAACTACACACGCCAAAGTGGTTTAAAAGATTACACTGCCTCGGTGGTCGGTTTTGAACACAGCTTGCCACTTTTATCTGACTCTGGTTTAGAAATGACCTTATTAGGTGAATATCACCATGATTCACGAGGTGAAGTTGCCAGCGCACCCTTTCAAAATGATGTCTTCGTGGGATCACGTCTAAGCTTTAATGATACTGAAAGTACTGAATTATTGGCGGGCGCGTTTGTTGACCTTGATAATAGTAGTAAAAGCCTGCGTGTTGAAGCGAGTCGTCGTATTGGCAAGGGTCTAAAGCTCAATATAGAAGCTCAAGTATTTATGGATATTGATAAAACAGACCCATTAAAAATCTTTGAAAAAGATGATTACTTACAGCTAGAATTGCAAAAGTATTTTTAGAGGGTAGCTACCAATAAGCTGGCTTATGAGTATAAGCCAGCATTAGAATTATTAGCTTAGGTTGGTAGCCGTATACACTTTTTATTTTGCTTGCTCCATATTCATGCCAGCAGCGTTGGCTCTAGCTGTATAATCACTATAGGCAGGGATTGCTATAGCACTTACAATACCCATTAAAATAAACATTGCCACTGGCAAAATAATTGCACCTGCAATGACAGCTTTTGAGTTGGCTCGTGGCTCTGGGCCAAACTGATTAGCACCCTTAGTACCAGGAGCAAACCAGAAATAAAATATGGCAAAAGGTACCAGCGATAGAAGACTCCACCAAGCTGATTTATTTAAATCATGGCATCTTTGAATGATGAGAAAAAACCCCCAAACGATCATAGCAATATAAATTACAGCTATAAGAATTCCACCAATTGTTGGACTAACATTTAAAAGCATCATGGCAAGTACGATAGCAACCATGCCTAGTAAACCTGTTAACATTGAATAATAAAAATAACGAACACGACCAAGGCGACCTTTGGCACTAAAAATATTAATCTCGCCTGTTCCCTCGTTTGCAAATACATCACCGACGGGTGCATTAGGTGTTGCGTATGGATTAGTTTGTTGCATGTTTTCTCCTGATTTCAATTAGTATTGGGAGGCTGAATTATAATAGTTAATAAATTAAGTATTGTTTTTTTTAAGATAAACGGCTGGAAGGTTATACTAGCCCTTCATCAAATCAATGTTGATGGAGTGCTATGAGGCTATTAAGGAAAACCTGATCAAGTCCAATTATTTTTAGCTTGCCAAATCTGCCGATATTTTACATGAAGATCGATGCAATAGAATGACTATTACGGCTCACTTCATGAAAAATAGCGACAGATTTTTCTACGCTAAATTCTAATCAACTTTAAAGAAGAAAGGGTAGTAATGATTGACGAATTAAAGCTAATTAACCTAGAATAAAATTCTGCCTAATAATGTCTTTTAGTAGTTTCATCTCCCTTATTAGTCTTTAAATTTTACCTGAATTTATCTATATGCAACTATCTGATCCACTCTCTTTTATTATTCTTACTGTTGTTGGTGCTATTGCTGGCTTTTTAAATGTATTGGCTGGCGGTGGTTCGGCATTAACGATTCCGCTAATGATCTTTTTAGGCTATGACGCGACTGTTGCTAATGGTTCTAATCGTATCGCAATACAAGTAGAAACAATTTCAGCTGTTGCTGCTTTTAAAAAGCAACAATATGCTGATTTTGGCTTGAGTCTCAAACTTTCTTTAATGACGCTGCCAGGTGGTATTTTAGGTGCTTTTTATGCAGTCAAGATTGATGATAAACTGTTCACCAAAATACTGGGAGTGGTAATGGTTTTAATTATTATCACTCTGATGTTTCCCAAATCGGAACTGATTGAACATGCTAAACAGCATAAATGGAAAAAGTGGCTAGCTTGGCCCGTTATGTTTGCAGTGGGTTTTTATGGTGGGTTTATTCAAGCAGGTGTTGGTTTTGTGATTATGTCTGTGTTGTTACATTTATATGGAATGAGTCTGTTAAAAATTAATATGCACAAAGTTTTTATTGTTATGATTTTTACAATCCCTGCGGTTATTGTTTTTATTGTAACCGATAATATTGACTGGTTCGCTGCTATAGCACTGTCTATCGGTATGATGTTAGGTACTTTGATTGCGGTAAAGATGTCACTTAAAAAAGGAGAAAAACTGATGCGTATCGTACTGGGTATTTCTTTATTGATAATTGCGGGTAAACTTTTTCTTCTTTAGTTTTTAAAAATATGTAAAAAAAGGGGGGGATGGGTTTTATACAAATTAAATATTGTAGATTATTTCACTCTGAGTACAAGAACTAGTCCTCCATCAATATTGAATTGATGAAGCACCTAGGAGGCTGTCCGAGAACTAAGAATTGACTGCAAATCCCATAAACATCATAATCTGAGCTTATCAAATTCGTTAAATAGAACAACTATTCGCCTCTTTTGATAAGCCCACCTTATAATATTTCTGGCATTTTCGTTTCAATCCGAGAACTAAGAATTGACTGCAAATCCCACAAACATCATAATCTGAGATTATCAAATTCGTTAAATAGAGCAACTATTCGCCTCTTTTGATAAACCTACCTTATAACATTTCTGACATTTTCGTTTCAACCCTAGTTCTCAGACAGCCTCCTAGCTTGCTTCGCCTTAAACCCTACTTATAAACCTCTAATTTATGTATCTTGGCGATTGATATAGGCATTATTACCGTGCCTTTGCTGGTGTATCTGGATATAACGGCATCATTTCCATCCACTCTTTTAAGTGCGCCAGTAATCATATTGCCATTTTTTCTATAAATACGGATACGATGACCCACTGCTGAACGAATATTACCGAGGCTAACCACTCTGAATTTTGGCTCAATATAAACCTTCTTCTCTTTTCTCTTAATGTCTCGCACAGTTCCTGCGGGTAAAAAATCTAACTCTGTAATCACTGAATCTTCATTTTCAGACGTTTCATCTTCTGTATTTTTAAGCCCCTCGATAGTACTAGCATCAGCAGTACCTGTTTCCATTGGGCTCACTATGGAAGTATTCTTTTTGGCAGAAATATTGATTTTCTCGAAGGTTTCATTGATTGATTCACCATTAATTACTATTGCTGTTACAAGCGTCAGTATTCCAATAGCCATACTTGCAACATTAAGTGTGAATGCACCACTCCAATTTAAATTATTGATATATTTATAAGCAGCACTTGATACAACAAAAGCACTAACAAGAGTAATAGCTAACATTATCTTAGGGTCTTGTACCTGTAAGAATATACCCAGAGCGATAATAATCGCTGTAGCCAAAATACCACTGAGCAATAAAGCAAAAAAGACCCAGCTTACATCAGAGCGTTTAGCATTTAACATTCTTGCTATTTTGCTAACAGAAAAAAGAGTGATTACAAATGCGACAAAAAGAGAAGCAACGAAATACATGACAGTACCTTAATATTATAATTATTTTATGCCGTTATGCTTTATTAAAAATAAATAACAACGGTTCTATAGGTTTCATATACATAATTTCCTGAATCCGTAGACTGTGCCGTGCACACCCTACAAATGAAAGTTCAATATATGAATTAGGAGTAATATTAGTCCTAGGCAATATTACAGAGCAAGAATTACCCGATAAACGCGGACTAAACTCGCTTAATCTACACAAAATTGATATGCAAAAAATATTCAAAAACAAGGGGGGATGGGTATGTACAGATGTATCGACAAGTTTACTCTAAACTCATCAGTAAAAGCCTCCCTATTCTCTATTTGGTAGCAGGTTAACCTGTGATTAAATACATAGAAGAGTTAGTGTTGCCTCTTCGTACTTTGTCGGATTACGCTATCGCTAATCCGACCTACAAAAAGACATATTTAATCCCCCCTATTTAATCAACAAGCGTTTGCCACTTGAATAGGCATTAAACTCTGGTGCATAAATGCTCTGTACACTTGCAGGTGCGACTCTAAACTCACCTGCTGTGGTTGCTCTTAAACGATATTTAAAGCTATATTCACCTGCTGGCAGACGTTCAAAGAAGTAGTTTGCACCACTGTCACGGATTTCTTCATAGTAGCCGATGCCTGTATCCCAACGATAGCCTGATGTTTGCTCGATAGGTTCAAAGCCTGCCCCGCGTGGTGCGCGTAGATGAACAAATTCTGCCGCATGTTTGGCGCGCAGTGATAGTTGTATTTCGAGCTGATCTCCCACTTGTATTTGCGCGCCTTCTTGGAGTGGTTGTAGCTCCCATTGCTGACCTTTTTGCACTCGTTTAAAGAAACGACGACTCACATTAAAGAAATCACCCTGTGCGCTTTTAGGGAGTCTATCAGTAGAAAAGTGCCAAGTTGCTGAGGCAAACATTAATGATTTGCTTTGATTAGTGACGCTAATATTCGCCATTGCTGGCTTGATCTTGTCACCTTCTACCACTAACTGAGCTTTGCCTGTGTATTCATTAGGCTTGAATACCACGGTTTTATTGAGCAAATTACCGATATTAATCGTTGCACGTTCCTTTAGTCCGAGTTGATTTTCTTTTTTAAGATAATGTACTAGCGAATAAATACTTTCAGCCGTTGCACGGGTTGATTTCCAGTGGTTTAATTTTTTATTGAGCATTAACCATTGCACTAATCCATGACGACGTTCATCTGCTGGATTTAACTCCATCATGGTGCGAAGCATAAAGGCATGTGTATCTACTCGGTCGTTATACCAAAGCCATGAGCGATCTTCTGGCATCCAGTATGTGCCAAGGTCTTGATCCGTTTTTGCAGAATCCATAAGGGCGTCAAAAATAAGTTGAGCATCCTGTGTGCGTCCTGCACGTTTTAAGGTGAGTGCGGCATAGGCTTTTAACAATGCAGGTAGTTTTCGCCAGTTGTTAAAAGATATATCCAGCATGGTTTTACGGTCTTGTGCATTAAATGCACCACCTGCCCAGCTCACATCAGGGTAACTGGATAAAACATAGTTAATTAGGGTCACTTCATAAAGATTAGCATTTAACTTTTTGTGATCTTTATAATATTTATCATAATGCTTACCCAGAAATCTCCATGCTTTTTGCACCATCTCTTTGGGTATATCAACTTTAAACTCTAAAGCGCGTGAAAAACCATGCAATAGATAAGCCGTCATATAAACAGATTCCCTGCCACCTTCCCACCAAGGGAAGCCACCTGATGCCGTTTGAGCTTTGCGTAATTTGAGCAGTGATTTTTGGCTTTGTTGTTTAGCAATTTTTGGATCAAGTATGCGAATTAATTCATCCATACTTTGCTTACCGCCCTGCGCATCATTCAGCCAAGGCGTTTCTTCAAGTAGCATTTTGCGATTAGGGTCTTTGTCGATTTGATCCCATTTAGCTAGTTGTGTATCACGTTTAGCCAGTTTAGTCGCCATTGATGCAATGGCAGGATGTCTTTTAAACACTGAATTTACAATTGAAGTGGATAAAAAACGGTTCATCGTCTGCTCCGTACACTCATACGGATACTTAACCAGATAAGGCAAAGCATTGAGTGTAGAATAAAATAGCTGCCCATCAACCGTCACCACTAACTTGTCATTAATGCGTGTTGGGTCATTATTTTGAGCTAATTGTTTAAATTGCAAATCTCTGCTCATATTACCCTGCAAGGCAGCAAAACGACTTTGCGTGAGATGAATACGACTTGGTAAAATCGGCATGGGTCGTTGTTCACCATCCCCTAACGAGTTCGCACTTGCTCTGGCACGAATCGCAACCATGCCTAGCTCTTTGGGTGCAATTATCGAAAAGCGTAGTTTGCTACTTTTACCTGCTGCCACCGTAAAGTCACGTTTATTATTCGTTAGCTTAAAATCAGTCGCAATAGTTTTCAGCGTCATGGCATCAAGCACATCAAAATCAAGCTTTCCAGTTAATGTCTTGCTACTTGCATTATTTATCAAAACATCAATATAAGCATGATCTCCTGCACGTAAAAAACGTGGCAAATAGGGGCGCACCATCAACTCTTTACTGGTTCTGGCAAACTTGGTGATTGAACCGCCACGCAGGTCACGACTAATGGCAGATACCCAAACTTTCCACTGAGTTAATGATTCGGGTACTTCAAACTCAAAAGCTACCGAACCATCATCATCAAGCACAAGATGTGGATAGAAAAAGGCAGTTTCATTAAAGTTGCTACGAGTTTTAATAGAATCTAAAGAATCATAACTGGCCTGCTGAATTTTATTTTCAGCATTAGAGTCATTCTCTGATTTATGTTTTTCCGATAATGCCCTTACATCAACTGATGCTTGTACTCGAGGAGCTGAGTAACGTGCTGTACGACGCATCTGAGGTGCGCGACGCATTGGTGATGGCAGGGCAGTAGTTGGAGCCATACCCGCATATTCTGCCATTGCAAATTGCCCAGAAATACCACCAAGTAGTTTCAACTGCGCTGGCTGATATGATTTTGCTCTGCTTTTAATATAGGAAGTCTTATTATAAAGTTGCTCACCTATTCCTAGATTATTGCGCCAATCCAAACTTAGAGAGCTTTGAGCATAAAGAGAGGCAATATTTACAGGCGAATGACTCGCAAATAAATCCAGAGTGCGGTCATACATAGAGGCAAGCACCTCAACTGCACCTTTTTCGACAGGCTGTCCTTTTGAGTTTTTAACCGTCACCCGCCACTTTTCTTTTTGCCCTGGCTGTAATTTATTGCGGAAAGTAGAAAAAGCAACATTGAGATTTTTATTGCTCCAAGGGATATTCACAAAATGTCTTTGGCGAATAAGCTGGTAGTCTTTAACAATGGTGGAGACAAAGGTTAAGCCACCACGATGCTCAGCATTCACAGGAAAATCTAGCTGTTTGATACCACCCCGTTGAATCGTGCGTTTCAGCAAATCATTACCATGATAAATTTCTAATAGAACGGGAGTTTGTTTAAAGCCTGAACCAACCAGATAACTCACTTTATCGCCAACTTCTACGCTAGAATCCTGTACTTTTAACAATAAAGGCACACGAACTGTGGTTTTATCCTGAAATGCGATAATAAATGAGGAATCTGTTTTATAAACCTGCCCCCAATGATCTTTTGTGGTGTAACGTAAACGGTATAAACCTGCACCCAAGCCTTTCAAATCAATCTTAGCATTGCCTAAATCATCATGTCTGAGCGTGCCTTGTTGTATTTTTCGTGCAACTTTCCAGTCACTAATAAAATTTTCAACATCTGCGCTGGATGAATAGCTAGAACTCCAACGTGGCTTGAGAAAATCACCCTTGCTAGCAAAACGTGATTTAGGTTTTTGAGCTTCTGAGAGTGGTTGATCCGCAGGCATTTGAGCTTGCCCTGGCTGAGCAACCTGAAAAAGCTCCCAAAAGGCACTTCCTGTTCGCGGTGCGCCATTCGCATCATGTCTTCTGACCTCTATTTTATAGGGCTTCCCTGCAATACCAAATGCCTGTTGCTTTGTTATGCTAGCAGCCACACCCACTGTTCCAATACTAAAATTGCGTGTTGCTGTGCGTGTTTCTCCGCCACTGTCCGTAAAATCTGCTGTCACAGTAAAATGATATTGTGTCGGTGATTTTTTAAGACCTTGTAACTGTTTGAGCTTTGCTGACTTAGGTACAAAATTAATACTAAAGTTACCTGATGCATCAACTTTGCTTTTTCCCGAAGCGATTATCCTAGCTTTAAGATAACCATGCCCACCATAACCCCAGAGTGGTATTTGCTGGCGTTTAACGCGCCATTTTACTATGCCATCAGTAATTGCCTGACCAAAATAATATTTAGCTCGACCATCAATTTTGGCTGGCTTATTTATCGCTAGCTCTTGTTTGCTACCTGTAATTTTTACGCTAAAAGTAGGGCGCTTGTATTCTTCAACCTTAATTGATTTACCACCACCCCATGAAGTAGCGATCCTCCAATTACCCAGCAAAAGCCCTGCTTTAGCAACAAACTCACCCGATGCTGAACCATAACGATTGGTTCTTACAGTGACTTGACGCACAACTTTACCATTAGCATCAAGAAGTTTTACCCAGCCAGGATTATTTACAAAAACATTAAATTTCCCTGTTTTATGATTGCCCTGATAGGCCACCACTTTCCATTTAATCGTTTGACTAGGACGGTAAATAGCCCTATCAGTAAAAATCAGAGAGCTTTTTGGTGTAACTGAATTATATTCACGCGGATAAGCATAAACATTATCAACAACAGTAAAGTCATTATTATATTTTAATAGCAGTCGATAACTATTTTGCTGTTTGACTTTAAAGCTTGCCTTGCCCTGTGGTGAAGTGATAGCACGGCTAATCAAACGAGAAGGATGAGCATTATAGCCCTCTGTCCATAGCTCAACCGCTACCTTGTTGGCAACATGACCTGTTTCGCCGTTATAAACATTGATATTAATGGTATTTCCAGCCTTTAAGCTTCCCCCTGTTTGAATATCAGCGACAAAACGACTCAAATTTAGCGCACTGGTAACAATGTTAGTCGTTTTATTTTTAACGGAGAAACCCGCATCATTAGAGGCGGCAATATACCAATAACCATATTGATGCAATGGTGGTACAACAAAAGTCTTATGTAGCTTATAGTCTTTTTTATCAACAACATTAGAACTCCATACAGCATCTGGCTTACGGCTATTTTTAGCAATCAAAGAATCCATTAACTGACGAGGATCATTCTTTAACAACTGAGGCAAGGCAATACGCCACGCTCTAAAATAAACCTGATTAATATTCTTATGATTAATCAATAGAGAGCGTTTTTTCAAGCCATCTGTTTTCATTGTTGTCAGTTGAAGAGCAGGCTTGCTAATCTCATCAAACTGAACCTGACAAAAAGCCGTTGCATCATGCTTCTGGTGCTGTGCCAAACACTGCTTTAACACGGCAACACTTTTAATATTGGCATCATCAGAATCAACACGCCGAATCAGGCTTGCCAACTGGCTTCTTAGCATATTAATCCACGGCAAGGCTGGGTTAGTTTTATTGATGCGTTGCTTTAAGAGATTAATCAATTGCTGCGTATCATCAGAGCCACTTTTTAATTGAGACAACTTCTCAATTTTGACACGAAAAGCCTCCAAAGCGGCTTCTGGTTTATTACTCCTATTTTGATACAACTCCAAATCACTCAATAACCACAACATTTTTTTAATTGGATGTACTGTGCTTGATGCGCCCGATAACACACCAAAATTATTCCGATAAGAAATAGCCAATAATTCTTTTAGGCTAAAGCCATTCGCCTTGGTGGATTGTTGTGCCGTCCAGATACTACTATCTTGCAAAAAATCTACCCACAAATAAGTAATGGTATCGCGTATATTGCCGCGAATATTCACAGGATAATTAGGCTTTACAAAGTAATTTTTAAAACTTGGCAGAGGCAAAGTGTATCTATCAAGGGAATAATTGAGTGTGCTTGCAAGCGTATACGCCTTAGCAAAAGACTGTGTTGCCACACGCACCAGTTGCGGCATAGTTTGCTTTTTAAGAGGCACGGCTTTTCTACTAGAAATCTTTTCCCGATTTTGAATTTCCCAACGATAATTTTGAATATAAGAGGTATAAAGATAGGCACGATGCAAGTTAATTAGCATCTGAGATTCATTATCCTTAGGCCAAGCCTGATTGAGATATTTAACACCTTCCGCAAACTGCCCACGTTTGCTACGCATCACAGCACCAAGAATCAAAGCATGTCGCCAATTAAGATTATCTTTTGCTTGCCGACTACTTTTAAGAACATAGTCAATCTGTGTAGAAGCCTGTGTAATCTTCTGATCTTTAATAAGTTTTTCAATACCCGTCCAATTAGGTGCAGCAAAGAGGCTTGAAGTAAAGAAGCTTGTAATAAAGCAGAGAATCAACAAATATAGCGTTTTTTTCATGACTGGTGCTCTTCTTTTGATTGTTGTTAGTAGATATTAGTACATAGATATTAGTACATGGATAAAGGTATAGAGGTATTAGACAAGAATGAATAGAAAAAAGTCCTAAAAATTATGCATAGATCAAAAATCTATCAAAAAGGAGGGGGATGGGTATCTACAGTCCATAGGGATGGGTTGTACTAATGCAGTAGATTGGATAAGCGATAGCGCTATCCGATATGACTATGTCTGTTAATAATTAATTATTAATGGCGTAAACTTATTCAAACTACTGCGTTTGTATGTTAATGAACAGGACAACAATCAATGGTAGAGACGTAATGCATTGCGTCTCTAGGAGGCTGTCTGAGAACTAAGAATTGACTGCAAATACCATAAACATCATAATCTGAGCTTATCAAATTCGTTAAATAGAGCAACTATTCGCCTCTTTTGATAAGTTCACCTTATAATATTTTTG
>JALSLM010000068.1 GCA_026988295.1 Thiotrichaceae bacterium
TTTATATCGACTAGTAATCGATGAAGTTGAAAAACCTCTATTAGAAGTATTAATGGAGTACACCAATGGCAATCAATCTCGTACTGCCACCTATCTTGGTATTAATCGTGCCACTTTACGCTCAAAATTAAAGCGTCACTCTTTAATCTAAGCTGTGTTCTCTGTAGGTCAGATTAGCGATAGAATAATCTGACCTACAAAAGAACAAACTTCAACCACCTACCCTATCCCCATAATTGATTAAAATTCACACAAATATCATAATCAGAACTTATCAAGTTTATTAGAATAGAACAACTATTCATCTCTTTTGATAAACCCACCTTATAATATTTCTAGTATTTTCATTTCAACCCTCGTTCTCAAACAGCCTTCCAGACAATTATTACTAGCCTATTGCAAAGCATGGGTCTATTCTCAACTGATCTTTTCAAGCATCATCCACCTGAGGATTTCATGTGAGTAAAAAGCTAAACAAACGTAATAAACTACCCATTATCGTAATTGGCTCTGGTTCTGTAGGCGTACATTTTATTAATGAGTTGACTTATAAACAACCTGGTGCCTTTATTAAAGTTTTTGGTGGTGAAGAGCAACAGCCTTATAGCCGAGAAAACCTTACAAAGTTACTCTCAGGTGATCTAACAGAAGAAAAGCTCTACTCTACTAACAAAATTCATGAATCAAAAAATATTCAGGTTTTTCTTAATAATCCCGTTGTTAAAATTGATTCTAAAAATTCCTTTATTACTGATAGTTATGGCGAACAACATGCTTATGAAAAACTTGTTCTGGCCGTTGGTTCTTTTCCTAAAAAGATGGATATACCTGGCACAGACCTGAAGCATGTTTTTACATTTCGTAATATTCAGGATGCCGAGCTATTAAAAAACCGCCAAGTCTCAAGTCGTAAAACAGTTGTAATCGGTGGTGGTCTTGTTGGTCTAGATGCAGCTTATGCAATGAAACAATACAATACCGAAGTGGTTGTTATCGAAAACAGCACCCGCTTAATGCATCAGCTATTAGATGATCACGCCTCTGTTTACTTACGGTTATATCTAGATGATCTTGATATAGATGTGCGTATTGAAACTGACATCACTCGCATTGAAGGTAAAAATAAGGTTGAGAAAGTTATTCTCGGCAATGGTGAAACCATAGAATGCGATACTGTGATTATCTCTATTGGCATCAACCCCAATACAGAGTTAGCAAAAAGCATTGGCTTAAAAATCAATCGTGGCATTGTTGTTGATGATCACTTGCAGACCAGTGTAGAAAATATTTATGCCATTGGCGAATGTGCAGAACATAGAGATCGTATCTATGGAATAGTGCAACCAGGGTTTGATCAAGCAGCCACATTAGCAAAAATTATTGCTGGTGGAAAATCGACTTACACTGGAACGACAACTGCCAGCCAGCTAAAAGTTATTGAATATCCCGTTTTGAGCATTGGTGACAATGGTGAAGGTGACTCTGCAAATAAAGAAGTTAAGTATCGAGACATCCGCAAAATGATCTATCGAAAAATAGTTCTGAAGCGTGGTCATTTAACAGGTGTCATTGCTGCCGGACCTTGGAAAAATAGTAACAAGCTACATATACTTGTTGAGAAAAAACAATTTATTTGGCCGTGGGAAAGAAGCAAGTTTGAACGCACAGGAGAATTATAAAGATAGGGAAATAAGAACCGACACAATAATAAATCTAAACCCATCCCCCCCCTTTTTTTAGATATTTTAAGGGGATAGTGGGTTAAACCTGAATCCGTGAGGTCACTACAGAACAGAACGCAAGCTATTGATTCATCACGGGTTTATAAAATACCCGCTTAACCTACGGGTGAAACTAAGATTTAGTGAGTTTCCCATCTGCGCTAGCAGATGGTGAACTCAATTATGCAGAGCTTTTTAAATCCCTTACTAAACCAATATCTTACGCTCTGTTATCCGCATTGACCTCACGGATTCAAGTTAAATTTAGCGAAGCTCTACCAATTATATAACCGTAAGCACATCACAAGGCGCATGATTAATCACCCCATTCGTTGATGAACCCAACAAACGCGCTAAACCACGACGACCATGCGATCCCATCACAATTAAATCAACATTATTCTCTTGAGAAAACTCAATAAGTGAATCAACAGGATGACCAGAAATCACTTCTAATTCAATTCTTTCTTGTGGATAATTTAGTTTTTTCAACTGTTCACTCAACTGTTCCTTAACATGCTTTAAGTGCTTCTCTTCAAGCTCTGGATTAGCAACTACAACGGGTACAGCTAACTCACCAAGCGTAGGATAAATATCAGCCGAAAGCTCCTCTGCCACATGGATCAATGTTATTTTTGCATCAAAAGGGGTTGCCAATTCAACTGCCTTTTTAACAGCAGCATCTGAGTATTTTGAAAAATCAGAAGCAATCAGCACATGACGATAACCTTGATATTCATTCTGCTCAGCTTGATTTTGTACTTGTTTTAACCAATTTAATGCATCAGTTTCATTATCGAAAGACTCTATTTCAGTATCCAAAAACAAATCACCTATCTCAACAAGGATCTTGTCTCGCAAGCGATTGCCAACAAAAGCAATTCGTAAAAAATCTTCATTATGCTCGAAACCTAATTTCAAATCTTCCCACATTGCTTGAAGTGTCCAGCCTTCAAAGTTCTCAACTTTTACCAATAAGGAAATGGGGGTTTCCTTTTTTAGCACTCGTTCAATTCTTGGTTTAAGCGTTGCATAATCTTCTGCAACTAGCTTGCCACTCACTTCAAACGCATAGATATGAGACTCATTAATCGGAATTTCTTTAATCATCACCATCCCCTTCTATAAGTTGCTTGTTTAGTTCATTAATCGCCTGAATAATCTCTTGGTTTTTTTGAGAAAGACGGTCATGTTGCGCCTGATCAGTTTTATCCTTAATAATAGCTTGGCTATATTTAGTCGTCTCACGGATTTTCTGGCGAACTTCTGCCCTAACTTTATCCAGTTTTTTTAGGGCAATCTCATACTCACTTTGCCACTGCATAGCATCATTAAGCCAGTTCTGTTGTTGTTCAGAATAAGTCGAAGCATCTGTTGCCATGTGCTGGCGTAAATCATCTGAAAATTCAGCTAACTCAACTGCCGTATGATCAGCCAACTTAGAAAGCCTATTCCAAATACTATCTGCCAAATAGGAAGCATCAAAAGATAAGGTTTGCTTAATACTTTGATTAAGCCGATGACTCACCTCACCTATTTCAGAAAGATTTGATTTTAACTCTTCACTAATATGATCAACTTCTTCACGAGTTAGTTCACGCCATTCACTCAATTTTTCTTCTGCTTCTGTAAAGGCTTGCTTCAGTGGTTTTTTATCTTTGTCAACAAACTCTTCAACATTCTCAAGCATACTATGATACGCCTTTTGAAGCTTTTCCTGTACGTCTTTGCTATCCATAAAATTCTCCTCAAAAATAAATAAGGAACGTGCACCTTTACCTTTAGTATAGGAGAATTTTGTAAAAATATGGATTTAACCCACTACCAGCCAAGCAATCTCTCTCAAGCTTGGAAACGGTTAAAAACTCTGTGGCTTTCTGTGATTATTCCGTGGTTCTCTGTGTTATAAAAAATGCAAAAACAGGGGGGGATGGGTATCTACAAATTTATCCTGTATCCATCAAACTAAACTTGATGAAGTACTACCTGAATCCGTGAGTCCACTACGGCACACTGAATAAGCTATTGATTCATCACGGGTTTAAAAAATACCCGCTTAACCTAAGGGTGAAGCTAAGATTTTTTAAATCCCGTGCTAAACCAATATTTTATCCCCTGCTATCCGCATTGGACTCACGGATTCAGGTACTACCTAAACTTATCAGAATAATAGGTGACTAACTTAAGGAAAACCTGATTAAGTTGATTAGAATTTAGCGCAGAAAAATCTGTCGCTATTTTTCATGAAGTGAGACGTAATAGTTATTCTATTGCGCCGATCTTCATGGAAAATATCAGCAGATTTGACAAGCTAAAAATAATTGGACTTGATCAGGATTTCCTTAAACTACAATTCAAGCAAGATGCTGTCCCGTTTTTAATTGATAGCCGAATAATATCAACAGATACTAAAAGCCTCCTAAAGGATGACGTACCTCATTAATAAACAAGGTAATATTAGCTTATGAAACACCTATCTTTATTTATTGCATTATCTTTTTTACTATTAATTCCGCTCAACTTATCAGCTAAAGCTTCCTTGCATTATGTAAATTTCACGACCGAAGAGCTAAAAAATATTCAGGGACATTATTCGACAGTTTATGGTTATTTATATATTCGCGTAAGAGGAAAGCAGGTGAATACCCGCTATAATGGAAAATATATTCAACTCATAAAAAAATCAGATGGGCATTACTACCCACGCTATAAGTTTTTATGGGTTTTCCCTATTCAGATTGGTAATATGTCATTTAGCCTGAAAAGAACTTTCAGAGGGAAGACTCAGATTGTTATGCATGAAAAAAATATCAGCAGAGTTGTTGCTCAAAAATTCATCGCAAAACCTATACCCGTCGCTTGGAAGAAACGCCTAGGAACTTATAAAGCCACTCGTATAAAAGGCAATGCTAATATTAAAAAAGTGAGGTTAGCAATACAAAATGGAGTACTTGTGTCTTTTACAAATGAGTTAACCAGCCCTTACCCACTGGTTGCCAAATCAGATACACAACTCACATCTCCTAGTGCAGGGCATAATAATGACAGAGCCATAAAAATATCTATGACAAAGCATGCTATTATTTTGGCATTTGAAAGCAATAAACTAAAGTTAATCAAACAGTGAAACTTAAAACAAGTAGTACCTATAAAAATATTTATAATATCAAAATCTTATGAAAAGTATCATGAAAAACTAGTAGCTTTAGATTCAACTTGAAATATTACCTGAATCCGTAAGGTCACTACGGCACAGGATGCAAGCTATTGATTCATCACGGGTTTAAAAAAACCCGCTTAACCTATGGGTGAAGCTAAGATTTAGTGAGCTTCCCATCTGCGCTAGCAGATGGTGAACTCAATTATGCAGATCTTTTTAAATCCCGTGCTAAACCAATATCTTACACCCTGCTATCCGCATTGACTTCACGGATTCAGGTATTATTTATATTACCCCAACTTTAAATTCAGACTTTACTCAAGTTCTATTTACAGTGTATGGTGCGCCCTTATTTTAAATTATTTATTTTGTAACAATTATGGGCAAATCACTCGTTATTGTGGAGTCGCCAGCAAAGGCGAAAACCATCAACAAATACCTTGGCAAAGACTTTATCGTTAAGTCTAGCGTGGGGCATATTCGCGACCTTCCAAAAGGTGGTGGGTCAAAGGCTGGCAAGAAAAAGGCACCCACTTTAGCACAGCTTACCAAAGGCATGTCAGCAGAAGAAAAGGCAGCATTTAAGAAAAAACGTGATGCTGATAATCTGTTTCGGCGCATGGGTATTAACCCTGAAAAAGGCTGGGCGGCAAAATATGAAGTCCTCCCTGGCAAAGAAAAAGTCGTTGCCGAGCTTAAAAAGCTTGCAGCTAAAGGCGATAAAGTCTATCTCGCGACCGATTTGGATAGAGAGGGAGAAGCCATTGCTTGGCACTTAAAAGAAATTATTGGTGGTGATGAGAGTCGCTTTGAACGTGTCACCTTTAATGAAATCACCAAATCAGCAATTCAGGAAGCTTTTGACAAACCCGATAGGCTTGATATTGATCGCGTTAATGCACAGCAGGCAAGACGCTTTCTTGATCGTGTCGTGGGTTTTATGGTATCACCTTTATTGTGGGCAAAAATCGGACGAGGACTTTCAGCAGGACGGGTTCAATCGGTTGCATTGCGATTGATTGTTGATCGTGAACATGAAATCAATGCCTTTAATCCCGTTGAATTCTGGGATATTCACGCAGATTTATCCACCAAAATGGGTGAAGCACTGCGTGTTGAAGTCACTAAAGATAATGGCGCACCCTTCAAGCCTGTTAATGAAGAACAAGCAATGGCAGCCGTTGCCAAGCTTAAAGAAGCTGACTATTCACTGCTCAAACGTGAAGATCGTGCCACCAGCAGCAAACCCAAAGCACCTTTTATTACATCCACCTTGCAACAGGCGGCAAGCACCCGCTTTGGCTATGGCGTAAAGCGCACAATGGGGCTTGCGCAACGCTTATATGAGCGTGGTTATATTACCTATATGCGTACCGACTCAACCAATCTAAGCAATGATGCCTTAGACAGCGTGCGAGAGTTTATTGATGAAAAATATGGCAAAGAATACTTGCCAAAAGCACCGAATAGATACGGCTCAAAAGAAGGCGCACAAGAGGCGCATGAGGCAATTCGCCCCTCAAATGTAAAAGTCATGTTAAGTGATTTGCAAGATGTTGGCGACGACGCTAAAAAGCTCTATGAGCTTATCTGGCGACAATTTGTTGCCTGTCAGATGACACCTGCAAAATATGATTCAACCCGCCTCACCATTCAAGCAGGGCAATACCACCTAAATGCCTCAGGTCGCATTATGCGCTTTCCTGGTTGGACTAAAGCATTGCCACCATTGAGCAAAAAGGACAAGCCTGATTTGCCCGATCTTAAAGAAGGTGACGCGCTCAATCTGGTTGAACTTGATCCGCAACAGCACTTTACTAAACCACCTCCACGCTACACTGAGGCATCCTTAGTAAAAGAGCTGGAAAAGCGCGGCATTGGTCGTCCATCCACCTACGCATCCATTATCTCAACGATTCAAGATCGGGGTTATGTAAAGGTTGATTCGCGTCGATTCTTTGCTGAAAAAATGGGTGAAATCGTCACCAAACGTCTTGTTGGAAGCTTTCAAGAGCTCATGAATTTTGACTTCACCGCCGAAATGGAAAAAGAGCTGGATGAAATTGCCGATGGTAAACTGCAATGGAAAGGTGTACTGGATGATTTTTATAAAGATTTTAAAATTCAGTTAGACAAAGCCAGTGCAGAACCCGCAGAAGGCGGCATGAAGCCCAATGAAATGGTCATGACCGAAATCAAATGTCCGACCTGTTCGCGTAATATGGGCATTCGCACCGCTGCCACAGGTGTCTTCCTTGGCTGTGATGGTTATAAGCTACCGCCTAAAGAGCGTTGCAAAACCACCATGAACCTAACACCAGCCGAAGAATCTATCGACCTTAATAATGAAGACGCTGAAACCGAAGCATTAATGGCAAAGAAACGCTGCCAAAAATGTGGTTCAGCAATGGACAGCTACTTTATTGATGAAACCCAAAAACTTCATGTGTGTGGCGAAAACCCAGAATGTGATGGTTACGAAGTCGAAAAAGGCACATTTAAGCTAAAAGGCTATGATGGCCCCGTGGTTGAATGTGAAAAATGTGGGCATGATATGCACCTCACCACAGGGCGTTTTGGCCCTTATATGAAGTGTAGCAATGAAGACAACTGTAAAAATACCCGTAAAATACTGCGTAACGGTGAAGTCGCTCCACCACGAGAAGACCCCGTGCATTTGCCTGAGCTACCCTGTGAAAAATCAGACGCTTACTTTATTTTGCGAGATGGCGCAGCAGGGCTATTTTTAGCCGCCAGCACCTATCCAAAATCACGCGAAACACGCGCACCATTAGTAGAAGAATTGCGTCAATTTAAAGACCGCATTTCACCCAAATTTTACTACTTAGCCGAAGCACCCGCAGAAGATCCAGAAGGCAATAAAGCCGCTGTTCGTTATGCACGAAAAACCAAAGAGCAATATGTAAGAACAGATAACAACGGCAAAGCCACAGGCTGGTCAGCACACTATGAAAATGGCAAATGGGTAGAAACACTAGCCAAAAAGAAAAAAACAACTAGAAAAAAAGCAGCTCCAAAAAAGAAGAAACAGATGGGTTAAAGGATAGATGAAGGGATGGATAAAAGGGTGGGTATTTCCTGTAAATACCCATCCCCCCTTTTCTTACACTTTTTTGTCCTATAAAAAAAGCCACTGTATTAATACAAGTGGCTTTTTACTTTGTAAGACTTAATTTAAGAGTTAAGGCAAGATAACTTCTTTTAATTCATCCTGAGTTATTGCTCTTACTTTTACGATACGATCAACAGAGTTAGCACAAGCATCATTTTTATATGAAACAACATACTCACCTATTTTAGTCGCATCAACACTACCAGTCCCTGCAGCACTTGCTTCTAATACAGTGCCTGATTTATCTTTTATCTCAGCACCAGGGTCAGTATAAGAATTGTTTACAATAACCTCTAATGGCGAAGCTCCATTAAGTGTATAAGTACAAGTTTGTAACTTAACGGTAACATCACGAGTCACATTATTTGCACAACTTTGACCTTGATAGGTTAAAGTATAGTTACCTAATACTGAAGTATCTACTATTCCAGAAACAGTGCTTATAACTTCTTGATTATTTGTATTTTTTACAGTAACACCAGGATCAACAAGAGCATCACCTTTATCAATCAATAAAGGATTATCACCTTTAAGAGTATAAGTACAAGTAGCAGGAACAACTTTAACTGTTCTTGTTGTCGTATTAGTACAGCTATCACTTTGATAAGTTAGTGTATAATCACCCACTGTATTTTTATCAACTGACCCAGTGACTATACCAATGATTGTCTTGTTATTTGCATCACTGATATTAACACCTGGATCTTGGTAATTACTTCCAACTGTCATTGTCAGTGGATTATCACCGTTCAATTTGTAATTACAGGTTCCAGCCGTTGCAGCACGAACGGTAACGGTACGTGTTGCAGTATTTGAACAACTTTCTGCTCCGTAGGTTAAGGTATAATCTCCAACAGTTGCGGTGTTAACATTACCTGTTGTTGTACCCTGAATAACATTGTTATTACCATCTTTAATAGTGAAACCAGGTTCAACGTAACTTTGACCAAGATTGATTTCAAGCGGATTATTACCTTGAACTGTGAATTCACACACTTGTTTTCCAGCTGTAGAACTTCCACTACCACCACAGGCTGTTAAAACAGCACTTGCCAAGATTCCTAAGGCAATATGCTTAGTTATAGACTTTTTCATTTTGTCCCCATTTTTTCTTTTAATTATAGATATTAGAATAATCTCTCTTTCAATCTTCATAGTTAATAAAAACCAAAAGAGAGAATCATCTAATATCTGTTAGTACCTTTCTATCAAGAAATGTTCCTAAACTCTCTACTAAGGTTGATTTTGAGTCTGTGAATAGATCCAGTTAACTTGTGGAATACCACCAGTCGTTGTACCAATCATTTGGGAAATAACAGCAGGTATACCCGAGTTCTGTCCATTGATATTAGTAAAACGAAGTAATGCGAAACCATTTTGACCCTCAAATTCTGTTCCATCTTCCAAATTCGCCATTACTTGTAATTCGTTTCTTAGAATTGTAATTTCTGAATTGTGAGGAGACTTAGTGTAAGCTATATTATCCATATGTTCATCTTCATCAAACACGTTGTATAAAAATGAGAAGCCACCAAAGTTAGTCTCTGTATCTTGCCAATAACCATCATCGTTGCCCAATTGAACCAATACGCGTTTGTAAGGTTGTGTAATAACAAGTTGATTTGCAATTGAATTAGCAGCAAAGTTGTAAGTAGCACTACTTACCACAAATGCTTTAGCATCTTCACGAATACCGGCTTCATTGTATTTTGCCCATTCCATAGCTACAGGAACTATATCATCATTGACACCTTGGATTCTTCTATCTTGAAGTGATGCATTCTCACCTTCTGTATAGATAATCTTATTACCAGATGTGAAATTATTAATAGCAGTAGCAGGAAGAATCATATCTCTGGCACCACTTGTCGCATTATAGAGCCGAACAGTACCAGTGAGGCTAGCATCGACATCACCAAAAAAGTTACCTGGAGCCGATATTGTTGCAGCAGTAGCTATACCTGCCGCTGCACCCGCTACAGCAATAGCAACATTATTGGTTGCAATACCAATGGCATGAACATCAGCTGCGGTAATTGAACCTGTGATACCATTTACTAGTGTTGTAACATTAGCTGCTGTCATAGTTGCCAACATCGCAGCATTTTTAGCTGCCATAGCTGCACTATTGCCAGCACTTTCTGCTGCTGTAGCCATTGCATTTGCTTTACTAGCTGCCAAAGTTGCAGCTTGAGCCGCAGCTTGAGCCGATGCTAAATCTATTACAGCACCAGCGGCTGTAGATGCAGCCTGTGCAGCAACTCCTGCACTTCGTACTGCACCATACAGAGGACTCGTATTTGTAAAGGTACAATTTGTTGACTGATTTGGTGCGGCAACACTATAATTTTCAACACTCTGAGAATTTACAGTATGTCTTGTATAAGTACCATTAACCATTGCATTTTGATGCCCAACACGCCAACCAGGGCGACAGACATCAAGATCTGCACGATAGTTTCTAAAGAGTCGTTTGTGCTCTTTATGGTAACGCTGATCAAAGCGATCTGCTTGGTCAGCATCTGTAGATGCTTGTGCCATACCATAAACAACGACATAGCCAGAATCAATTCCTACTGGTCTGGAGAATGGTCGCGCAGAGGAAGCAAAATTATTGATACCTACATCATCTAAATTACTAGAAGGAGCAGGAAAAACACGTAAAATAGAACCATCTTCACTGGTAAGGTTTCCATTTTCAATTTTAAAGCGAACCACGTCAGCAGCAGACAAATAGACATTGAAATCTAAAATCTCTTCTGAATCATTGCCAGTGTAAACAGCAACTTTAGCAACAATAGCATGATTCTGATCCGTATTTCTTACAACAAATTCAGTTCCCCAGCCATTAGCTTGGTTAAACATAGGAAAGATTAATGCATCTCCTAAACCATTTACTCCCAAAGTTAAGTTTCCCATAGACTGTACTGGTAAGTGAGGGTTTGGAGTGTTTGCTACTATGCCATTAATAGCAGGCAACAAATCACCTTGATACCCTGCTTCTTGAGTCTCATTTTGAACAAGAATTGGTCCATCATTATTACTCGTCGGAGCACCATCCGTATCAAACGCCATAACCCCTGTACTTGTTATTGCTGTCATAACAGCAGCAATAGACATTGAAAGTATTTTTTTTCTCATTTTTTTAGCCCTTGCTAGATTCACTAGCTTTTTTGATTATTATAAATAGAGGACAACTCTGTTATTCAAATAGCAAATCTGGAATTACAAAAGTGTCTTGGGAATAGAATTATAGGTATCAGAGCTTAATGGGAGATTAATGGGAGATTAATTGTGGTTTTTTTTCCACAGTTTGCGTGACTTAACCGATGAGCTGTCGAATAATGCCAGCGGTGAAGTGTGAGGCGATTTGTTCTATAAAGCGTGGGAAGTCAATAATTGCATGGTGATTGGCTTTATCAGAGATGACGCGAATAACAATAAAAGGTAAGTCGTATTCATAGGCGACTTGGGCGACGGCTGCGCCTTCCATTTCTACGGCGAGTAGTTTGGGTAGTGCTTCTATTAATTCGGCTTGTTTTTCTGGGGAGCTAATAAACTGGTCGCCACTGGCTATTAAGCCACAATAAACAGCGGGTTCTGAAATATTGAGTTCGGCTAATTCATGCTGATCGACATCGCTTTTTAAGTCTTCGTTAAGATAAGTGTTAGCGGCTTGAATGGCTTTTTCTTGCAAGTTTTTGTCTGAGGGGATTTCAGTTAATGATAACAGCGGAATTTCAAAGCGTTTAATGCCTAATACACCCGCACAATCCATATCGTGTTGCACAAAGAAGCGGCCAATCACGATATCGCCGATATTGAGATTGGGCTGTGTTCCACCTGCCACGCCAGTAAAAACCAGTTGTTTGATCTGATAGCGTTCGATCAGCATGGTGGTAGTTGAGGCAGATGCGACTTTTCCCCAACCTGAAAACACCACAACGACTTTTTGCTGATTAAGTTTGCCAAGGTAGACTTGTTTGTGACCAACTTTTTCTTTGCTGACTTCTTCAAGCATGGCAACAATGCGTTTCAGCTCTTCATGCATTGCTGCCATAATACCAATTGTACCAGCTGTGCTGATCATTTTAGCTGATACTCTGGTTTTCTAAGTACTCTTCATAAGTTCCTGTGTATTGAACGATGCCTTTCGGAGTCATTTCAATAATACGGGTTGCTAGTGAGCTAACAAATTCACGGTCATGGCTGACAAAGAATAATGTACCAGGATATTTTTCCAGTGCCATATTGAGTGATTCGATAGACTCCATATCCAAGTGATTGGTTGGCTCATCCATAAGCAAGACATTTGGTTTTTGTAGCATGAGTTTACCAAAGAGCATTCTGCCCTGTTCACCACCTGAAATGACTTTGACTGATTTTTCACTGTCCTGCTTGGAGAATAATAAGCGACCTAATACCGAGCGTATAAATTGTTCGTCATCTTCTTCGCCACGCCAGAGGTTCATCCAGTCATACAATGATTGCCCTTCTTCAAAGTCTTCTGCATGATCCTGTGCAAAATAACCGATATTGGCATTTTCAGACCATTTAACAAAACCACTATCAGGGGCTAAGTCTCTTGCCAAACAACGCAATAATGTGGTTTTACCAATACCGTTAGGGCCGATAATGGCAATACGCTCACCCACTTCAACCATGAGATCAATATCTTGAAAAATGGGTTCGTCGTAGCTTTTACTCAAGCCTTTCACTTCTACCGCATTGCGGTAAAGCTTCTTTTCTTGCTCAAAGACAATATATGGATTAACACGACTAGAGGGTTTAACCACCGCCATATTATCTTTAAGTTTTTCCATTTGTTTTTGGCGTGATGTTGCCTGACGCGCTTTGGAAGCATTCGCCGAGAAACGACTAACAAATTGCTGTAGCTCGGCAATCTGTGCTTTTTTCTTAGCATTGTCCGATAGCAGACGTTCTCGCGCTTGAGTTGCCGCCAGCATATATTCATCATAGTTACCAGGGAACATACGCAATTCGCCATAATCTAAATCAGCCATATTGGTACACACGCTGTTTAAAAAGTGACGGTCATGGGAGATAATCACCATAGTACTTTTACGCGCATTTAAGATATTTTCTAACCAGCGAATGGTGTTGATATCGAGGTTATTGGTTGGCTCATCAAGCAATAATAAGTCTGGGTTAGCAAACAATGCTTGGGCCAATAATACCCGTAGTTTCCAACCAGGGGCGACGGAACTCATCGAGCCAAAATGCTGTTCTTCAGGAATTTCTAGACCCAATAATAATTCACCAGCACGCGATTCAGCGGTATAACCATCCATTTCACCAAATTGAATTTCAAGGTCAGCGACCTTAATGCCCTCTTCTTCTGACATCTCAGGCAAACCATAAATGCGATCTCGCTCTTCTTTGATTTTCCAAAGCTCTTTATCACCCATGATAACGGTATCAATCACGCTATAATCTTCAAAAGCGAATTGATCCTGCCCTAGTACAGAGAATTTAATATCATTATCAAGTGATACGCTACCTGCTGTCGGGGTGAGTTCACCACTGAGGATTTTCATAAAAGTGGACTTTCCACAACCATTTGCGCCAATCAAACCATAACGGTTGCCATTGCCAAATTTTACGGAAACATTTTCAAACAGAGGCTTCTCGCCAAACTGCATGGTGATATTAGATGCTGTAATCAAAACTATTTACCTGATTATATTTTAGTCAGTGCAAAAGATGCACGCTTCAAGAAGCCTGCATTATAGTTTTATCGCTGTTCTAATCAAGTGTTATGAGGTACGAGTACTCTATCAATATTGGTTAAATGGGTTTAGAACAAATTTATAAATACCCATCCCCCCCTTTTTTTGCATTTTTTATAACACAGAGAACCACAGAGGAATCACAGAGAGCCACAGAGTTTTTAATCTGTTTCCTAGGAGGCTGTCTGAGAACTAAGAATTGACTGCAAATCCCATAAAAATCATAATCTGAGCTTATCAAATTCGTTAAACAGAACAACTATTCGCCTCTTTTGATAAACCCACCTTATAATGTTTCTGGTATTTTCGCTTCAATCCTAGTTCTCGGATAGCCTCCTAGAATCTTAAGAATCATGACTTCCCCACAGCTCTAATAACTGTTGCGTTGCTCTCTCATAATCTTCTGCATGGGTAATGCTTGAGATCATTGCGACTGAGCCGACTCCTGTTGCTTTTAATAAGGCGGCTCTGTTGTAGTCAATCCCTCCAATGGCAACTAGTGGATAATCATCTCCTAATAGCTCTACCCATTTTTTAACCGCTGCAACTCCTTGCGGAATCCAAGGCATATCTTTACTCGTTGTTGCAAAAATAGGGCCTAGGGCTAAATAGCTTGGCTTAATGGCGTGCGCTCTGGCAACCTCTGTATAGCTATGGGTTGATAGGCCTAAGCGACAGCCTGATTTTGCTATGGCTTGTATATCGGCTGTTTCTATATCTTCCTGACCAAGGTGAATCCCATAGGCCTGATATTTAATAGCGAGTTGCCAGTGATCATTAATAAATAAACGGGTGGAATATTGACGGCAATATTCTATGGCTTGTTTTATTTCTGTCTCGATTTTAGCACTAGGTGTATTACCATCCTTGCCGTCTTCACTATCGGCACCATCAGCATCAGCTTTTATGCGTAGCTGGATTGTTTCTACCCCCAGTGGCACGAGCTTTTTGATCCATGCGAATGAATCAACGACGGGATAAATCCCTAAGTTTTTTGAGCCACAATCAGGAAAGTGATATTTTTTTGTATTTGCATTTTCTGGTATTTTTTCTGCGCTTATCACGGGCAAATCTTTTGCCTGAAAGCCTTTGCAACTAAATTGTAATTGATAACTATTTTTAGCCACTTGTATATTGCGCTTATCTTCACAAACATCTTGGCAAACACCTTGGTGCGTACCATCACAAACACTTTGACGAATCCCCTGACTAAGCATTGCTTTGGCAAGCACTATAGAATCTGTCAGGCAATAAGATTGCGCCATAAATGTTGCAATAGCAGTTGCTAGTGCGCAGCCTGTTCCCCTTACATTTTGGCGATTAGACCAGCGTTTTCCCTGTAGGTAGAAGCTTTCATTTTGACTGATAAACAAATCATTGCTTACGCTTTTATCAGTCTGAATATGCCCACCTTTAAGCAACACCGCCTCTGCACCTAATTTAAGGATTTTTCTTGTCGCTATTTTTATTTCTGAGTCGCTATTCACGGGCAAGTCGCTTAATAAAGCCAGCTCGTCGAGATTAGGCGTGATCAAAGTGGTATAGCTTAGCAGTTTTGATAATAGAAGCTTGCGCCCTGCCTCTGTGAGTAGCTTTCCCCCAGAACTTGCCATCAAGACAGGATCAAGAATAACCACTGTTTTGGGGTATTTTTTAAGGTAGCGTTGAAAAAAATCTAATAGAGCATCAATAATAAATTCATTGCCTAACATGCCTATTTTTATGGCTGAAAAGGCTTGATTCTCTATCGACATTAATTGATTGCTAAACAGCTCTACTGAAACTACACCATTATTTAGTACCGCAGATGTATTTTGTGCCGTTACTGCTGTCACGATACTGCTTGCTTGTATTTGCACAGTACTTTGCGTTGTCTCTTGTAGCGTATTAATAACTTTCCAGTCAGTTTGTAAACCCGCACCGCTAGGATCAGTACCTCCGATGAGTAAAACCTTGTTCATAATGTTCATATAATGCTCATACCGCTCATGACTGATGCCAAAAGGGTGTGCCAATCGTAGGGGTGCTTGGTTTAGCGGCTTCGCGTGCGGGCATTATGCCGCTTTCATAGGCGGCGCGCCCTGCTTTAATCGCATTAGAAAAGGCTTCCGCCATAAGCACGGGGCTAACTGCTTCTGCCACTGCCGTATTTAATAACACCCCATCAAAGCCCAACTCCATTGCCTGACAAGCGTGTGATGGTTTGCCGATGCCCGCATCAACTAATAAACTAAGCTCTGGCAGACGTTCACGAATCATTTTTAAAGCATAGGGATTCATTAAGCCTTTGCCAGTGCCAATGGGTGACCCCCACGGCATAATAACTTCACAACCAAGGTCACGTAAACGCTGGCACAAAACCAAATCATCCGTGCAGTAAGGGAAAACATTAAAGCCATCTTTAATTAAAATTTCAGTGGCCTCAAGCAAACCAAAGGGATCAGGTTGTAGATTATAATCATCGCCAATCACTTCCAATTTTATCCAATTGCTCTGAAAAATCTCACGCGACATTTGTGCCAATGTCACCGCTTCTTGTGCGCTATGGCAACCTGCGGTATTCGGCAATAAGTGACACCCTAAATCTTTGATATAATCCCAAAACGAATGACCACCCTGTTTTTCTGGTGATTGCCGACGCAGCGACAAGGTAATCACCTCTGCCCCTGATGCGCGTATCGCCTGTTGCATAATGTCTGGTGATGGATAAAGTGCCGAGCCAATAAAGAAACGGCTCTTTAATTCCGTGCCATACACCTTCCAAGTTTGATTATATTTCTTATTTAATTGCTTATTTGACTGCTTTTTTATCGGGTTATTTGTTGGCTTGTTTGTTGGCTTATTTATAGACATGACTCAATCCTAAAAAAATGTAAAAAAAGGGGGGGGATGGGTACAGAGCATATTATTGCGCCATCCCTAACCGCCACTGACAGGCTTAAGAATATCAAGCAGATCATGTTGTTTTAAGCAGGTTTCCGACCACTGCTCTCTGGGAATAAAAACCTGATTTAAAGCCACACCCAGCATGGTGTCATTCTTGAACTCAAGGATTTCAATAGCCTCTTGAATACTAGAATTATCGGGCAATTGCCGAATAGAATTATTGACACTAACATCAATCATGCGACTAACTCCTCTTGCTTAAAATGTTCAAGCACACCACTAATTAATGCGGGCGCAAAGAGATAACCATGTCGATACAAACCATTAATGCGTGTGAGTTTTTCATCGGTTTCTATGCGCGGTAAATTATCAATAAAGGTGGGGCGCAAACCGACCAGAAAATCAATAATTTGTGCTTCACCAAAGCCCTGATGCAGGCTATACAAAGCAGATAACAGCTCCAAGCCTGAGCGTATTGTCACGGGCGTATCAATCTCACTTTCAATCTGAGTCGCACCAATAATGTATTCATGATTATCACGCGGTGCGATATACAAAGGAAAACGAGGATGAATCAAGCGAATCGCTCGGCTAATATTGACTTCAGGCGCATAAACACGCGCAACCTCGCCACGCACAGAGCGAAATTGATTGAGTTCAGCCTTCGCACCATTGCCACGGCAATCGAAGACATGATCAAATTGCTGATTTAGCTCGCTGATATAAGCATTATCTTTCAATACTGTAATCTTAGTATTTTCAATTACTTGAACATCTTCAGACCGAGCAAAATAAGCATTTAAGACAGGGTACAAGGCAAGATTATTGATAGCACCTTCATTGGCAAAAAATAAGCCTTTAGAAAAACTATTCGCGAGTTCAGGCTCTAGTTCTTCCAAGGCCTCATTTTCAACAAATTGCATTTTATCTTCAGGCACGACATGCTTTGCTTTAATCACAAAGCGTTGCCAATCACGATCATCTTGAGGATGAGAGATAAGCAGTGTGCCTTTTTGATTAAAACCAATGCTTTTTCCCATTTGCTCCTCAAGTTCTGGCAACCACTCTTGCCATAATTGATAAGACTTTTTACCCAATATTTGAGTGACTTCCTCAGTATTTACTGCCTCTGTAAAAGGGGCGACCATTGCTGCGGCAATCAAACCTGTTCCAAAAAAGTTCAGGTCTTTTTCATCAATCAAAGTGATTTTGCTATTCAAGCCCTGCTCTTTGCTAAACTCATTTAAGCGCCAAGCAAGTAATCGCCCCGCTAAGCCTGCCCCTACTACTGCCAATTCCATTTTAGATTTCACCTATTAGGAATTTTTTTGAGGAGCATTGTATTCTGCCTTATAAATCTCAGAACCCTGATCTAAAAACTGGATAGATTTCTCCTGCATCCCCTGCTCTACCTCTTTTTGATTTTTGGCATATTCACTGCCCGTTCCATATTGATCACGAACTTCACGCGTGATTTTCATTGAGCAAAATTTAGGGCCACACATCGAACAAAAATGCGCAACCTTGGCAGACTCTTTAGGTAAAGTAGCATCGTGATAAGCGCGAGCAGTATCAGGATCAAGCCCGATATTAAACTGATCTTCCCAACGAAATTCAAAGCGCGCTTTTGACATAGCATCATCACGCGCTTGCGCAGCAGGATGCCCTTTAGCAAGATCAGCCGCATGAGCAGAGATTTTATAAGTAATAATGCCGACTTTCACATCATCTTTATCAGGCAAACCCAAATGCTCTTTAGGCGTTACATAACACAGCATTGCCGTGCCATACCAAGCAATTTGAGCCGCACCAATAGCAGAGGTAATATGATCATAACCTGGTGCAATATCAGTCACCAAAGGGCCTAAAGTATAAAAAGGTGCTTCAAAACAATGCTCCAGTTGTTCATCCATATTCGCTTTGATTTTATTCATCGGCACATGACCAGGCCCTTCAACCATCACCTGCACATCATGTTTCCAAGCTATCTGAGTTAATTCACCCAGCGTTTTAAGCTCGCCAAACTGCGCCGCATCATTTGCATCTGCAATCGAACCAGGGCGTAAACCATCACCTAATGAAAAAGTCACATCATAGGCTTTCATGATTTCACAAATATCTTCAAAATGTGTATAAAGAAAATTCTCTTTATGATGCGCCAAACACCATTTCGCCATAATCGAACCACCACGAGAAACAATTCCCGTAAGGCGATTAGCTGTTAATGGAATATATTCCAACAAAACACCCGCATGAATCGTAAAATAACTCACCCCCTGCTCTGCCTGTTCAATTAACGTATCTCTAAAAAGCTCCCACGTTAAATCTTCAGCAATACCATTAACTTTTTCTAATGCCTGATAAATCGGCACAGTACCAATCGGTACAGGCGAGTTACGAATAATCCACTCACGGGTCTCATGGATATTTTTACCTGTCGATAAATCCATCACCGTATCACCACCCCAACGGGTAGACCAAACCATCTTCTCGACCTCTTCATCAATCGAAGAACCCAGCGCAGAATTACCAATATTAGCATTCACCTTAACCAGAAAATTACGCCCAATAATCATCGGCTCACACTCAGGATGATTAATATTAGCAGGGATAATAGCGCGCCCTTCCGCCACCTCTTTACGCACAAACTCCGCAGTGATTTCAGTAGGCAAGCCACTTGCCGTCAGCTCTGCTATTTGATCTTGAGGCGTTGATGCACGCCCCATATTTTCACGAATCGCAATATATTCCATCTCAGGCGTAATAATGCCCTGACGTGCATAATGCATCTGAGTCACATTTTTATTATCCAAAGCTTTACGCGGTTTAGGCTTATTCTCAAAAGGCTCTATATTCTCATCATCAGCAAGACGCTGGCGAGTAAAATCAGAAGTAAAATCCTCTAATTCAACACTATCCTTACGCGCCTCAATCCATGATTTACGATAAGCAGGCAGCCCTTTTTTAAGATCAATTTCAATATCAGAATCAGTATAAGGACCTGAAGTATCATAAACGCGAAGAGGAGGATTCTCCTCATATTCTGCCGAATCACCCTCACCGCGTAGCAATGTCGGCGTTAGCTCAATCTGACGCATTGCGACCTGAAAACTCCCAGAGTCATTACTAATATAGATTTTCTTAGAACCTGAAAGTGGCTCGCGTGTAATAGATGTAGAAACGGATGTAGAAACAGAAGTAGAAACTTTTGTTAAAAAAGTATTTGAATCATTGGCAATCATGCTATCTCCAGCAAAGTATAAAAAACACCTGCCGGAAGAGAATCTTATTGTGCAAAGCTACAATACAAACAGCGATACAAACAACAATAAAATCCTATCAGCTTGTTCCCTACGACGGTATGAACCGTATCAGGTGCAACGGGTTAAACTCTCAGCCTCGCTTTAAAATAAAAACAAGACACCCCGACAAGTTGAGCTATCCTAGCAAAAATTAAATAGACTGACTAGTACACTAATGGCTTAAATTGATTCAGCGGATTCAGGTTAAACAAAAATATCTAAAAAAAGGGGGGGGATGGGTATCTACAAGTTTACTCTGAATCCATCAATATAAACGTGATGGAGCATTGAAGTTATGCTTGAAAACCCGATAAAAGGTAGTAAACTGCGTATAAACTGATCTACTACCACCATGAGTTTAGACCCTTTAGGCTCAAATAGTATAGTAAACTGTTATATGGGATTTTATGCCTACTTAATCGCTTTTTGGCACAAGATGCTGAGCGTGAAATGCTATAAAATTAGGAATGGGAGATTTTCTAGATATTAACTAGGACTCCCTATAATATTGTTTTGTGGGACGTTAGTCCCATAAAACATGCTGTTGTACAAACACGCTACCGCGTGAGATGTTGGCATTTGAGTTGTCATGACCACTTAGCTTAAAAATCACCACAATCGTAA
>JALSLM010000069.1 GCA_026988295.1 Thiotrichaceae bacterium
CGCCCACCAACGGTACTCATACGTGCGCGAAATCCATGTGTACGTTTACGTTTTAAATTACTGGGTTGAAATGTTCTTTTCATGACTAAACCTATGGTAAATCTTTGAATTTAAATAATACTTATAATAAAGCATCCATCTATATGATTAAAAACAACAGATAAATAGCTAATTTTTTTATTCTTTAATTATGCAGAATAAATACTATAAGCGAAGGGCGGAAAAAATACGCTAACTGACCTGCAAAGTCAATTTTTTTATTAACTAAATCAGTCAAAAAGTGCTTGTGGATAACTCATTTTAGGGAGTAATATCTAGTACATCAACAATATTAGATTGATGGATTCAGGTTTAATGCAATGCAATACAATGCGTTCAAAACCCCTTGGCGCAGTATTGGGTGTTTATGGGCAAACACCTTCGCTACCAATGCTAAATCTGTATTGAACTCACGGACTTAGCTAAAATTTATATTTTAGTCACAAACGAACCTTTAATATAGGTTTATTTCAAGCATTAGTGCTCTCATGGGTTGCTGTATATGAGAGTTTAAACTTCGATAAATATTATTCGAGTTACCGCTTGAAAATTTTCTTAGGGCTTACATAAAAGGAAAATTCCATGCTTTGGCAACAATGCCTCAACAACCTTGAATCAGATTTAAGTGACCAAGAAATAAATACTTGGCTACGTACATTACATGGCACTCAACATGAAAACATACTCGTCCTTTTAGCGCCGAATACATTTGTTTATCAACATGTTAAAGATCAACACCTTGATCTTATCAAAAAAAATATCAAGAGCTTATCCAATGGTGATAATGTTCAAGTTATTTTGCAAATAGGTGCTGGCTCTGCACCGACTTTCTCCAATCCAGTAGACACTGTTGAATCTAGCTCTGTAGCACAAGATTACAATAATCAAGCTTCAGGCACAATGCCAAGCACTACACCAAGCCCGATGCCGACATTAGATTTACCTGAGGCAAGTGTCAATAAAACAAAATTTACCAATAACCTAAACCCTTCTAATACCTTTGATAAATTTGTAGAGGGTAAGTCAAATCAATTAGCTGTAGCATCGGCGAAACAGGTTGGTGACAATCCTGGCAAATCCTACAATCCTCTTTTTATTTATGGGGGTGTAGGTCTAGGAAAAACTCACTTGATGCATGCTATAGGTAATAGAATTCTATCTGCTAATCCCCAAGCAAAAGTGGTTTATTTACATTCAGAGCGTTTTGTAAACGATATGATCACTGCGCTTAGAACGAATAGCATTGATCAATTTAAAGATTATTATAGAACGGTTGATGCTTTATTGATTGATGATATACAATTTTTTGCTGGTAAAAATAGATCGGTTGAAGAATTCTTCCATACTTTCAATGCTCTTTTAGAAGGGCAAAAACAAATTATATTAACTAGTGATCGTTACCCTCGTGATGTTGAAGGTATAGATGATCGTTTACGCTCACGTCTAAATTGGGGGCTTACTGTCGAGATAGAACCTCCTGAATTTGAAACACGTGTCGCTATCCTCTCTAAAAAAGTTGAACAGTATCACTTAACATTACCTAAAGATGCTGCTTTTTTTATCGCTAAACGCTTTAGATCTAATGTTAGAGACTTAGAAGGTGCTTTACAAAGAGTACTCGCAAGTCTGCGCTTACACCAACAAACAGAGATTACTCTTGATTTTGTACATAATGCTTTGCGTGATCAACTCGCCAGTCAAGATAAAATGGTCACGGTTGAAAATATTAAGAAAACCGTCGCACAACATTATAATATCAAAACATCTGATATGGATTCAAAGCGCAGAACACGTTCTATAGCACGTCCACGTCAGGTTGCTATGGCCTTATCAAAAGAGTTAACTAACCATAGCCTGCCTGAAATTGGTACTTTTTTTGGAAATAGGGATCACACAACCGTATTACATGCCTGTAGAAAAATAAAGGAACTTAGAACCGAAGATGCCTCACTTGATGAAAACTACCGTATATTAGAACGTACACTTACCCGATAAATTTCAACTAAATAAGTACTCGATTAACTCAGGTATAAAAAAAGGAAAAGCTGTGAATAAAAAAAGCAAAGTAACAATAGGTGGACTTATCCACAGCTCTCACACAATCAGTGCTTCTTTTTATAGTGTATTCATGCACACCTGAATATCGTTATAATTATCTGTTTTTAATCTTAAATTTAAACTTATCCAAGAATTTTAGAAGCCCTTATTACTACTACTATCTTTTAAATATATATATATAATACTAACTATGAAGCTCACGATATCTAAAGAAATACTTGTTGAACAACTAAATCATGTTGTTGGTGCAATTGATAAAAAGCATACAAGCAAAATACTTGAAAACATTTTTATACGCGCTACCGAGAATAAACTTCAACTCGTAGGAACCGATTTGGAGATAGAAATGTCTGCTGAAATAGAAATGACTGCAGATACACTTGGACAAATAACGGCTTCAGCACAAAAATTTTTCGATATTTGCAAAGCTCTCCCAAAGGATTCTTTAATATTACTAGAAACGGATGATAAACAGCGTTTACATATTAAAGGTCGTAGAAGCCGCTTTGAATTAGCAACATTGCCAGCGGATGAGTATCCATTACTTGATGATATTCCAATCAAACAAGAAATTACTATTCCTGAAAAAATACTAAAAAATCTTTTAGATAAAGTTTCATTTTCAATGGCAAATCAAGATGTTAGATACTATTTAAATGGTATGTTGCTTGATTTTTCAAAAAATAATATTCTTGCTGTCACCACAGATGGTCATCGCCTAGCAATTACAAAAAATTCTGAGCCAACTGATTCAATTATTGAGCTAGAGCAGAAAATCATAGTACCCCGAAAAGGCATTTTAGAGTTAACACGTTTATTAGACTCTTCGAGTGAGCTACCTATTACTCTGCAGCTTAGTGATAATCATATCCGTGTTAATAAAGACCAAATTCGTTTTACTTCAAAATTGATAGATGGTAAATACCCTGATTATCAGGCTGCTATACCTACCAACTGTGAACTCTCAATCGAACTTGATAGGGAACAATTTAGAGATACTTTAGCGAGAGTTTCAATTCTCTCTAATGAAACATTCAAAGGTATTAAAATAAAACTTTACGACGGAACAATGTTTATTCAATCTAACAATCCTGATAATGAAAGTGCTGAAGAAGAAATGGACGTGAATTATTCTGGAGATGTTTTCGAGATTGGTTTTAACGTGACCTATCTTTTAGAGGCTATTAATCATCTTGAAGGTGATTCTATAATATTTGAATTATTCGCACCTGATACGAGTGCCGTATTATATGCAAGTGCTGATATTGATACTCAAT
>JALSLM010000070.1 GCA_026988295.1 Thiotrichaceae bacterium
GACAGCCTCCTAGGTCAACCTACAATTTAAGCTGAATCCTTAAGGAAATCCTGATTAAGTCGATTAGAATTTAGTGCAGAACAATCTGTCGCTATTTTTCACGAAGTGAGACGTAATAGTTATTCTATTGCGCCGAGCTTCATGGAAAATATCGGCAGATTTGGCAAGCTAAAAATAATTGGACTTGATCAGGGTTTCCTTAATAGAATCCGTTATAATCTGTCTAATTTTATCGCATTAGCGATTTTTCAGTCACTTTAATAAAGTAAACACACGAAATAAATACACTATGTCTACATCATCATCAAAAAAAGTAATTTTTGTCGCTCTAGCAGGTAATACGCTTATTGCTATTACTAAATTTATAGCATCTTATATAACAGGTAGTTCCGCTATGCTCTCTGAGGGTATACATTCCTTAGTTGATACGGGAAACCAAGGCTTATTACTCTATGGTATGAAACAGGCTAAAAAACCTGCTAGTGAAGAGTTTCCTTTTGGTCATGGTAAAGAAATTTATTTTTGGAGCTTTGTTGTTTCAATAATGGTATTTGCACTGGGTGCAGGTGTTTCTTTATATGGCGGTATCAAGCATGTTATCCATCCAGCCCATATAGAAAGCCCGCTTATTAACTATATTGTTTTGGGGCTTGCGATTCTCTTTGAAGGTGCTGCTTTTATTTATGCACTTAAAGAATTTAAACAAGTAAAAGGCCAGTTAACCTATTTTGAAGCAGTTAAACAAGGCAAAGACCCGTCAATGTTTGTTGTTCTATTTGAAGATGGTGCTGCTTTACTTGGTTTATTTGTTGCACTAATAGGGGTTTTTCTTGCTGAGCTAACCGGAATTGCGGTATTTGATGGCATAGCCTCTATTATTATTGGGGTAATACTTGCAGTTACTGCTATTTTGTTAGCAATAGAAACCAAAGGTTTATTGATTGGTGAAAGTGCAGACCCAAAAATAGTAAAAGCAATAAAAGATATGGTAGATCAAATTGACCCGATTGAACGCACTAATGAAGTATTAACCATGCACATGGGGCCAAACTATATTCTGGTTAATGTTAGTGCCGATTTTTCACCAGAGGCTAGCTCTGACGAGGTTGAAGGCTCTATAGCAGAATTAGACAAGCGCATTAAAAAGCGTTTTCCGGATGTGAGAAGAATCTTTGTTGAAGCTGAATCAAGAGAGCACTTTCTAGTCACACATGATGAAGAAATGAAAAACTAGCCTTGTAGGTCGGATTATCGATAGCGTAATCCGACAAATTCCCCTATTTTGTTGGCTTTATTTCTTAGGGAAATCTTTCAAACAGCACCGCCCTGAAGGGTTGCGTGAGTCACAGGCACATTCATTTATCTTGGTTTTTTGCATAACAAACTCTTTTACCTTAGGGTCTGATTTTGCATCCTCTAAAGTTACACCGTAGCAATAACAGATGATACTGCTAGGCTTCATTTCTTTTATACCTACGCTGGTGCGTAGCTCAGCTGTTTTTATGATACTGCCATCTTCAGCAAAATAAACCACATCACATTCAGGATCAGAACAAAAGTAATAACCTTGTTCAGTTGCTTGCCAATTCCATGTTTGCTTTAAATGATGACTAATGGTTTTAGGCTCAACAGGCAAATAGGTTTTACCGTTAGCAGGGCAAGCAAGCTTTCTCGGTATAGAGTTGCTAGTTTGCTCACAAGATGTTTTATTGCAACAAGACATTTAGGGCTCCTTATGGAAACCTTGATCAAGTCCAATTATTTTTAGCTTGCCAAATCTGCCGATATTTTCCATGAAGTTCGGCGCAATAGAATGACTATTACGACTCACTTCATGAAAAATAGCGACAGATTTTTCTACGCTAAATTCTAATCGACTTAATCAGGATTTCCTTATAGTTATACAAATCTTTGCGTATGTGTGTTAAATAGTAAGAGTATACCCATCCCCCCCTGTTTTTATAACTTTTATGATTTGACAAAAATCAGTCCTTTAACTATAAAACAGCTACGTTTCCCTTTATAAATTACAAATATTCAGGGTAAGAAACTAATCACAAAACTAATCACAAAACAAAACAAAGGAGTTTAGAATGACATTATCTCGTCCATTTTCAATGGTTTTATCTACAACTTTATCTATTGCTTTAGCGGCAACACTACTTTCTAGCACATCTTATGCTGCTACTAAATGGGATATGCCAACACCTTATGGTGATGGTGTTCATCATACAAAAAATGTAAAGCAGTTTGCCGAAGATGTTAAAAAAGCAACGGGCGGCGAGCTTAATATTGTTGTTCATTCTGGTGCTTCATTAATTAAACATCCTGAAATTCATCGTGCAGTTCGTACTGGTCAAGTCCCTGCGGGTGAAATGTTTATGGGATTATTAGGCAATGATAATGCTTTATTTAAGGCTGATAATATTCCATTTTTAGCCTCTGATTTTGATGCGGCTAAAAAACTATGGGGTGCGTCGCGTGCTACTATTGAAAAGACACTCGAAAAAGAAGGCATCAAGTTACTTTATGCTGTGCCATGGCCACCTCAAGGTTTTTATACCAAAAAGCCTATTAATTCAGTGGCTGATTTAAAAGGTTTAAAAATGCGTGCCTATAGCCCAACAACTTCTCGTTTAGCGGTATTGCTTGGTGCTACACCAACAACAGTACAGACTCCTGAGATTCCACAGGCATTTTCAACAGGCATTATTGATGCAATGGTTACCTCTCCAAGCACTGGTGTCAGTAGCCAATCATGGGATTATATTTCTAATTACACAGATACACAGGCATGGATTCCTAAAAACATGGTGATTGTTAATGCCAAATCTTTTAAGCGTCTTGATGAAAAAACACAAAAAGCAGTTATGGAAGCCGCCGCAACAGCGGAAACAAGAGGCTGGGAAATGGCAATGGCAGAAACCGAAGCCAAAACAAAAGTGTTGGCAGAAAAAGGCATAAAAGTAGCTAAACCATCTGATGAACTCAAAAAAGGCTTGCAAGCTATAGGCAAAACGATGGGAGATGAATGGGCTAAAGAAGCTGGTGATGCTGGGAAAGCAATTTTAGAAGCACTTAAATAAAAAAGTGTAAAAAAGGGGGGGATGGGTATTCAAGGAATGCGCATGAGATAACTTGATCATTTTGACTTGCCTTTTTGTTCCTGACCCAACGATCTTAATGAAATTTTGTTGGCTTACATTACCTCGCCTCACCATGCTCTGCAAGCTGACCTAGGAGGCTGTCCGAGAACTAACAAAGAATAAAGTGTAAAATAAGCGAATGACCCCTTTATTTAAAACAGCCCCAACAGAAAATCAACAGCGATTGCTGTTTCCCAGCAATATTTATGATGTGC
>JALSLM010000071.1 GCA_026988295.1 Thiotrichaceae bacterium
TGCAATGGATGATGATAGTAATAACCTTGACCAACATTACAAAGGTGCTTCTTTAAAAAGAGATGTTGCTCAATATTTTCAACACCTTCAGCAACAATATCAAGATTTAATGAATGACCTAAATCTATAATTGTTTTTACTAATGCATGATCTTTTTTGTCATTAGGCAAACCTTGTATAAAGGCTTTATCAATTTTGAGTGTTGTTACAGGAAGATTTTTAAGCTCACTTAATGATGAATAACCTGTACCAAAATCATCAATTGATATTTTCATACCTTCTTTTCTTAATTGATCAAGTTGTAAAATTGTTTCTTTAGATATTTCATTTATGGTTCTTTCTGTCAGCTCAATCCCAAAAAGTGAAGGCTGTAGAGAATATTTTTTAAGATTATATCGAAGTTGTTTGATTAGCTTACTAAATACGATTTTATTACCAGAAAGATTGATATTAATTCTTATTGGCTTTTGTTTATTTTGTTGCCACTGATATTGCTGCTGGCAAGCTTCATTAACGACAAATAAATTAATTTTTTCTATTAAATTGTTCTTCTCAGCTAAGGGAATAAATCGATCAGGTACGATTTCTTTTCCATTTTGATCCGTCCAGCGAATTAAAGCCTCGCACTCAGTTACATCTTGCTCTTTTATATTTAATAAAGGCTGATATTTAAGATGCAACTGCTTATCTGCATTATCATTTTTTAAGATAGTGTGTAAAGCGTGGCAAATATTGTGCTCACTTTCAATTCTATCTTTAGTATCTTTTGAGAAAAAGCGAAAGCAATTTCGACTGTTATGTTTTGCTGAATACATGGCAATATCAGCATGTTTCAGAAGTACTTTAGGGTCTTTGCACTCATTTTTACATTTATCTGAGTAAATACTTACTCCCATGCTTGCGGTAATAAATATCTCTGTGTTACCAACTTGAAACGAAGTATCTAGTGCAGAAGAGAGCTTTTTGACAAATTTATCTGCCTGCTTTTGAGAATTAATGCTGCGTAGCAATAGAACAAACTCATCACCTCCAAAACGTGAAAGCACATCCTCTTCTTTTAGATGAGAGCTTATTTTAGCGGCAAACTTATTAAGAATGACATCACCAACGTCATGACCATAGTTATCATTAATTATTTTAAAATAATCAATATCAATAAAAATGACGGCAAAAATAGAATCTGGTTTATTAGAAATCTGCTCTTGTATATTTTCAATTTGCCTTGAGCGATTAGGCAGAAGTGTAAGCATATCGGTGCTTGCTTGATAGGCTAGCTTTCTATTTGCTATTTTCTGATTCTTCAAGATAAAGAAGGTAAGAAAAATACTCATTATAACAGCGACAACTTTTAATATATTAATATTGTTAGTTGTATCATAAAATTCTTCGTAGGCGAGTCCTGATGCATCTTGCGCAGACCAAAACTGATCAACAGCCATATCTTCGATACGTTGCAGATTCTTTCCTAATTCGGGGGTTATGATACTAATCAGTTTACTTGCATCAATATAATCCTTAGGAGAGTTACTGGTTTTCAACAGATTATAAGTTGGATATAAATTACCCTTATCTAATTTATTATTGGTTGCAGGGATACTATTTAATTCATCAAGAAGAAGCCTTGACTCTTTAAAAATTTCATTTGATTTACTAACGAGTTGTTTGGCACTATCTGTGTGCTTAACGAGTAAAGCTTCAATTCTTTTTTGATTATCCCTAATTTGCTTTGATGTGAAAGCAAAAGTCGCAATCATTATTGTAATGATGACAGTGAGACCTATTAATAAGGAGTATTTTTTTAAACGAATATTGCCCAAATTCATGATTTTTATTAATTCTTAAATGAAACTAAGTAATATAAATAACTTTTAAACACACTCAGACTTATTCCCCAAATCAAGTGACTAGTTATAAACTTAGATTATTAATATCAGAACCATTGAGGACGCAATTTATTTAATTCTGAGCCCTTAAGATTCTTCCCCATTTTGCCTATCCTAATACGATAGTCGGTTGTTTGTCAATTGTTTAAATTATATCCAGCTTTTTCCGACTATTGGGACTTTCCTGAATCCGTGAATTCAATGCGGTTAGCAGTTGACTCACGAATTCAGAACTTTATCAAAAGTTAATGCATTCGATTCATTATAGCCAAAAAGGTTCACTATAAGTTAGCTAATGATACCTGAACCCATGCTTAATCAATAACTTATATTATTTACTCAGCAATCCCACGAACTCAGAAAATAGAAAAGTAATAAAAACAGGGGGGATGGGTGTTATAAATGGAATGATAAAAAGTATCATCTCGTATAGAATGCGGTTTCTAAAATTTATTGTAGGATAAATGCCAGAAAATGATCTTAAAGGGTGAAATGTCAATGCTTAATATTATATACCTGCAAGCATTTGATATTAATGAGATTTTTAAAAAGTTGAAATTAAAACGGGATGGATCCCCACAATTTTTTATGCGGATTCCGATTGTTATAGACTGTGCTGAGCTTGATTTTTCTTCGGGTCGAAAACTAATACATGATTTCCCTGCTTTAAAAGCAGGATTAATTGATTTAGGCTTTACGCCCATTGGTGTGCGAAATACACCAGAAAACATGAAAGGCTTATTGCTTAAATCTGGATGGACAGTGTTGCCTGCACATACGAAAGCTTTAAATTCTATCGCTAATAACACTGCTCAAGATTCACTTCGAGAGAAAGAAGAGCGAAACCTGAATACGAAAGCTATCCCTTCCGCTGATCCAGTTACAGCAAATACACAAAATCCAGCACCAGCCAAACCTGCTGAAAAACAATCAAGTTTGACAATTGATCGCCCAGTACGCTCAGGGCAACAAGTCTATGCAGCCGGTGGGGATTTAACCATTTTAGCAACAACCAGTGCAGGCTCAGAAATCATGGCAGATGGATCTATCCATGTTTATGGCGCATTGCGAGGACGTGTTTTAGCAGGAGTTAAAGGCAATAAATCAGCAAGAATATTTTGTTCATCATTGCAAGCCGAATTAATTGTAATCGCGGGGCGATACCAGCTATTAGATGAGAGCAATACAACACTCATTGGCAAACCCGCAATGATACGCCTAGAGGGTGAAAAATTGATTATAGAGCCGCTATCGTAGCGTATCTAGTCGTAGCAGATGTCCACCAAGAATATTATACGGAGTAAAACATTGAGTAAAGTAATCGTAGTCACATCGGGTAAAGGTGGCGTAGGAAAAACAACGTCAAGTGCAGCATTTGCATCAGGTCTGGCTGCCAAGGGGCATAAAACAGCAGTGATTGATTTTGATGTAGGCCTGCGAAATCTTGACTTGATTATGGGCGTTGAGCGTCGGGTTGTTTATGATTTTGTCAACGTCATTAACGGCGAGTCAACCTTAAAGCAAGCATTAATTAAAGATAAACGTGTCGAAAATCTGTTTATTCTACCTGCTTCACAAACACGCGATAAAGAAGCTTTAAATAAAGAGGGCGTGGAAAGCGTGCTCAATGAGCTAAAAGAAGAAGGTTTTGAATATATCGTTTGTGACTCACCAGCAGGTATTGAAAAAGGTGCTTTTATGGCACTCTATTTTGCTGATGAGGCGATTATCGTCACCAATCCTGAGGTTTCCTCAGTACGAGATTCAGATCGTATTTTGGGTATTTTGCAAAGTCGCTCAAAGGCAGCAGAAGAAGGCAGAACAGTGAAAGAGCATCTGCTAATCACTCGTTATTCACCAGACCGCGTTGAAGGTGGCGATATGCTCAGCATGGATGACATTATAGAAATACTCTCAGTGCCACTAATTGGTGTGATACCTGAATCAGGGACTGTACTGCAAGCTTCAAATAGCGGTAACCCTGTGATTATGGACAAAGAAAGTAAAGCAGGTCAAGCATATATGGATATGGTTTGTCGTTTTCTAGGTGAAGATATTCCATTACGCTTTGTTAAAAGTGAAGAGAAAAAAGGCTTCTTTAAGAAGCTCTTCGGATAGGAGGCAGGAACATGGGATTACTAAGCTTCTTCAAACAGAAGAAAAAGAAAAATACCGCAAATCTTGCCAAAGAACGTTTGCAAATTCTGATAGCACATGAACACGCAAATAAGTCTCGACAAGCACCCGATTATTTACCCAAACTCAAGGATGAGATCCTTCAGGTAATTCGTAAATACGTTCATGTCAGTGAAAAAGATGTGAATGTAAACGTCGAAAAAGGCACTGATTACGATGTGCTTGAACTTAATATTACCTTACCAGATAGTAAAGAATAATAAATTAACAATGCTGCTCTTTAATAACCTAAAATATGTAAAAAAAGGGGGGGATGGTGTTAATAAGATAGTTAATAGAATATATCCTGAATCCGTGAGTCCACTACGGCACAGTGAATAAGCTACTAATTCATCACGGGTTTAAAAAATGCCCGCTTAACCTAAGGGTGAAGCTAAGATTTTTTAAATCCCGTGCTAAACCAATATCTTATCCCCTGCTATCCGCATTGGACTCACGGATTCAGGTATATGTATACCCATCCCCCCCCTTTTCTGATACTTTTTATCTTAGAACTCAAGAGTTAGTGATAATTATACCCGTAATTATAGTTTAATCTCAGATTGAATCACCACAACTTGTCGGATTACGCTATCGCTAATCCGACCTACATATACCTAAACTAAATCTTTAAATTATTCCTGAGGGAATAAAGGGTAAAGTACTAATCATTTTTTAACCTTATCTTTAATCGCATCGACAGCATCTTCTGCAACATCTTTCGCTTTATCCATTGCATCATCAGCAGCTGACTTTAACTCATCTGTGGCTTTGCTAATGGCATCAGTCACTGATTTCTTGCAAAAAGCAGGGCCTAATATTTTTGCTCCCATACAGACTCCCGTTCCCGCTACAACAGCAGTCATGATCAAACCTATGATAGCAAATAGCTTTCCGAACAATACCGTTAATAGAAACACAACAGCAAGAGCTGCAAAAATAACACGCATTTCACAACTCATATTTTTTTCAAACATTTTAGAATACCTTTGATTGTTTGTGGATGATTTTTCTTACTTGATAAAATATATGGGCATATTTTTCATCATCAAGCTCATATCTAAAGCAAAAAAAAGCCAGCATAACGCTGGCTTTTTTAAACAGGGGTAAAATAAATTAAGAAACTATCTTCTTAATCTCACCTGATTTCAACTTAGCTCGATAATCATTAAGCAACTCTTTAACTTTAGGCATTAAGAAATATAAGCCAATAATATTAAAGATCGCCATTGTGAAGATCATTGCATCTGAGAAGTCGATAACAGGACCAAGACTCATTGATGCGCCAATAACAACAAAGATCAAGAACATAAACTTATAGATAAGCTCTTTGATTTTGCCTTCACCAAATAGATACGTCCAAGCTTTCAAACCATAGTATGACCAAGAAATCATGGTTGAAAAAGCAAAGAGTACGGCCGCAATCGCAAGCACGTAATTAAAACCACCCCATTGACTTACAAATGCCTTAGAGGTAAGTGCAATACCCGATAGATGCCCTTCTGTTCCTTGTGGAACCCAAGAACCAGTAATAACAATTACTAATGAGGTCATAGTACAGATAACAACGGTATCAATAAATGGCTCTAATAACGCAACATAGCCTTCAGTGGCAGGATGCTTTGTTTGTACTGCTGAATGAGCAATGGCAGCCGAACCAACACCTGCTTCATTTGAGAATGCGGCACGTTTGAAGCCTTGAATCAATGCGCCCACGGCACCACCAGCAACAGCTGTACCATTGAAAGCACCATCTATAATAGAATTAAATGCTGCACCAATTTGATCAGATGACATAATAATAATAGTGAGTGCAGAACCTACATAAAGAATTGCCATGAAAGGAACAATTTTCTCAGTCACTTTAGCGATTGATTTGATACCACCAATGATTACAACACCAACAATAACAGCCATAATTATACCAAATATCATGCCATTACCTTTAAAGAATGGAATAATACTAGCAATCTGTTGAGCAGCTTGATTGGCTTGGAACATATTACCACCACCTAATGCACCACCAATACAACAAATAGCAAATCCAACCGCTAAAATTTTTCCAAAAGTTGCTTTACCTTGCTCTGATAAACCTTTTGATAAATAGTACATCGGACCACCAGAAACGGTACCATCAGCATATTCATTACGATAATGAACACCCAATATACATTCTGTAAATTTTGAAGCCATACCGAGAAGCCCAGCTAAAATCATCCAGAAAGTAGCACCAGGACCACCTAATGCGACAGCAACGCCCACGCCAGCAATATTACCAAGGCCAACTGTGCCTGATAATGCGGTAGCCAGTGCCTGAAAGGGGGTAACCTCACCTTTATCATTGGGATCAATATAATCACCTTTAACTAATGATATAGAATGGAAAACACCTCTAAATTGTATAAAACCAAAATAAAAGGTAAATACGCTAGCGGCAACCACTAACCAAAGTACAATCCACGGGAATGGTGTACCCAAGATGGCTTCAGAGCCAGGTAAAGGTGAAAAGATAGCACCAACAAAAGGGTTGATAATAGGTGCGATTGCGTCATTAATTCTTTGATCTAGCGATTTCTCTACTGCCTCTGCAAAGACACTAAATGTCGGCAGAAGTCCTAGTAGGGATAGGATTAGCAGTTTAAATTTCATATTTATTTCCTCAAAATACTCTTTTAGATGATTTATGGAACAACAGTAACAAGGACAACAAATTCAATCGCTCTAAATTTATCATCGCTATCATCTATGCCAACGATAAATTTTTTGCTCATTTTATCCTCCTTTGGATGACTATAACCCTGCAAATGACCACATAAATATATTGCAGAGAACTAGGGTTTACAGTTACACCCAAATCAGCATGACCTCACAAATTCAGGCTATTGACAAACTCAAACTTGATTTGAGTTATAAATTATCGCTTAGGGAGTATTCTCTAGAATTAGATATTTACTTCATTATTAAACATTTTCCAATCACGCACACAATCATATATACGCATATATCTTTAAATAAAAGAGCGCATACACAAAAAGTGTTTGGGAATGTTTAAGTAGTATCTTAATAGTAGGGGGTAACTCAATAAGTGAATCTATTAAAGGATAGAATAAAAACTTAAAGATGACAGGAATATTTATAGTGATAATTAATTTTTAGTGAGTAGTATGCTCTGTCATTTTGATGTGAGCTACCCACAAGCAGTAAGTAGCCAGTATAACGCTTGCGCATGAAAGAAGAATGGCAGGTTTATTATCACTCCATCCCTGTACCCATCCCCCCCTTTTTTACATATTTTAATAACTTGTTCCAAATCCTCTATCGGTCTGGTTACCCAAATCAGGTAGATCAGCCAGTTCATGTATTTGGCTCAGTGGACCAGCAGGAAAGAGTTGATAAAGATATTTTTTGCCACCTTTATCAGCAAACTCCTGATCCATAACTTTCATTAACTGTCTTGCATTTCGACAATCTTCACAGTGCGCATAAAAATCTAAGACAAATTCTACAGCTTCCATTCTCTCAGGGGTTAATTTAAGTCCCATTTTTTCGGCACGATGTTCAATATTATCAAGACGTGTATTACGGTTGATATTGCGCCCTGTGTGATTTCTTGGTTGTTTGCGTGGAAAAGCTTCACTCTGTTGCACATTTAGCATGGTAATCTCCTTTGATTATATTTATCAATGTGCATATTAGCACATACTATCATACTACGATTTATTTGATAAATATCAAAAATAACCCACAATTTACGTGGAGATAGCTATAATTGATTAAGGAAAACCTGATCGAGTCCAATTATTCTTCTATGCTAAATTCTAATCGACTTAATCAGATTTTTCTTAACAATAGTTGAGGACTTAAAATGAATATAATACAAAATAGATGGGCTAACCTCCTGATAATTTTATTCTTATCAATTACTATGCAAAATGTAAATGCAGAAGCAACAAAACAAGGCAAAGTCCTAGGAATTGCCAATAGTGTTATTCCTAGTTGGTTTAAAGAAGGTTTTCTCGACTTCAGAGAAGATGCCGCAGAAGCGGCGGAATCTGGTAAGCACATGCTGGTATTTGCTGATTTAAAAGGCTGTCCATATTGCGCTCAGATGCTAAAAGATAACTTTACAACAGCAGAGGCGGATGGTGGTAATCGTGAATTTATACAGAAGAATTTTGATAGTATTCATATTGATATTAAAGGCAGTCGCGAAATAGCTTTTAATGAAAATACAGAGGTATCAGAAAAAGATTTAGCTCAGGCACTCAATGTTTATTTTACGCCTACTCTACTTTTTATGGATGCTAATAATAAGGTTGTTGCACGTGTTAATGGTTATCGTTCACCAAGAGAATTTAAGCAGGTGTTAAATTATGTAAAGGAAAAAGCCTATTTAAAAACAGATTTTCCAAGTTATCGTGCCGAACATCTTACTGATAAAGTTTACACTTTGTTAGATCATGAGGGCTTCAGCAAAATAACAGACTTTCAAGCAGCATCAAAAACAGATAAACCTTTAGCTATTTTATTTGAAGATAAAACCTGTGATGAATGTAATCGCTTTCACAAAGAAATTCTTGACTTAAAAAAAACCAAAGCATTAATGAAAGCCTTTAACTTTGTGAGGCTTGATGCATTATCAGATAAAAAGTTAATAGATCCACAAGGCAAAGAAATAACAGCGGGTGAATGGTTAAAGAAACAAGGAATAAGTTATCGCCCTGCTCTGTTAGTTTTTATCAAAGGTGAGGAAAAAGCACGTTTGACAGGTCTTATAAAATCATTTCACTTTCAGCAATTATTAAGCTTTTTTGCACTTAAAAAATACAATGAATACCCTGATTTTATTGAATACGGTGAAGAATATTCAAAGAAAATACTGGAATCAGGTAAAGATATTGATATTTGGAAGTGAGACAACTCCAACGAAATTCTGCACTTTGTCGGATTACGCTATCGCTAATCCGACCTTCTAAAAAATGTACTCCATCAACATCAACGCTGATTTGATGAAGTGCTAATCTGCATGTACCCTATTAGCTATAAATTTCTATAGCAATCATAAACAAATAACAGTATTATGATCGGCTAATATTCAAAATAATGAAGCTATAGCTTGTGTCACAATCATTTATTACAATTCGTGATTTATTTTTTTCGAGGGGAAAACGTGAGATATTTTCAGGTATTTCTTTAGATATTCCTGCGGGTAAAGTAACAGCAATTATGGGGCCAAGCGGCACTGGTAAAACGACATTATTGCGTTTAATCGGTGGTCAATTAAAACCTAGTCAGGGAACTTTAAGTGTTGAAGGGCTGGAGATTCCGAAGCTAAATCGAAAACAACTTTACCAAGCTAGAAGACGCATGGGTATGTTGTTTCAATCTGGTGCTTTATTGACTGATTTAAATGTTTTTGAAAATATCACCTTTCCAATACGGGAACATTTTGATTTTCCTGAATCAATGATTCGGGATATTGTTTTGATGAAACTTGAGCTTGTAGGTCTACGTGGTGCTAGAAATTTAACACCATCCGAATTATCTGGCGGTATGGCACGTCGCGTGGCACTCGCCAGAGCTATTGCGCTTGACCCTTTGCTTATGATGTATGACGAGCCATTTACAGGACTTGACCCCGTCACATTAGGAACAATCGTTTCATTAATTAAAAAATTAAACCAATCACTAGGCTTAACCAGTGTAGTTGTCTCACATGATATTCATGAAACATTTTCAATAGCAGACTATGTTTGTATTCTCTCTGAGGGAAAAGTTGCAGCAACAGGCACACCTGAAGAATTAATGAATTCTAACTCTGCCTTTGTGCAACAATTTGTACAGGGCAAACCAGATGGACCTATGCCATTCCATTATGCAGCAAATGACTATATTCAAGACATTATGAAAGGGGCTGAATGATGTTGAATTGGTTTCAACATATTGGTGCATTCACCTTTGATATATTAGCCAACACAGGGCGTGCAAGTATTTTTTTGTTGCAGGTCATCCTTGGCATTAAAGAGACTCTTTTTAGACCGCAATTATTGATTCGTGAACTTTATTCTGTAGGTGTTTTATCACTACTCATTATTATTTTCTCCGCAATTTTTGTGGGCATGGTTTTGAGTCTTTTAGGCTACGTCACACTAGTTGATTTTGGTGCTGAGTCTTCTCTAGGTGTTTTAGTTTCATTATCATTAATTCGAGAATTAGGACCTGTATTAACAGCTTTGCTATTTTCAGGTCGAGCTGGTTCTGCTTTAACCGCAGAAATAGGACTCATGAAAGCTACTGAGCAACTTGCCAGTATGGAAATGATGGCAGTAGACCCCATCCGTCGAATTATAACACCACGCTTTCTAGCGGGCTGCATCTCACTACCACTTCTAACCGTAATCTTTATGTCATTAGGTATCTATGCGGGTTATTTAGTCGGCAGTATTTGGTTAGGTGTTGATGAAGGCTCTTTCTGGTCACAAATGCAATCTAAAGTTGAATTTGGGCATGATGTAATAAATGGTTTTATCAAAAGCATTGTATTTGGTTTTGTAGTGACATGGATTGCAGTTTATCAAGGTTACAACGCCATACCAACATCAGAAGGTGTTAGTAGAGCAACAACAAATTCAGTGGTTTATTCTGCACTTGCAGTTTTGGCACTAGATTTTATTTTAACAGCAGTAATGTTCGTCTAAGGAAATCCTGATTAAGTTGATTAGAATTCACGACGCTAAAAATAATTGGACTTGATCAGGGTTTTCTTAAGGGAAACCTGATTAAGTCGATTAGAATTTAGCGCAGAAAAATCTGTCGCTATTTTTCATGAAGTGAGACGTAATAGTTATTCTATTGCGCCGATCTTCATGGAAAATATCGGCAGATTTGGCAAGCTAAAAATAATTGGACTTGATCAGGGTTTCCCTAAGACAATGAATAAAACGAATAAATAATAGGTCTTCAAAATGGTTTCATCAAGAAAAATAGAAATACTAGTTGGAATTTTTGTGGTACTAGGTCTGACCGCATTTATCATCATGGCATTGAATATTAGTAACCTAAGTAGCTTATCATCAGCTAAGGGGTACAATGTCACGGCTCATTTTGAGAATATTGGTGGTCTTCGTCCTCGTGCAAAAGTAACACTTTCAGGTGTAGTTGTAGGACGGGTTACAAAAATCTCTTATGATAAAGAATCATTTAGAGCCATTATCACGATGACCTTAAATTCAGACATTGATTATCTACCAGAAGATACTCAGGCAAGTATTTATACGTCAGGATTATTGGGTGAACAATATATATCACTAGAACCAGGTGCAGAAGATGAGGTATTAAAAAATGGAAGTAGTATTACCTTAACCCAATCTGCGGTGGTACTTGAAGAAGTGATAGGAAAATTAATGGTCAGTTTCACTACCAAAGATTAGGAACGTGCATGTTCCTAATCTTTCGAAGAGACAGTGATGAACTTATCTTATCCAAAAAGAACTAATACCTGAATCCGTGAGTCCACTACGGCACAGGTAATAACTAAATCCTGAATCCGTGAGGTCACTACGGCACAGGACGCAAGCTATTGATTCATCACGGGTTTAAAAAATACCCGCTTAACCTATGGGTGAAGCTAAGATTTTTTAAATCCCGCGCTAAACCAATATCTTACGCCCTGTTATCCGCATTGACCTCACGGATTCAGGTAAATTCTACAAGTATTTAAAATATTCATAAATATCAGGTAAAAGAAAATGAATTACACAAAAAGAATCTTATTTGGATTACTTAGCATCTTTTTTGCGGGGCTATTAACAACATCTGTTTGGGCAAAAAATAATGATGTAGCAGCAGCACAAAATAGAGTGCTTCAAGTCACCCAAAGCATTGCAAAAAAGCTGGGGGAGAATAAAGCTCAATACAATAAAAATCCTGCATTGCTACATGCATTGATTAGAAATGAAGTCCTCCCCTTTATTGATTTTGATGCTATGTCGAAACTAACTTTGGGCAAACATTGGAGAAAAGCTAGCTCTACCCAACGTCAACGCTTTGTCAATGCTTACCGTGAAATGCTTATCAAAAGTTATGGTAAAACCATGCTCAAATATGCTGGCGCGACAATTCGCGGAGGGAATTCGGTAGCCAACAAAAAACCAGGTTATGTTATTGTTAGAACTATCGTAACACCAAAAGGTAGTGCCTCAATTACTGCTAACTATGATGTACGCAAAAAAAGTGGTGACTGGAAAGCCTATAATGTGCAAGTGGGTGGAATCAATTTGATCACCAATTTCAGAACTAATTTCACACGCGAAGTGAGCGCAAAAGGGCTTAATGCCTTAATTACACGGCTTGAAAAATCCAACCATAAATAGCGCAACCATAAATAATGCAAACTAAACCAACAATAAAAGCAACTAAACAAGGTTTTCGTATTAGCGGAAACCTTGTTTATTCCACTGTTTCAGATTTAATTGAAACAGGTAAACAACAGATCAAACAGTTAGAGCTAGATAAGATTCAAATCAATCTGGACTCTGTTGAACACATTGATAGTGCTGGTATTGCATTACTTCTTGGCTGGAAACGAGAGTGTCTATTAGTCAAAAAAAGTTGCTATTTCCAAGATATTCCTCAACAAGCAAAATCACTACTTAAAACGTATAACTTAAACCTTAATCAGTAAGATCAAGTATATTACATAAGGATTGAGTACAATAAAAACAGACGATTAACTTATCCTTAGGTATACTCCTCCTCTGATTCTGTATTACCCCAATTTATCAATACAACCCCAAGGTATACATTTTAGAATGAAATTTAATAATCGTATATGGTCAATCTCTAGCCTATTACTTGCGCTTTTTCTCACAATGAATGCCACTGCAGAAACGGTATATCGGGTGAAATCATTTGATACACTTAGCCACGTTGTCAAAAAGTTCTTCCCTAATAGCAAGTATCGACGAGCGCAGATCATGATCGCTATTCTTACTAAAAACCCCAGCGCATTTAAAGGTGGGAATATAAATCGCCTTTTAAAAGGAAAGCGTTTGGTATTACCTAATGAGAGTGAAATTAGTCGAGTTTCTATTACTGATGCTCAGTTATTAATTTCACAACATGCTCGTTTTTTTAGAGAAGGTATAACGGGCAACTTCCCTCTTCCTGTTTTAGCTAATACAGAGGATCGTGACAAGACAATAATCGTAGTCAAAAAGCAAACTAAAAAAATCACTCAACTACAAGAAGAGAGTGATAAATTAAAAAAACAGCTCGAAAATCTTCTCAAACAAAAACAAAAAAGAGATGAAGAGCTAAAACAGCTTGAAACTAAAATTAAGCAATACTCCTTAAAAAAGAAATCAACACCACTAAGCAACGTAGAACAGGTCGCGAAAAACAACGAAAAGCTCAAAGAAACTAACGAGATATTAAATCAAAAACTAGTTGAATCAAAAAGTGAGCTTGCCGAAAATGAACGCTCGACAATGACATTAGAACGTAAATTAAGTAACTTACGCGAACAAATGAATCAAGAGAAAAGAGGCACCGCTTCAATAAATACTAAGCCTGAAACAGCAAGCTCTTCGATGGGTGATACTTTTAGCAAACTGAAAAATAAATATTTCTGGATACTACCATTATTATTACTCACTGGCTTATTTTATCTACTCTGGCTAGTAGGACGCTGGTTCTTCGCACGCAAAAAGAAAACCATTAAAGAAGATGATGATTATGAAAAAGACTATGTTGCCCTCATAGAGCAGCATGACTCAATTGATTATTTAAAACCTGAAAATAATATTAATAAAGGAGAAGAGTCTCTAGAGCCTAGTATAAAACTAGATGTAGCCCGTGCTTATATCGAAGCAGATGACAACGAATCAGCACTTAATATCTTAAATGAGGTATTACAAGAAGGCAGTAAAGAACAGATAGCAGAAGCGAAAGATATACTTGCTTATATCAAAGAAAACACACATTCCTAAACACAATACTATCAAAATTACTTAGAAATAAGGACAACCTCTTAACCCCTTTTGAATTCTCTGCTTTATAAAAAAATAAAAAAAAGGGGGGGATGGGTATCTAAAAATCTGCTCTGTATCCATCAAACTAATATTGTCGGATTATGCTATCGCTAATCCGACCTTCTACAAAAATATAGATTTAACTCTCTCCTGAATCCGTGAGATCATGCGGACAATAGAGTGTAAGATATTGTTTTAGCACGGAATTTAAAAATCTCTACATAATTGAGTTCACCATCTGCTAGTACAGATGGGAAGTTCACTAAATCTTAGCTTCACCCAATAGGTTAAGCGGGTATTTTTTAAACTCGCGATGAATCAATAGCTTGCGTTCTGTGCCGTAGTGATCTCTCAGATTCAGGTCTCTACTAAAGAGCTAATAAAGCTCTAATAAAAGAGCTAAATATTAGCTATCTATAGCACTCTTAATTACATAAAATACGCCTTCAAAAAATTAGACAAGGCTCACTAAAATGGAAATAACCACACGACAACTCTCTGATATAAAAAGAAATAGTGAGTACTTACGTCATAAAACAGATGTTGATAGCTTAAAGAAAAGCATAGAAAGTGTTGGCTTAATAAACCCGCTTACCATCAATAAAGAAAATGAATTATTGGCGGGTTCTCGACGTTTTCAAGCCATTACTGAATTAGGCTGGACTGAGGTTGATGTGCACTTGGTTGATCATGATTCATTGCAACAAGAATTGATTTCAATTGATGAAAACTTAGTACGAGAGCCATTGAATCGAATGGAATTAGAGAGATGCTTGAATCGTGGTCGTGAGATTTACGAGCAATTAAACCCAACTGCAATCAAAATCGATATTTCTAATGAATCATTAAATCCTGAAAACAAGCTGAAAGAAAAAAAACAAGAAAAGACAGATACTGATTCCTTCGCAGCAATTACAGCAGAAAAAACAGGTTTATCAAAATCAGTCATTAAAAGCGCGATCAAACGTGATGCCTTGGCAGCTGATTCAGTAAAACAAGCACGTAGCCAAGGTGAGTTAAATGCCAGTCAAACCAATGAGATTATTCAGCTAGAAAAAGATTTACAAGAGAAAGTCTTGCCATTAATTGCAGATAAGACAGTCAAAGAAGCAAAGAAAATTATTAAAGCAGTAAAACAGGGCGGGATTGAAGCAGCTATTGAAGCAAATGATAACCTTGTGCCGTTACCCAAGGAATATACACTGCTCAAAAGCCCTCTGAAAAGAGTCAATAAAAACCTGTCTCGAATTTTAATAGAGGGCTTGAAATACGAAGGACCAGAGAAAGACCAGATCAATAAAGAAATGCTTGAGCTAAAAGAGAATTTAGTAAAGTACTTTGAAATGATTGATTGATGAATAAAGAACAAGTTTTCAGATACCCCCCCTATTTTTGCATTTTTTATAACACAGAGAACCACAGAGTTTTTAATCGTTTCCAAGCTCAAGAGTGTTTTCTTAGCTGGTAATGAGTTAAATCTGTGGTTTTGTAGGCAAGATTAGCGATAGCGTAATCCGACAAAGTACGATAGTTAGCTTAACGATACAGGATAAGAAAAATCAACCACTCCACTATAAAACTCTGTGGCTCTCTGCGATTCCTCCGTAGCTCTCAGTGACATAAAAAATGTAAAAAAAAGGGGGGGGGATGGGTAATAGACTCTTTTATTAAGTTTTATGGCATTATTCAGCATAAAAACTTACTAACTTAATAATGCTTGTAACTTCCCTTCGTGTTCTAGCATCAGAAGCTCTTCTTCTCCCCCTATATGCTTATCGTTAATAAATATTTGGGGATAGTATTTGAGCCCACAGCGACGGATCATTTCATCTTTTTCAAGTGGCATCAAATCAATCATATAATCAATATATTCGATATTTTTCTTATCAAGAAACTCTCGAACATTAACGCATTTATTACAACTCGTTGTGCCATAGATTTCTATTTTTGCGGGCATAGTTATTTTATCTCTTTGAATCTGTTTTATGTGCTATGCACTATCCATTGCCACAAAACAAAAAGTTAAGATAGGGCGCGTAGATGATTACCTGACTTTGAGCAAAACCAAGCTCATTAAATGCATCAGTAACATTATTTTGGTATTTTACATTACTGATATCTGTTTTAAGTTCAACTAATGCGGATAGTAATACTTTGATTTCAGTTGGGTCTACATTTTTCTGTAATGCTTCAATAGCTTCATCCAGCATTACGCTATCTATACTCACTCCTTCGTCTGTAACACGAAAACGACCAAAACCATGTTCGACAATTTTCAGCCTTACGTTTTCAATAAACTCATCAAATACCTCTTTGTTTGGCTTGTCGAGGAATAATTCAAGCAGTGGCTCTTTATTTACCTTACTAATAAATGAAAGTGTTGAACCAGAGACAACAGGTTGTTCTTCCAACACGGCAAACATAACACTTAAGGAATGTGTTTTGAATGGAGACTGGATAGTACATTGAAGTTCATCATCAACAATTTCAAATTCACGGCTACCCTTAATAGGATGTTTTTGTATAAGTTTTGAGGTCATAATATATTCAAGTCATTATTAAGGAAAGCCTGATCAGGGTTTCCTTAAAGTGTGATAAAAATCAATAGAGCAATGAATAGGGGTTATTTTTAGATTCAAATAGCCATGTTTTAATATTAGTAGAAACTTTTTTAGATAATTTATCAAAGAAACCTTGTTTCGGACTGAAATTAATCATAACAGGAGCTTTTATAATTTCTCTTGCAACATAAGCATCACTTCCAAAACCATCAATTAAACCAAGTTCTTTTGCTCCTTCGCCTGTCCAGAATAAGCCACTGAAAATATCAGGATCGTCTTTCAAACGCTCTCCCCTGCCTGCTTTAACCGCATCTATAAAATGTGTGTGAGTGGTTGCAAGTAGCTTTTTGATAAAAGCTTCTTCTTCAGGTTTACGTGGAGAAAAAGGGTCCATAATTGCTTTATGCTTCCCTGCTGTTAATTCGCGGCTTTCTATGCCAATTTTTTTCATTGCTTCAACAACACCAAAACCTGTCATACGCACACCAATAGAACCCACTAAACTGGATTTATTTGCATAGATTTCATCCGCAGCAGAAATAATAAAGTAACCCCCAGAGGCACAAAGATCAGCTGCAACCGCAATGATTTTTTTATCTTTATGTAAGCTCTTTAATCGGCGTATCTCATCATAAATATAGCTTGATTGGACAGGGCTACCACCTGGACTATTACAACGAAGGATAATACCCTTGGCTTTTTCATCCTTAAAAGCATCTTGTAGCGCAGGAATAATATTGTCTGCACTAGCACTGGCTCCTTGTAAAATAATGCCATTTATATCAACCACTGCAGTATATTCTTTTGCACTTGTGAGCTTTACATTTTTAGAAAAAACTGAGCTGATAAGTGCCAATATTAATAATAATAAGAGTAAAAAAGCGGCTAGTTTAAAAAATATTCCCCAACGACGAGAACTACGTTGTTCTTGTATACTCGCCAAAGCAACTTGTTTTAAAGCTTCGATAGCCTGTTGGTTTTCATTATTCATAATTAGTTTTAATAATAAAGATATTTGGTGTAAAAGATATTTAACCTGAATTTGTGAGGTCAATGTGACTAACAATTTTCTGACTCACTGAACCCATCATACCGATATTGTTGGAGTTATACCCATCCCCCCCTTTTTTGATACTTTTTAATATTTTCTACACATTAAAGCGGAAGTGAACTACATCCCCTTCTTGTAAGATATAATCTTTTCCTTCGAGTCGCCATTTACCCGCATCTTTTGCGCCCTGCTCCCCCTGATATTGAATAAAATCATCATAAGCAATAACTTCAGCACGAATAAACCCACGCTCAAAGTCTGTATGAATTTTACCAGCACCATTTGGCGCTGTTGCACCTTGAGAAACCGTCCATGCACGGACTTCTTTCACACCTGCTGTAAAGAATGTCTGTAAATGTAATAATTGATAGCCCGCATTGATAACACGATTTAAACCTGGTTCTGACAAACCTAGCTCATCAAGAAACATCTCTAACTCATCTTCTTCAAGTGCCGACATTTCAGCTTCCATTTCGGCAGAAACAGCAACAACTTCAGCATTTTCTTTAGCGGCAATTTCTTTAACCGCCTCTAAATAAGGATTATCTTTAAAGCCATCTTCTGCAACATTAGCGATAAACAAAATAGGTTTAATGGTTATTAATTGCAGCTCTGTCAATAACGGTTTTTCATTATCATCCAGTTCTACTGAACGTGCCGAATTGCCTTCTGCTAAGGCTGCTTGAATCTTCTCAAATACAGCTAGCTGAGCAATTGCGTCTTTATTACCGGATTTAGCTGTACGCCCTACTCTTTTAATAGCTTTTTCAACAGAATCAAGATCCGCTAATGCTAATTCTGTATTAATTGTATCTATATCAGAAACAGGGTCAATTTTGCCATCAACATGAACCACATCATCATTATCAAAACAACGTACAACCTGTGCAATAGCATCTGTTTCACGAATATGAGAAAGAAATTTATTACCTAAACCTTCACCAGATGCCGCACCTGCAACCAAACCTGCAATATCAACAAATTCCATTGTTGTCGGCAAACAACGCTCTGGATTAACAATTTTAGCTAGCTCATCCATACGTGGGTCAGGCACTGGAACAATCCCAACATTTGGCTCAATGGTACAAAAAGGGTAGTTTTCAGCAGCAATACCTGCCTTGGTTAAAGCATTAAAAAGTGTAGACTTTCCAACATTAGGAAGCCCAACAATACCACATTTAAATCCCATAATTTTTTCCTTAGGAGGTTTTAAGTAGAACCTGAATCTGTGAGGTCAATGCGGATTCAGGTAATAACAAAAAAATAAGCAAGAAGGGTAGAATCATTACTTGATAATTTTTTAGCCTACTTTTCTGTATGCAAGATATTCATTGCTTTTTGAGTATCACCAATAATGATTTCTTCAATAACATTCAGCGAACGATCTATTGCATTATTTATTTCTATCTCATCACCTTGACTAGGGCGAGATAACACATAATCCGCTACTTTATTGCGATCCCCTGGGTGACCAATTCCAAACCGTAAACGCCAGTAGTCTTTTGTGATTTGTGCGTGTAAATCACGCAAACCATTGTGACCACCATGACCACCTGCCTTTTTTAAGCGAACCGTTCCAGCAGCTAGATCAAGCTCATCATAAGCAACCAAAACTTCTTGTGGCTTAATTTTATAAAAGGATGAGAGTTGGTGTGCTGCCAAACCACTTCGATTCATGAACGTAGATGGTTTTAATAGCCAAACTGCTTGCCCAGCAATATTGGCTTTAGCAAGTTCACCTGAAAATTTACTTTCTGTTTTAAAACTTGCATTATATTTTTGGCTCAGGGCATCAATAAACCAAAACCCGGCATTGTGCCGGGTTTTAGAATATTTATCACCTGGGTTACCCAAGCCAACAATCAGTTTTATTGCCATCGTTTTAGACATTTGATCTCAATAAGAAAAACCTGATTAAGTCGATTAGGATTCAGAGAAGAAAATATCGGCAGATTTGGCAAGCTGAAAATAATTGGACTTGATCAGGGTTTTCATAAATAAGGAAAACCTGATTAAGTCGATTAGAATTCAGCGAAGAAAAATCTGTCGCTATTTTTCACGAAGTGAGACGTAATAGTCACTCTATTGCGCCGATCTTCGTGGAAAATATCGGCAGATTTGGCAAGCTGAAAATAATTGGACTTGATCAGGGTTTTCATAAGGTAGTAGTACTCCATCAAACCAATATTGATGGAGTACAGAGGAGGCATACTCAAAGAGCCTCTTTATTCAGCCTCACCCTCAGCACCATCAGCATCTTCTGTCTCAGGCTCTTCTGGAGCATCAGTTGCAATCTTCTCAGCTTTAGGGGATATAATTGAAACAATTGCCTGATCATGATCTTCACCATGAGAAAGCTCTGTTGAAACAACACCTTCAGGAAGTTTAATGCTAGATAAGTACAAGGATTCGCCCAGCTTAAGATCAGCCAAATCAACCTCAATATATTCAGGAAGTACACCAGGTAAACAACTGATTTCAATATCAACCGTATTACGAATAACCTGACCACCTTCCATTTTCACACCATAGGCAGCTTCTTCATTAATATAATGAAGTGGTAACACAACGGTCATTTCAACATCATCTCTTACACGTTGTAAATCAACATGAAGCACAAATGGCTTTGCTGGGTGACGTTGTAAATCACGTAAAAATACTTTCTGAGTCTTACCCTCAAGG
>JALSLM010000072.1 GCA_026988295.1 Thiotrichaceae bacterium
GGATGTATAATCATGTTAGACCTTTTTCTTACTATCGTTTAGCATGTCCTGAAGAATTTCTCTTGCTTGATAGAGAGCATAACTTCTTTCTGGAATATGTCCATGATCACACGGGACTCGACACTTATCACTTAGTCAGTGATTTTTTATTAGCTCTATGTCTCTAAAGTAGATTTAAATACAATAAAAATTGTAAAAAAAGGGGGGGATGGGTATTAAGATATTAATCCATACTAATAATCCAGTTTTTGTCTGCTTGTTCTTAGTGTAGAATGCCGCCACAGACGGATTTTAGCTCAGTTGAGTATTTATTATATGTTGGAGACAAATTAAATGTCGGAAGTTACACGCGATCAAGTTGATGCCTTATTAAAGGAAGTACAAGAACGTTATTTAGATAAAGATTTATTAGCCGCTAATCAGGTGAAAGATGTTGATATAAAAGGTGATACGGTTTTTGTTCGTATTGTTCAGGGATATCCATCAGGTGACTATCGTGAAGAATTAGCGGCTGAAGTTAAACAAAAACTTGAGTCTGATTCTGCGATTGCTAAAGCAGAAGTGACGGTTGAACAAGATGTTACGGCACATACCGTACAAAAAAGCTTAAAGCGTATTGAAGGAATTAAAAATATCATTGCAGTTGCTTCAGGCAAGGGTGGTGTGGGTAAATCAACAACTTCTGTAAACTTAGCTTTGGCACTCGTGGCCGATGGCGCAACAGTTGGTATGTTAGATGCTGATATTTATGGTCCTAGTCAACCACGCATGATGGGCTTAAGTGGTCAGCCAGAGTCAAAAGATGGCAGAACTTTAGAGCCAATGGTGAATTATGATGTGAAAACTATGTCAATTGGTTTTCTAGTAGAAGAAGATACACCAATGATCTGGCGTGGACCGATGGTTACACAGGCGCTAGAACAGTTGTTGAATGATACCAACTGGGGTGATTTGGATTATTTGATTGTTGATTTACCACCAGGAACAGGGGACACGCAACTTACACTGTCACAGAAAATTCCTGTGAGTGGTGCAGTTATTGTGACGACTCCTCAAGATATTGCATTATTAGATGCTCGTAAAGGTCTGAAAATGTTTGAAAAGGTTGAGGTTCCTGTGCTGGGTGTCGTTGAGAATATGAGCATTCATATCTGTTCTGAATGTGGACATGCAGAGCATATCTTCGGTGAAGGTGGCGGAAAGCGCATGGCTGATGAGTCAGATGTTGATTATTTAGGTGCTCTACCGCTTGATTTGACTATTTGTCAACAAGCAGATGCGGGAAGACCGACTGTTGTGGCAGAGCCAGATAGTAAGAATACTGAGTTATACAAAGAGATTTCTCGTCGTATGTCTGCAAGATTAGCGGGCAAAGGGAAAGATTACAGTACGAAGTTCCCAAATATTGTTATTCAAAATACATAGATGATTTGAGTTTGAGTAACTATTTTTGAATCTAAAAAGCCTCACAGGTTTTCTGTGAGGCTTTTTTGTTTTAGAATGAGTGGTTTATTATTGTCTCTTAGGAGGCTGTCTGAGAACTAGGATTTGCAGTCAATTCTTAGTTCTCGGGCAGCCTTCTAATAGCTAAATCGGAATACTATTTATGCATATTAAAACCCATCCCCCCCTGTTTTTCATGTTTTTTATTTTTTCTCTGTTTCTAACTGGATGTTCTTCGAGTGGCATTAAAGGCTTGGTTGAACCACCAAAAGTTCAGGTTCATAAGGTACAAATGGGGCGTTTTAATTTAAGCGGTGGGACAGCAACCTTTATTCTGGATATACAAAATCCCAATAGTTTTCCTATTCCACTATCAGGTTTTGACTACGGCTTGAGTCTAAATGGTGTTCAAGTTGCTAAAGGCGATAAAGAAAAGAAAGTAACAATTAGAGCAGGTGCTAGTGAAAAAGTAGAAGTTCCACTAACGCTTAGTTTTGGTAATATGATAAATATGCTACCAGGTTTATTACGCAGTCGTCAGTTAAATTACCAACTAGGTGGATCGGTGCATTTACCTTGGTTTAATATTCCTTTTCAGCGTACTGGCACGACAACGCTTAACCGTTAAACTTTCTCAGTATAAACAAATAAACGAACGAACAAAAAAATAGAAAAAATATGAGTATTAAATCAGATAAGTGGATTCGCCGTATGGCACAAGAGCAGGGCATGATTGAGCCTTTTGAGTCAGGGCAAATTCGTCAAAGTAATGGCAATCGTATCGTATCTTACGGTACATCCAGCTATGGTTATGATGTTCGTTGCGCTGATGAGTTTAAAATTTTCACTAATATTAACTCTGCCATTGTTGATCCTAAAGCTTTTGATGAAGATAGCTTTGTAGATATAAAATCAGATGTTTGTATTATTCCTCCTAATTCATTTGCATTAGCACGCACGGTTGAGTACTTTAAAATCCCTCGAAGTGTGTTGACAGTTTGTTTGGGGAAATCAACCTATGCGCGTTGTGGAATTATTGTTAATGTCACCCCGCTTGAACCAGAATGGGAAGGTCATGTAACGCTTGAATTTTCAAATACATCACCGCTACCTGCTAAAATATATGCCAATGAAGGTGTGGCTCAAATGCTATTTTTTGAGTCAGATGAAGTGTGTGAAACATCTTATAAAGATCGTGGTGGTAAATATCAAGGGCAGCTAGGTGTTACATTACCAAAAACTTGATTTTTATAGCTCCTCAAAAATATGTAAAAAACAGGGGGGATGGGTTTGAAAGACAGGCTACTAGTCCAACAATATTGCTTTGATAGATAAAGTAACTTAATCAGGTTTTCCTTAACCTGAATCCGTGAGGTCAATGCGGATAACAGGGCGTAAGATATTGGTTTAGCACGGGATTTAAAAAATCTTAGCTTCACCCGTAGGTTAAGCGGGTATTTATTAAACCCATGATGAATCAATAACTTGCGTCCTGTGCCGTAGTGACCTCACGGATTCAGGCTTAACTCAACTATCGTACTTTGTCGGATTACGCTATCACTAATCCGACCTACAAAAACACAGATTTAACTCACTACCAGCCAAGCAATCTCTATCAAGCTTGGAGCAATTAAAAACTCTGTGGCTCTCTGTGATTCCTCTGTGGTTCTCTGTGTTATAAAAAATGCAAAAATAGGGGGGGATGGGTATCTACAAATTTGTCCTGCATTCATCAAACCAAACTTATTGGAGTACTAGGAGGCTGTCCGAGAATAGAGAGCCTACTGCGGAAAAGCTGAATTTGGCTATATTTCCCCCCAATTTTCGGTGAATAGAACAACTATTCCCCTCAAATTGGTGAAAAATATAGCTCAAATCAGC
>JALSLM010000073.1 GCA_026988295.1 Thiotrichaceae bacterium
TTCTCAGACAGCCTCTTAGAAAGTGTAAAAAACAGGGGGGATGGGTAGAATTATTATTAAAAACGGTAGTAGCTAAACCTGTGGTAGCAATTTATCGGATTACGCTATCGCTAACCTGACTTACAAGAATACTGTTTTAAGCCACTATCCTTGGTTTTTTCTTATCACCAATAAATGCCGCTTGCCATCAATATACGGAACATTTAGTTGCTGTGTTTTATGCAAAACAAATCCCTTTGGTAAATATTGAATTTCTGCATCAGGAAACTGCCCTTTCATGGCGTATAAAACGCCATTTTCTGTAAGATGCATTGCAGAAGAGCTTACAAAATCATGGATTGATGCAAAAGCACGGCTAATAATGGCATCAAATTTGACATCTGCTTGCCAGTTTTCGACACGGGCTTGCACAACTTCTACATTGTTCAATCCTAATTCAATCACTGCTTGTTGTATAAAACGGGTCTTTTTACCATTGGTGTCAAGTGCAACAAATTTTCGCTCGGGTTGCATAATCGCTAAAGGGATTATTGGCAAACCCGCGCCACTGCCAACATCAAGGCAGTTATTGCCTTTAATTAACTCGGCAACCACAAGGCTATCGAAGATATGTAGCGGGATCATATCCCTTATCTCACGCACTGCGGTTAAGTTATAAGTCTTATTCCAGCGGTTGAGTAACGCTACATAGTCTTTTAATTGGCTTAGCTGATTTTCGTCTGGCTGACAGTCAAGTTGCTGTATGCCTGAATCCCATAAGTAATCTATTTGTATTTTTGTATTTGATTCTGTCACCTATTATCCAGCCTTTTTATAACGATGCTTTTTCAAATATACCATCAATATTGAAATTGTCGCTGGCGTTATCCCAGGGATACGCGAAGCCTGACCGATGGTGGTAGGCTTTTGTTCTAATAATTTTTGGCGAGCTTCATTCGATAAACCCCCTTTAATCGCGGCATAGTCAAAGTCTTCTGGCAGGGTCATTTCTTCGTGCTTTTTCTGCTTGGCAATTTCTTGGTGTTGACGGTCAATATAGCCCGCGTATTTAAATTGTACTTCAACCTGTTCAGCAACTTTCAGATCATCAACTGCAGGACCAAATTTTGATAATGCCATTAAGCCCTGATAGCTGACTTTAGGACGGCGCAAAAGCTCTCCTAGGCGATATTCACGGCTAAGTTTGCCATCAAATAGTTGCTGACCTTCAGCATCTGTGATATCAGCCGGATGCACAACGGTATCACGCAAGCGTTGTATTTCTTGCTCAATCTGTTCACGCTTTTTATTAAACGCATACCAGCGTTTATCATCGACTAAGCCTAGTTCGCGCCCTATTTCGGTCAAACGCAAATCAGCATTATCTTCACGCAATAATAAACGGTGCTCAGCTCGACTGGTAAACATACGATAAGGCTCTTGAGTACCGTGTGTAATCAAATCATCTACCATTACGCCAATATAGGCTTCACTGCGCTTAGGATACCAAGCCTGTTTTTCTTGCACTTGCAGTGCCGCATTGATGCCCGCCAATAAACCTTGTGCGGCGGCTTCTTCATAACCTGTTGTGCCGTTGATTTGACCAGCAAAAAACAGTCCTTTTACAAATTTTGTTTCTAATGTTGGCTTTAAATCACGCGGATCAAAATAGTCGTATTCGATGGCATAACCTGGTCGGGTAATATGCGCATTTTCAAAGCCTTCAATCGAGCGAATAAAGTCAAATTGAATATCAAAAGGTAAGCTCGTTGAAATTCCATTAGGATAAACCTCATAAGTATTCAAGCCCTCTGGCTCGATAAAGATCTGATGACTGTCTTTATCAGCAAAGCGCATGATTTTATCTTCAATCGACGGGCAATAGCGCGGACCAACACCTTCGATAATGCCAGAATACATTGGCGAACGATCTAATCCGCTGTGAATAATCTCATGAGTGCGGGTATTGGTATGCGTGATATAGCAGGATATTTGACGAGGATGATCTGCTTCCTCTCCCATATAAGAAAAAGTTGGGATAGGTGAATCTCCAGGCTGTTCTTGCAACTTATCAAAGTTAATTGAGCGCGAATCAATACGTGCGGGAGTCCCTGTTTTGAGGCGATCTACACGAAAAGGCATCTCACGCAAACGATCAGCAAGAGCTATTGAAGGCGGATCACCCGCGCGCCCACCTGCATGATTTTGTAAACCGATATGTATTTTTCCGCCTAGAAACGTCCCCACCGTTAAAATCACTGTTTGTGCTGAAAAACTCAGACCCATTTCAGTACGCACACCAACCACGCGCTGCCCTGCTCCGTCACCTTCTACTATCAAATCATCAACAGCCTGCATAAATAGCTGTAGATTTTCTTCAGATTCAACCGCTTTGTGAATAGCCGCCTTATAAAGAACTCGATCTGCCTGCGCCCTAGTGGCACGCACAGCTGGGCCTTTACTCGCATTTAAAGTACGAAATTGGATGCCACCTTTATCAGCCGCATGAGCCATCGCACCACCAAGCGCATCAATCTCTTTTACAATATGACCTTTGCCAATGCCACCAATGGCAGGGTTACAACTCATAGCCCCAATGGTCTCAATATTATGGGTAAGCAGTAATGTCTTTAACCCCATACGCGCTGGCGCAAGTGCGGCTTCAGTTCCCGCATGACCACCACCGATCACAATCACATCAAATTTTTCTGTATAATGCATAAAAAATCTACAATCCAGCTAACAAAAAGGCAATAGTCAGTATATACGAGTTTTTGCCGAGAAAGAAAAGGGGATACTAACATTATGGACGCATCAAATACTGCTGAAAAGTCTAATTCACAGGAACAAGTCGAAAAAACTTTTTCACAGATATAGAAGCACGAATAATCGCTGCATTGATGGAAAAGCATCTGACAACACCCAATAACTACCCGCTTACTATGAACTCACTGAAAAATGCTTGTAATCAAAAAAGTAATCGTGAACCAGTCATGAACCTTAGTGAAGGTCAAATTGGTCATGTTATAAACGAACTAGTTGAACGCAAACTTGCAGGACTGGAATATGGAGACCGTGCCAATAAAATCACCCACCGCGTCTGTACTGAATTAGATTTGGTTGGTTTGTCGTAAATTTAAGCTTTGTGGTTTTAAATCACACGCCACACAAGCGGGCGTTATGCTATTAAAACAAAATCCCACCTTGATTTTTAACTCTTCATAAGTACAATGTAAATATATGAAACAGCTAGAATTTGAGTGGGATAAGAAGAAAGAGAAAACTAATGCTAAAAAGCATGGTGTATCCTTCGATGAAGCACGTACAGTCTTTTATGATGAGCAA
>JALSLM010000074.1 GCA_026988295.1 Thiotrichaceae bacterium
AATAAATGCTTAAAAAAACAGATATGAATTTGATTAAAACCTGAATCCGTAATTCAACTACCGAACAGTGAATAACCTATTGATTCATCGAGGGATTTAAAATACCCAGTTAACCTATGGGTGAAGCTAATATTTTACACCCTGTTATTCGCATGACCTCACGAATTCAAGATTGTATAAAACCTAACAAAGATTCATAATGCCTACTGTTTTTCATTTTTTATATCAATTATTTATGCAACTTTCTAAAGTCTTAATACTGGGGGTTATTTTAATACCCTCTATTCTTGCTGCACCTTATCTATATAAGCGTTATCAGGCTCATCAAAATTTTAATTTAGTCACTTCTGCTCCTCCCTCGGAATATGAGCTTGAAGCAGTTGCAAAAACTAAAAAGAAAAAGCCTTTTCATAAGAGTACTTATGCACCTGAAAGAGATATTGAGAAAGACATCCCGGAATCAAATGGAAAGAATGTCTTTCTCCCTGAAACTAATACTTTAGGGCAAGATATTCTCGGTATTAATACGGCAGATGTGCGCGAAGATACTTCTAGTGTACAGTTTCTCAACTTGTTTAAAACGGCTATCCCTTTTAATGAAACTATTCCTTGGGGAAGTAGCAAAGGTGTAGAATTTGATGAGAATGGCTGGCCTAAAAATTTAAATGGCGGACAAGCAGGTACAAAATTTCTTAACCGTTTACCTGAGGGCACTGTTGAAGATGGTTTTTTCACTGTGCTTTATGATGGTGAAGGTGAAATCTTTTATGGCAATGATGCACGGATTGTTGTCCACCGACCTAATAAAGATATTATTGAAATCAAAGCAGGTAAAGATCACATCCTCAATGCCTCGCTTTTTATTAAAAAAACCACTGCTGATAACTATATAAGAAATATTCGAATTTTACCTGAAGGAGGTATTTGTAAAGGCTTTCCTCATATTCGTGTCAAAACTGCTAAAGCCTGTGGCACTATTCCCTACCTTGCCTTTGAGGAAAACGAAGATAAGCTTTTATTTAACCCTGATTATCTTGCCTTTATGAAAGATTTTCAGGTTATTCGTTTTATGAATATGTCTGGTATGACACGCAACCCCGTTGAAAAATGGGATGACCGCAATAAACCCGAAAAAGCCACTTGGGGTGGGAAATATGGTTCTCGTGGTGCGCCTGTTGAAATTATGGTTGCACTTGCTAATCAAGTTAAAGCCAATCCTTGGTTTTCAATGCCTTATAAAGCTAGCGATGATTATGTGCGTAAGTTTGCTGAATATGTAAAAAAGCATTTAAATCCTGACTTAAAAGCTTATATTGAATACAGTAATGAAGTCTGGAATCCGATTTTTATTCACCATGATTATGCAATTCAGCAGGGGCTTAAAGAGAAGCTTGATACTAAAAAATCTCCTGCGGGCTATAAATGGTATTCCAAACGCAGTGTGGAAGTTTTTAAAATCTGGGAAGAGGTTTTTGATGGGCAAGAACAATTAATTCGAGTCTTAGGTAGCTGGGCAAGCAATCAAAGCATGTCTAGTTTAATACTGTCATATAACGATGCCTATAAACATACCGATGCTCTTGCTATTGGACCTTATGTTTCGGCGCACCCTAAGGTATTGCGTAAGGCTAAAAGTGTTGATGATGTCTTCAAAGCCATGATGGATAAAAACTCAAAATGGGGCATGAAATCTATTATTTCTTATATTCAAAAACAATCTAAGGTCGCAAAATCATATGGTGTTGACTTAATTGCTTATGAAGGCGGGCAACATTTAGTTGACTGGAATACACGCAAAGTTGATGAGCACCCAAATAAACTTTTGTATGCAGCAAATCGTGACCCTCGTATGGGTATTGTTTATGATGAACTATTGAGAGAATGGCACAAAGCTGGAGGTAAACTTTTTGTTGCCTTTAGCGCGCCCAGAATTTATAGCTGGTATGGTAGTTGGGGAATTAAGGAGCATATTCGCCAATCACGATCAGATGCACCAAAATATGATTCATTGCTGCGTTATCTCGAAACTGTTATGCACCCAGAAAGAGCCAGTGCCTCACAATTAGTTGTACCAGAAGATAATAAACCAACCCCTGTTTCTTATGCTAAATCACCTTACCAGATTTGGGATATGAGCAAGCATCATCAAATACTCTCCAAATCTATTAATACTAATCCTAGTGATATAAGCGTTAATTGGCAAGCAAATTGGGATTCACGCCACCTTTATCTCAGTTTTGCCATTACCGATGAAAGCTTGGAACAAGGTGATGAAATTGTCCTCACACTTGCCAATAAAGAAGATGAAAAAAAAGCTGATGGCAAGAAAAAAACAGAAGAGAAAAAGAAACAAGTTGCGGTTATAACAAGCAGCGAAGAAACTAAATCTGAAGACAATAAATCTGAGAATACAAACTCAAATGCCACTGCAGATAAAATTAAAAACACAGATGAAAGCAAGCCTAAGAATAAAGATAAAAATGAAAATGAAAATAAAAACAACAGCAACAGCAACGATAAAAAATACAACTTATCAGTTGTAACTCAAGACAGCCCAAAAGAGACTGAAACAGTAAAAACCTTTACCTTCACACCTTTTGATAGTGTCGGCACACAAACACATATAACCCTCACTGACACAGGTTATCTTCTAAATGTAGCTATACCCTGGTCTGAAATAAAATCAACCGATAACCCTATTGTAAAAACAAACAGCAAGCTAGGAATTAATATCCAAATCACTGACGTCGATTTAGGTGAAAAAGGTAGCCAACATCTATACCTGAGTGATAAAAACGTAGCACTACCAGAACTTCAATTAAAATATCGAATAACTGAAAGGCAACCTAATAAATAGTAAAAAATGTAAAAAAAGGGGGGGGGATGGGTGCGTACAAATTCTCCCTGTAATCCATCAAGCCAATATTAATGGAGTACTAGTAGTTCTCTAAGTTGACTCAGATTTTTTGAATCTAGTTCTCCTGTAATTTTCATCACCTTGATTTTAATTTTTATTAGATCATAGAATTGTCTGATCAAAGAGTTTTCTAGTTGAAATTGATCATCTAAAGCACCATAGATATCACGATTTCCTCTTACACCATAGGGTACAGCTACCTTAATTAACTTTATATTTTTTGCTAGTTGTTTACGTAATTTAACATCAGTGTTCCCAAATCAGGTCGTGCCTAGGCACTAACTGTCCTATCAATGAGCGAAGAACATCTACCAGAGACCTTCCTGTAATAATTGCACTTTGAGCCGTCCGAATGGTAAACGAGCTTATA